>AYSC01000004.1 GCA_000503195.1 Blastomonas sp. CACIA14H2
GGCGCTTCCTTCCCTAATGATCGTGAACGCTATCTAGTTTCCGTTCACGTAAACGTCAAGTGGTGGCATTCAGCCCATCCTCTCCCTTTACGGGAGAGGATATGAAGACTTGGCAGCGCCGCTGCCTAGTCGGAATTGGAGAGGGCCAGTGCTGGGCGCAAGCGCAGCGCACTCACCCTCTCCCAGCTTCGACTAGGTTCGCGTTCCGCTCACCAAGTCTTCGCAACCCTCTCCCGTCAAGGGAGAGGGTGTGATGGTGCTATCAAGCCGCCTGCTTGACCTGCGCGACGATCTTCTCGGCGGCATCGCCCAGATTGTCGGCGCTGACGATCGGCAGGCCGCTATTGGCCAGGATGTCCTTGCCCTGCTGCACGTTGGTACCCTCGAGCCGCACGACCAGCGGCACCGACAGGTTCACTTCCTTGGCAGCCGCAACGATGCCCTCGGCGATGATGTCGCACTTCATGATACCGCCGAAGATGTTGACAAGGATGCCCTTCACCGCCGGATCGGACAGGATGATCTTGAACGCTGCGGTCACCTTTTCCTTGCTCGCGCCGCCGCCGACATCGAGGAAGTTGGCGGGGAACATGCCGTTCAGCTTGATGATGTCCATGGTCGCCATGGCGAGGCCCGCGCCGTTGACCATGCAGCCGATATCGCCGTCGAGCTTGATATAGGCGAGGTCGTACTTGCTCGCTTCGACCTCCATCGGGTCTTCCTCGGTCTCGTCGCGCAGCGCCTCGACATCGGGGTGACGATAGAGCGCGTTCGAATCGAAGCTCATCTTGGTGTCGAGGACGAGCAGCTTGCCGTCCTTCGTTTCCACCAGCGGGTTGATCTCGAGCATCGCGCAATCGAGGTCCATGAACGCGGTGTACAGCTGCTGCGCCAGCTTGGCGGCCTGCTTGTTGAGGTCACCCGAAAGCTTGAGCGCGAAGGCCACGGCGCGGCCATGGTGCGGCATGAAGCCCTGGGCCGGATCGATGGTGATCGTGGTAATGCGCTCGGGCGTATCGTGCGCGACCTGCTCGATGTCCATGCCGCCTTCGGTCGAGACGATCATCGCGACGCGGCCGGTCTTGCGGTCGACCAGCATCGACAGATAATATTCGGCAGCGATATCGACGCCGTCGGTGATGTACAGGCGGTTGACCTGCTTGCCGGCATCGCCGGTCTGGATGGTGACCAGCGTGTTGCCGAGCATTTCGCCCGCATCCTTGCGCACATCGTCGAGCGACTTGGCGAGGCGCACGCCGCCCTTGGCATCCGCGCCCAGCTCCTTGAACTTGCCCTTGCCGCGACCACCTGCGTGGATCTGCGCCTTGACGACATAGAGCGGCCCGGGCAGCTTTTCGGCGCCTGCGACGGCTTCGTCGACGGTCAGCGCGGCATGGCCGGCCGGGATGCCGATGCCATATTTCGCGAGCAGTTCCTTGGCCTGATATTCGTGGATGTTCATGAGGGCTCCCATGCCTTTCTGATGTGGCCGGGCGGACGACTCGATTTCGGTCCAAACCCGACCGTTAATCGGTCGATGAACGTATGTGCGGGCGCTAAAGCATAGACGCGCGGCAAAGGAAACCCTTGAAACCAACGTGGCGTGGCGGATTTTCGTTCGCTAGTTGCGCACCGCGCAAATGAGCCCCGACGAGCTCACGACGCCCAGGATCTCCGGATCGCCCAACGCCCTGGTACGACGCAGGAATTCATCGAAATTGCCCGCCTGTTGCAGCTTGCCCAGTCGGCCCAGCCGCTGCAGCTGCGCCAGCGACAGACGGTCGACCATGCGGCTGGCCATGCAGGCGGAGACCGGGCGGCTGAGGCCGGTGCGCTCCAGCGCCGCTCGGGTGCGCGCCTCGGGCGTGGCGCAGGCGGAAAGTGCGAGGATCGCAGCCCCGAGCGCCGCCACCCGGGCTGCGCGACGAAAGGCTGCGATCCGAAGCACCATGACCGGCCGGCCTACTTTGCGGCCTGCGCGCGCTCGATCGCCTCGGAGATGATGCGCCGCGCCTCTTCGGCATCGCCCCATTTGCCGATTCGCACCCATTTCTCGGTCTCGAGATCCTTGTAGTGGGTGAAGAAATGCTCGATCTGCGCGAAGACGATGTCGGGCATGTCCTCCTTCTCGCGCACATCGGTATAATAAGGGAAAGTCGCGGTATCGGGCACGCAGACGACCTTCTCGTCGCCGCCATGTTCGTCTTCCAGGTTGAGCACCGCGATCGGGCGCGCGCGCACGACCGATCCGGGCATGAACGGCGAACGGGCCACCACCAGCGCGTCGAGCGGATCGCCATCGGGCGACAGCGTGTGCGGGATGAAGCCGTAATTGGCGGGATAGCGCATCGGCGTGTGCAGAATGCGGTCGACGAACAGCGCGCCCGAATCCTTGTCGAACTCGTATTTCACCGGTTCGCCCCCCGTGGGCACCTCGATGATCACGTTGACATTGTTCGGCGGGTTCTTGCCGATCGGAATTTCTTTGATAAGCATGAAGTTGGGTGCCTTTGTTCTGTTATCCCCGCAAGAACGTGCTGCCCGTTCCTTCAGCATTCAGCGGGTTTGCGGCGCAAGCAGGCGATCAAGGCCGGTTTCGCCCTGCCCCGTCTTGCGGAGCGCCGGATAGCGCAAGCCGCCGCGATAGGAAAGTGCGGTTTCGCGGTATCTCTTGCCGCGCTTGACCAGCAGGTCGACCGTGCCTGTGGTCGTCGTCGCCGCGACCGCCGCCTTGAGCGCCTCGCCGGAATAGTCGCGCCCGGCCACCCCGGTGATCTGATCACCGACGGTCATGCCCGCCCCAAAGGCCGGGCTGCCCCACATGACCTGCGCGATCTTGCCGTCCTTCTCGACGACCAGGCCGATCGAATGGCTGAGATCGGTCGTGCCCGATGCCGCTTCGCCCGAGCGGATGAAATTGCTCGCTTCGGGCCCATAGACCAGTTCATAGCCGCCCAGCACGAAACCCTGCTTGCCGACTTCGGGCGTCACCTCGAACACGCGGGTCTGGAAGAAGCCCTGCCAGTCATAGGGCTGCACCGCGTTCAGCGCCGCGATGACATCGGGCAGTTCATAGGTCACCACGCCCCAGTCGCCCTCGCGTCCGCCGAAGAAGCTGCGCGCGAAATCCTGGAGCGAGCGGGCATTGCCCGATTCGCGGCGGATGATCTGGTCGGCCTCGAGCCAGATCATCATGCCCTCGTTGTAATAGTCCTCGCTGCGCTGATAGCTGGTCCAGCCCTTGGGGCGGCGCGCGGCGATGATCGGATCGTGCGTGGTATCGACCAGCGGACGCCAGTCGCGCCCTGCCCGGCGGTCGAGCCCGGCGGCGATGCTGGCAAAGGCATCGAGCGTGTCCTGATAGGTGAACAGCCCCGATCGCGCGCCGAGGACATAGCCCCAGAACTGGGTCTGTCCTTCATAGACCCAGAGCAGGTCATCGCGGCTCGGCGTGCGGAAATCGGGCGCCCAGATGCCCTGCGGACGGCGGTGCTTGCCGTTCCAGCTGTGCGTCATCTCGTGCGGCAGCAGGTTGCGCGATCCCGGCCCCTTGGCCCAGTCGGTGAAATAGCCGGTTCCGACGCCATTCTCGCTGCTGCGATGATGCTCGATCCCGATGCCGCTCATCTCGTCGGACAGCGACAGCAGGAAGTCGTAACGATCGTAATGGCGGACGCCGAACAGATGCTCGGCCTCCGCGACCAGCCGCTTGTGCGCCTCGATCTGGTCGGGGGTGGCGGCAAGATACTCGGGCGCATCGGCGACGACGTTCAGCGTCACCTTGTCCGACAGCGGCCAGCTCTTGAAATGCGCGCCGACGAACACCGGGCTGTCGACCAGCGTGTCGTAATCGACGCGTTCATAGGCGATCCTATTGCCGGTGGTGCGCTTGGGCCGCATCGCGCTGCCCGCCTGCCAGCCCGCGGGCCAGGTGACCGTCGCATCGACCGGGATGTTGCGGGTGAAATAGCCCGCCGGGTAGAGCGACACGTTGTTCCAGCGCAGGTTCATCATCCTGGGCGCGACGACCACGCGGCCCTGGTTGCTGGCGGTGGGGCTGACGAACTGGAACTCCGCGACGACCTCGCGCACGCCCTTGGGCAGGGTGAGATGGAACGCGTTGACGTCGAGCGAATCGCGCCGCCAGGCGAGCGGTTTGCCACCGGAGCTGAACTTGAGGCCCGCCAGCTTCTCGATCTCGCCGCGCGGCGCGTGATTGCCGGGGAGCCATTGCGGATAGAGCAGCGTGAACCGCCCCGCCGATCGGGCATTGTCGGGCACGGGGATGGTCTGTTTCATGCTGAAGATCGCGCGATCGACATCGGTCGCATCGACCTCAAGCGTCATCACGCCGGGAAAGGCCGTGTCACGCGCGTCGGGCACCAGATCGGCGACCGGCACCGGCTGGGGCTTGCTGTTCTGCGCGGCGGCAGGGATGGCCAGCAGGGCGAGTACGATGGCGGTGGAAGCGATGAAATGACGCAATTTCAGGACCCTTTGATACGTGCGTGTTTTCCGCACCATAAACACGGCTGCCAAAAAAATGCACCCGCCGGTTTGGCGTCGCCTCAAAAAGTCGTTAATGGCGGCGGACTATGGGCAAGATCAAAACACCAGGCGCGATCCGCGGGACGCAGGACATATTCGGCGAAGATCAGGAACGGTTCGGCCATGTCGTCGAGACTTTCGAGCGCGTACGCCGTCTGTACAATTTCCGCCGCGTCGAAATGCCGGTGTTCGAAGCGACGTCGGTCTTCGCCCGCTCGCTCGGCGAGACCACCGATGTCGTGTCGAAGGAAATGTACACGTTCGACGACCGCGGCGGCGATTCGCTGACGCTGCGCCCCGAATTCACCGCCGGGCTGGTCCGCGCGTATCTGACCAACGGCTGGCAGCAATATGCGCCGATCAAGCTCGCCACGCACGGTCCGCTGTTCCGCTACGAGCGCCCGCAAAAGGGCCGCTATCGCCAGTTCCACCAGATCGATGCCGAGATCATCGGCGCGGGCGAACCCCAGGCCGATGTCGAGCTGCTGGTCATGGCCGACCAGATCCTGCGCGAACTCGGCATCAGCGAAGGCGTGACGCTCCAGCTCAACACGCTGGGCGATGCCGCCAGCCGCGATGCCTGGCGCGCCGCGCTGATCGAGCACTTTCAGGCGCATAAAGGCAATCTCTCGCAGGAATCGCAGGATCGGCTCGAGCGCAATCCGCTGCGCATCCTCGACAGCAAGGAGCCGCAGGACCGCCCGATCGCCGATGCCGCGCCCGATATCGATGCCTTCCTCACCGACGAGGCTGCCGCGTTCTTCGACAGGGTGACCAGCGGGCTCGATGCGGCCGACGTCGCCTGGAAGCGCAACGCACGGCTGGTGCGCGGGCTCGATTATTATCGCCATACCGCGTTCGAATTCGTCACCGACCGATTGGGCGCGCAGGGCACGGTGCTCGGCGGCGGCCGCTATGACGGGCTGATCGAGAATCTGGGCGGAGCATCGACCCCTGCCGTCGGCTGGGCGGCGGGAATCGAGCGGCTGGCGATGCTCTGCGACATCTCGGACCGCGATGTCGGGCTCGAGGTGATCATCGCGGTCGAGGACGATCGCGCGCTGGGCCAGGCGACCGCCGCCCAGGCGTGGCTGCGCAACGCGGGCATTTCGGCCGACATGATCGCCACCGGATCGCCGCGCAAGCGTTACGACAAGGCGGCAAGGATAGACGCCAAAGTGCTGATTTCCTTCCAGCACGATGGTGATCGGGCCAAGGCCAATATTCGTTCTGCACCGGGAAGTGAATTGCACGCCAGGGTCGAGACGTTGTTGAACGGTATATCAACGGTTTGATGGCACACAGCATGACAAATGCCGTTATACTGCCGACAAGCAGCGGTTCAGCGTGCGGATTCGCGCTGCCAGACTGGGTGGAAACTCGGGGGGAGAAACAGGAATGACCCGGATTTCCGGTGAACGGATCGCGCAGATCGAGGCGCGCTTCGGCAAGTTGCAGGCGCTGATGGCCTCGGGAACGCTGGTCGGCGACGAATTCGTCCAGACCGCGAAGGATTATGCCGAGCTCGAGCCCGTGGCCCGCGCCGCCGCCGAGGTTCGCCGCCTGCGCGCCGAGCTCGAGGTGCTCGAAGGGCTGATCGGCGACAGCGAATCGGACCCCGATATCGTCAAGCTCGCCGCCGCCGAGTCCGAGACCATCCGCGAGCGCCTGCCCCCTGCGGAGAAGAATTTGGCGATCAGGCTGCTGCCGCGCGACAGCGCCGACAACCGCCCCGCAATGCTCGAGATCCGCGCAGGCACCGGCGGTGACGAGGCCGCGCTGTTCGCCGGCGATCTGCTGCGCATGTACACGCGCTTCGCCGAGGAACAGGGTTGGAAGATCGAGATCCTGTCGGCCAACGCCGCCGATGTCGGCGGGTTCAAGGAAGTCATCGCCTCGGTCAACGGATCGGGCGTGTTCGCCAAGCTCAAGTTCGAAAGCGGCGTCCACCGGGTGCAGCGCGTTCCGGTGACCGAGAGCGGCGGGCGCATCCATACCAGCGCGGCCACCGTCGCCGTGCTGCCCGAACCCGAAGAGGTCGATGTCCAGATCAACGACAATGATCTGCGCATCGATGTCTATCGCGCATCGGGATCGGGCGGCCAGCACGTCAACACCACCGACAGCGCGGTGCGCATCACGCACATCCCCTCGGGGCTGGTGGTGACGCAGCAGGACGAGAAGTCGCAGCACAAGAACAAGGCCAAGGCACTGAAGGTGCTCGCCGCGCGGCTGTACGAGCTCGAGCGCAGCAAGGCGGCGACTGCCGAGGCCGATGCGCGCAAGTCGATGGTCGGTTCGGGCGACCGCTCGGAGCGCATCCGCACCTACAATTTCCCGCAGGGCCGGGTCACCGACCATCGCATCAACCTGACACTGCACCGGCTCGACGAAATCCTTGAAGGCTGGGGGCTGAACGAGTTGATCAATGCGCTGACCGCCGAGGACCAGGCCGCACGGCTCGCGAACATGGATATGGCGGGGTGAGCTTTTTGGGATCGAATCTCAACGTCACCCCCGCGCAGGCGGGGGTCCCGCTTCCTTTCAAAACCGGCGCACAAGCTGGATTCCCGCGTTCGCGGGAATGACGCAGAGCGCAACGATCGCCGATGCCTTGCGCGAAGCGGCGGCGGACCTTTCCGGAATATCCGACACCCCCAGGCTCGATGCCGAGCTGCTGATGGCCGATGCTCTCGGGATCGATCGCGGCCAGATGCTGCTGATGCGGACGCGCGACCCGGTGCCCACCGGCTTTGCCGAGCGGCTGGCGCGGCGCCAGGCGCATGAACCCGTCGCCTATATCACGGGCAGGCAGGATTTCTGGACGCTGACGCTCGCCGTCTCGCCCGCCGTGCTGATCCCCCGCAGCGACAGCGAGACGCTGATCGAGGCGGCGGTTGAAGCGCTGGCGGACCGCGCCCCGACGCGCATCCTCGATCTCGGCACTGGATCGGGCGCGCTGCTGCTCGCCGCGCTCGCCGAGTTTCCGCACGCCACGGGCATCGGGCTCGATGCCAGCGCGGCCGCGCTCGACATCGCGCGCGCCAATGCCGAGGCAACCGGCCTGGCGGATCGCGCGCGGATGGTGCTTGGCGATTGGCGGGCGGAGGGCTGGACCGGCGCCCTGCCCGGCGCGTTCGACCTGATCCTCGCCAACCCGCCCTATATCGAAACCGACGCCGTGCTGACGCCGCAGGTCATGGCGCACGAACCGCACAGCGCGCTGTTCGCAGGCGCCGAGGGACTGGACGATTATCGCATCCTGATCCCTGCCCTGCCCGCGCTGCTCGCCGATGGCGGCGTCGCCATCTTCGAGATCGGCGCGAGCCAGCGCGAGGCGGTCTCGGCGATCGCCGTCGCACACGGTTGCAGCGTCGAATGTCGCCGCGATCTGGCCGGCCATGACCGTGCCCTGATATTGCGCCGCCTGGCCTCAGCCTGATATTTCGCTTGGCAAGGGCCTGGCGACCCGCTACCACCGATACAGCAAGAACGCTGATGCCGGCGAAGGGCCCATCACGCTTGCTGACCCCAATCATCTTGTTCGGGCAGCTTATCACGGCCACTCAAAGCGGATGAAAGGCTTGGGACGCGCGGCGCGCCTTTGGGCAGCGCCTGCACGGACGCGCAGAGGACACGCAGGACACTTGCGACTGATAAGGAAGCGTCAACTTTGAACAACAATCGTGGAACGAGCCGTCGTCGCGGCCGTGGCAATAACCGTCCGCAGAACAATGGTCGCGGCGGGGGCATGGATCAGGGCAACCGGATCGACAGCCGGGCGCGCGGCAATGCCACGCAGATGCTCGAGAAATATAAGAAGATGGCGCACGATGCGCAGATGAACGGCGACCGCGTCGCCACCGAATATTATCTGCAGTTCGCCGACCATTATTTCCGCGTGCTCGCCGACAACCGCGCCCGTCAGGACGAATATCGCCGTCCGCGCGAGGACCAGGGCCGTGACCTTGGCGGCGACTACGCCGATGACGAGGACGATGGCCTCTACGGCGCGCCGCAGGGTCAGGGGCAGCGCAACTATGCGCAGGACCAGGCCGATGATGCGAACGCGCGCGGTCAGGACGATGATGGCGAGGAGCAGGACGAGCCCCGCAACCAGCGCCGCGACAATCCGCAGCGCCAGGATCGGCAGAACAGCGATCGTCAGGGCAATGAGCGGCGTGAACGTCGCCCGCGCGCCGAGCGCGAGGACGCCCGCCGCGAGGACACCCCGCGTCAGGAACGTGCGGAGCGTCAGCCCCGCCAGCGTCAGGATGCCGAGGCGCGCCAGGACGAAACCGTTGCCGCTCCGGCACCGGTCGAGGCGGCCGATGCAGGCGATGGCGATGCCAAGCCGCGCCGCACGCTGCGCGGTCGCGGTCGTCCGCCGCGCGCCGCACAGGACGAAGGCAGCAACGCGCTCGATCCGATGATCCTGCCGCCCGCGATCGGCAGCGCCAGCGAAGCGCCGGTCGAGGCCGAAGCACCCAAGCCCAAGCGCCGTGCCGCCCCGCGCCGCAAGGCCGCGGAATCGGGCGATATGGAAGCTGCGGCAGCGGAATAAGCACCAATCGGCCCGGGATTACCTGCCCGGGCCAACAGGCGACAAAAAGGGGCGCGGTCCGCTTTCGGACCGCGCCCCTTCTGGTTTCGCTTGGAGGGGAAGCTCAGTAGCGCTGCTGGCGCTCGTAGAGATCGCGATAATGCTGGATGCGCGTGACGCGCAGCCCCGGCATGCCCGACCGATCGACCGCACGCTGCCATGAGGCAAATTCCTCCAGCGTCAGGTCATAGCGTTCGCACACCTCGTCGATCGTCAGCAGGCCGCCATTGACGGCCGCCACGACCTCCGCCTTGCGACGAACGACCCAGCGCTTGGTGCCCGGGGCCGGCAGGTTGTCCAGCGTTAACGGTTCGCCGAGCGGACCGATGACCTGTGCCGGTTTGATTTTCTGATTCTCGATCATCACGTCCTCAAAAGGCCTGGTTACTGCAACTTTGCGCGTGGCCGGGGTGTAACCAATCGGCTTTTCGATTGACTGAAGCACAATGGTAAACGTCATTTTGACCATGCTGTTCCGATGGGGTGAACCGGTTCAGCGCGTCGGCAAAGTGCGGATTGAAGCTGCCCCGCACCACTCGGTCGGCCCGCACCAGGCCAGACAGCCAGGCGGCCAGCATCTGCACCGGATCGCCTGCGTCATTAACCATGGGGGAATGGTCGGTGCGCCAGACGACCGGCGTGCACGCCAGCGCACGCAGGATGTCCATATCCAATGCGCGCAGGGTCAACGGCACGCTATTGGCTTGGTGGACTGAGTCATGGGGGAAGTTCATGTCCATGCCCAGGGTCTACCAGCCAATCCGTAAGAGCAGGTAAAAGCAGCCTTCACGGGTGGTTAGCCTTGGTTAAATGTCGCTAAGACAGTGCCGAAAACCGCAGGATTCCGGCGTTCTTCGGCAGGATGACCAAGGCTGGCAAATTTTTGCCGTCCCAGGGTGGCACAAAGCAGATGCGAGAGTTAAATGCACGCCATGCAGTCCACCGCTTTTTCCGGTTTCCAGCTCGACGGAGACATGAAGGTCCGGCGAATCGTCGTGGCGATGTCGGGCGGCGTGGATTCGTCCGTGGTGGCGGGTCTCGCCGCGTCGACCGGCGCGGAGACGATCGGAATCACGCTGCAGCTCTATGATCACGGAGCGGCGGTGAAGCGCGCCGGATCGTGCTGCGCCGGGCAGGACATCCGCGATGCCCGCGCGGTCGCCGATCGGCTGGGCATCGCGCATTATGTGTTCGACCATGAGAGCCGCTTCCGCGAATCCGTGGTCGAGCGTTTCGCCGACGAATATATGGCCGGCCGCACCCCCATTCCCTGCATCCAGTGCAACATGGGGGTGAAGTTCACCGACCTGCTGCAGATGGCGCGCGATCTGGGCGCGGATTGCCTCGCGACCGGCCATTATGTCCGCCGCGTCATCGGCGCCGACGGTCGCAGCGAACTGCACCGCGCGCACGATCCGGCGCGCGACCAGAGCTATTTCCTGTTCGCCACCACCGACGATCAGATGGACTTCCTGCGCTTTCCGCTGGGCGACCTGCCCAAGCCGCAGGTGCGCGCGATGGCGCAGGACATGGGGCTGATCGTCGCGGCCAAGCCCGACAGCCAGGATATCTGCTTCGTCCCCGATGGCGATTATGCCGCGGTGGTGCGCAAGGTGCGCCCCGATGCCGATACCGGCGGCGAGATCGTGCATATCGACGGCCGCGTGCTCGGCGAGCACAAGGGGCTGATCCACTACACGATCGGCCAGCGCAAGGGTCTGGAGATCGGCGGACAGCCCGTGCCGCTCTATGTCGTGAAGCTTGACGCCGGAACCCGCCGCGTGATCGTCGGCCCACGCTCGGCGCTGGCGACGCGCGCGGCTGAGATTGTCGACCTCAACTGGATAGGCGGCCAGTATGACGGGCCAATGCAAGCCAAGGTGCGCTCGCTCGCCCGGCCTGCGCCGGTCACGATCGAGGGCAGCGGCGCACGCCGGCGGCTGGTCTTCCTCCAGCCCGAATATGGCGTCGCGCCGGGCCAGGCCGCCGTGCTCTATGCGGGAGACAGGGTGCTCGGCGGCGGCTGGATCGCCTCGACCGAGCCGGTGGAAGCCGCGCTCGCCGCCTGAAGCGTTTTGCGCTAAGCCCCGATGGGGATGAACTTGCGCGCATTTGCACCTTTGCTGGCGATCGGTGTGGCGGTGACCACCGCGCCTGCTTTTGCGCAATCCGGTCCGTTGGCCACTCCACCGCTGTCCGGCGAAAACCGCAGCCCGGCGGCGGATCGTGAATCGCCGCTCCTGGATTCCGGCTTGCGCCGGAAAGCGGACATGGACGACCCGCTCACCATCACCGGCAGTCTGCGCGTGCGCTACGAGTTGCTCGAAGGGCAGTTCCGCCCCGGCCTGCCCCCGCGCGACGACGCGCTGACGATCCAGACCGCCATCGCCGCCGATTATCGCAGCGGCCCATGGCATCTCGCCGCAGAGCTGATCGATGCGCGCGCCTATCTGGTCGATGCGCCGGGCGCGGCGAGCACCAGCGAGGTCAACGCGCTCGAGCTCAGCCGCGCCTCGATCAGCTATGCCACCGGCCCGGTCGAACTGACGGCGGGGCGCTTCCACCTCAATCTCGGCTCGCGGCGGCTGGCCGGGCGCAACGCGTTTCGCAATTCGATCAACAGCTTTACCGGACTGCGACTGGACTGGCGGGGCGGGTCGGGCGATCATCTGGTCGTCTTCCAGACCCTGCCCCACACCCGGCTGCCCAGTGATCGCGAGGACCTGATCGACAACCGGGTTCGCGTCGATCGCGAGAGCTTCGACCTCGTCTTCTGGGGCGCGCACTATTCGCGGCCCGACCTGTTCCAGGGGATCACGCTCCAGGCCAATGCCTTCGGGCTGAACGAGCGCGACGGCGACAATGGCGCGACGCGCAATCGCCATCTGTTCACCTGGGGTGCGCGGCTGCACCGCGCGCGCGCGCAGGGCCGATGGGACCTCGATCTGGAAGGCGCGGTGCAGACGGGGACAGTGCGCGCGTCGACGGCCGCCAATGCGCGACGCCAGGATGTCCGCGCATATTTCGCGCATGCCGAGTTGGGCTACAGCCCCGCATGGCCCGGCAAGCCCCGCATCTCGGCACTGTTCGATCTTGCCAGCGGCGACGACCCCCGGTCACCCGAGCGGTTCGGCCGGTTCGATACGCTGTTCGGCCCTCGCCGCTTCGAGCTTGGACCCAGCGGCATTTTCGGGCCTCTCGCGCGCACCAATCTGCTCTCTGCGGGGCTGCGGCTGGATGTGGCCCCTGCCCCGCGCTGGGATGTGATGACCTTGTGGCGTCCGGCCTGGGTGCACAATCGCCGCGACCGGTTCGGCAACACCGGCCCCGCCGATCCGCAAGGCAGATCGGGGCGCTTTGCGGGGCACATGTTGGAGGTGCGGCTCGGCCATTGGCTGGTCGACAGGACGCTGCGGCTCGAGGCTGGCGCAGCCGTGCTGACCACGGGGCGACTGCTGGAAGCGGCCCCCAATGCCACCGGCTTCGGCGATACGCGCTATGCCTATGGCCAGGTGCAGTGGAATTTCTGACGGAGCGGGTCAGAAGATCCGGTCGAGCGCCTTGTCGAGCATCCACAATTGCCACAGGAGCCGGGCATTGTCGCTGCGCCCGGATATGTGCGCCTCGGCGATCTCGGTCAGCTTCACGGTGTTGAACCAGCCGCTGCGCGCGAGCGCCGATCCGCTGGCGATGCGCCGGGCCTGATCGGCCAGGGGCCCGCGGAACCATTGCGCGATCGGGCTGACGAAGCCCATTTTCGGACGGTAGAGAATGTCGTCGGGCAAGGTGCCGCGCATCGCGCGCTTCATCAGCCATTTGCCCTGGCCGCCGCGCACGCGCATCGCCTCGGGCAGCGAGGCGCTGAATTCGATCAGCCGGTAATCGAGCAGCGGCTCGCGCGCCTCGAGGCTCACCGCCATGCTGGTGCGATCGACCTTGGTCAGGATGTCGCCGGGGAGCCACAGCTTCATGTCGGCATATTGCGCGGCATCGAGCCCCGAGCGCGCCGGGGCCGCTTCCATCAGCGCGATCATGGCATCCTCGCCGCGATAACCGCCGAGCGCGGCGCGCTGGCTGTCCGAATAGAGTGACTGTCGCGCGGCATGGTTGGTGACGCCGACCGCATCGGCATAGCCCTCTGCCCCAGTGCGCGCGAGCGACAACAGCGTCGATTTGGCGCGCAACGGGCGCGGCGCCCAGTCCGCCTTGGGATAGAGCGCGCCGAGCGCTCCGAAGACCGGGCCGCGCAAGGCTTGCGGCAACAGGCTGCGCACCCGCTCCTCGCCGTGATGGAAGACATGGCGGCGATAGCCCGCCAGCGCCTCGTCCGCGCCATCACCCGACAGCGCGACGGTCACGCTTTCACGCGCGAGCTGGCAGACGCGGAAGGTCGGCAGCATCGAGGCATCGGCGAACGGCTCGTCGAACTGCGCTGCGACAGCATCGATGATCGCGATATCGTCGGGCGAGACGGTGCGGCTGCGATGGTCGGTGGCGAAGCGCTCGGCGATGCGGCGCGCGTAATCGCTCTCGTCCAGTGCCGCGACGTCGAAGCCGATGCTGCAGGTCTTGACCGCCTGGGTCGAGCGTTCGGCCATCAGCGCGACCACGGTCGAACTGTCCACCCCGCCCGATAGAAACGCGCCCAGGGGCACGTCCGCGACCATCCGCGAGGCGACCGCTTCGCGCATATGGTGGAGCAGCTCCGCCTGCAGATCGCCGACCGATCCCTTCGCCCGGCGCGAGAAATCGACATCCCAATAGCGCACCGGCTCGGGCAGCGGCTTGCCGCGCTCAAGCATCATGTAATGCCCCGTGGGGAGCTTCTTCACGCCTGATACGAAGCAGCGATGGTCGGGCACATAGCCGAACGCCAGATAGTCATCGACCGCGCGGATGTCGGGCGCGCGGCGCAGCGCCGGGTGCGCAAGCAGGCCCTTGAGTTCCGAGGCGAAGATGACGCTGCCATCGGGCAGGCTCGCATAATGCAGCGGCTTCACGCCCAGCCGATCGCGCGCCATGAACAGCCGCTGCTGACGATGGTCGAAGATCGCGAAGGCGAACATGCCGTTGAGCCGTTCGAGACAGTGCACACCCCATTGCCGCCAGGCCGCCAGGATCACCTCTGTATCGCCCGAGGTGCGGAAGACATGGCCGAGCCCCTCGAGCTCGGCGCGGACCTCCTGGAAATTGTAGATCTCGCCGTTGAAGGTCAGCACTTCGGCCTCGTCGGCGCTCGCCATCGGCTGCGCGCTGCCTTCAAGGTCGATGATCGACAGCCGCAAATGCCCGAGGCCGACGCCCGGTGCGGTCCAGCAGCCATGGCCGTCGGGACCGCGGTGCAGCATCGCATCGGTCATCACCCGGATGCGCGCCGGATCGACCGGCTTGGCGGTCTCGAGATGGAAGATGCCCGCAATGCCGCACATGACCGCTCAGCGCCCCGCCAGGATGGTGTCGGACAGCGTCTGCGCCCCGCCCGCATCGCGCAGCAGCGCATCGATCGCCGGGCGCGCCGAGCCATCGCCGCGGCGCTCGGCCGAGACGATCAGGATCATCGCAGGCTGGCTCTGGCGCAGCAGCCGCGCCTTGAGCGATTCCACCCGGATGGCAAGATTGCTGCCGGTGACGAGATCGCCGACGCGGTAGAAGGTCGCGACATCGCGCACTACCCGGCCCGGCCCGGTGATGATATCGGCCTTGCCGTCGGCGACGGTCGGACCCTGTTCGACCCAGGACCATGCGCCGTCGGGATCGAGCGCGCCCTGGCCATAGCCGGTGATCTCTCTGCCCTCGGACTGGCCGTCGAACAGCGCGGCATAGACGTCGACGCGCCGACCATCGCGGACATAGCTGGCGATCCAGCGCCGGTCGCTGCCCTGGGCGCGCGGCATCCAGGCCGTGCCGGGTGCATAGGCCGCACGCTCCCAGCCCGCGATCTGCGGCAGGCTGTCGCGCGCAGGCAGCGGCGCGGGATCGGGCAGCCCCATCAGCGACCAGCCCATCGGAAGGGCGAGCAGCAATGCCGCGCCCGCGATCACCAGACGATCCTGGGGCGGCAGCGTGCGCGAGGCGACCGCGAGCCGGTCGGCCAGCGCCGGTTCGATGAACGGATCGGTCACCTGCCGGTCGAAAAAGTGCCAGCCGATCGCCATCACCAGGATCAGCACGATCGCGAAGAAGATCCAGCCATAGAAGACATGGTCGAACCCGGCGGCGAAATCGAGCCCGTAGAGATCGGCGATATAGATCGTCCCGAACGCGCGGACGCCGTTGGCGAGGATCGGGATGACGATCGACAGCGCGACGATGCCGATCCGGCGCGGCCAGCTGCTGAAGCAGACATTCGCGACGAGCACGCCATAGGCGACCATCGCGATCAGGAACTTGACCCCCGAACAGGCCTCTGCGACGCGGAACAGGGCCGTCGGCGTCGAGATGAACACGCCCTCGATATGCGCTGGGATGCCTGACCAGCCGAGCAGCAGCATCGAGATGTCCGCCGTGATCGTCTGCAGCGGCGGGACCAGCTCCTCGCCCACCGGCACGAGGAAGAACGCGTAGCCGAGCGGGAAGACCAGCGCGCGGCCGACATGCGGGCCGAGCAGCGCCAGCGTGCTGCCCTGCAGGAACATGACCAGCGCCAGATGCCGCGCCAGCGCGACGCCTGCCGCCTCGCCCAGCACCCAGCCAGCGCTTGCCGCCGCCATCACCACGAGCCCCGGCCACCACAAGCCGGGGGTGATGCGCCTGAGTTCATGCGAGCGCTGCAGCACCAGCCATCCGAGGATGAATGGAATGAGCAGGATATGGTTGAAGGTGGAACTGTCCCACCAGATCGTCACCATGTCCGCCGCGTCGCGCGCGAACACGATCAGGATCGCGGCCCAGGCGATGGCAAGCCGGATCAGCGCCGAGCGCCAGGCGGGGCTGAGCGGTTGCGGCTGGGCTGTGTCGGGAATGTCTGCAGCAAGGCTCGCCATCAGGCCGCGCTCGGCACCAGGGCGGCGGGCTGATCGAGCCAGGCCAGCAGCGGGGCGAGTTGCGCATTCCATTGATAATGCGCCAGCATGTGCGCGCGCGCGGCCGCTCCCATCGCGGCGCCGCGATCCGGATCGGCAGCCAGCGAACATACCGCGTCGACCATCGCGTCGTCGCTGGGGGCGACGAGGAAATGCTCGCCGGTCACCGCCTCGATCCCTTCGGCTGCGGCAGCCGATGCGATGACCGGGCGCGCCATCGCCATCGCTTCGAGCACCTTGTTCTGGATGCCGCGCGCGATGCGCAAGGGTGCCACGACCATGTTGGCCGACGCGATCCATGGCCGGATATCGTCGACCGCGCCGACGACATCGACCCCGTGGCGCGCGGCGAGCGCGCGCACCGCGGGCGCTGGATTGCGTCCGATGATATGGAACCAGGCGTTCGGGAAACGCTCTTGCACGCGGGGCAGCACCGCTTCGGCGAAATGGGTCACCGCGTCGACATTGGGCGCATAGTCCATCTGTCCGGTGAAGACCATGTGCGGGCCGGGCACGCCGGGATAGGCCGCCGCCTCGACGCGACCGGGATCGTAGAACACGGTATCGATGCCGTTGACCACCGCATCCACCCGCACCTGCGGATCGCCGAGCCCCAGCCGGAACTCGGCGACTTCATGCGGGCTGCAGAACAGGCTGAGATGCGCGCGGCGCGCCATCTGCTGCTCGAACGCGCCGAGCAGCCGCGCCTCGCGCGCATGGACCAGTTTCATCGGACCGAGCGCTGTCTGGGCATAGGCAGCGAACTTGGCCGAATCCATGTCGACGAAATCGATCACCACCCGCCCGGCAAAGCTCGACGGAATGAACTGCGCCATCTGCCCGGAAAAGACGAAGATCGTGTCGATCGGCCGCGTGGCGATCAGACGGCTGACATAATGGCGGATCTCGTCGCTCTCGAACGCGACCAGCGATACCGGCTTGCCATAGGGCAGCGCGTTGAGCCCCGCGCGCAGGTTGGAGATCGTGCGCCGCACCAGGACATGGCTGGTCGCTGTCCAGGCAAGCTCGGCCTCGGCGGCCATATCGGCATCGGTCTCGCCAAAGGTCGCGACATGCACCGGGCCGCGCGCCGCGAGCGCCTTGAGCATGGCATGCGAACGGATCTTGTCCCCGCGATCGGGCGGGAACGGGATGCGATGCGCCAGGAAGAGAAGCTCGCCCATCAGCCCAGCCCGTTGGCGATCCAGGGGCCGAGCCGGTTGGCGATGCCGATCGGCAGCCGCTGCCACAGCGCGATCTGCAGCCGGTATTTCGGGCTCAGCGGATTGACGTCGCGCGGCGGCAGGCCATCGGCGTTGCGCACCGCATAGCTGAGCGGCGCGGGCGCGAAGCCCCAGTTCTTCTTGAACGCGAACGCGCCGCTATCGACCTTCGACCGGCCGAAATCGAACCGCGTGCAGCCGCGCGCGCGCGCATGGTTCATCAGTGCATAATACATGACATCATTGGCGCGAAGCCCCCGCGCCGCCCAGACGCCGCCGCCCCAATAGGGCATCACGGTGCCGCGATGATAGAGGCTGAGCACGCTGGCCACTGGCACGTCGTCCTTGAGCACCGTCAGGATATCGGCGTCGTCGCCGAACGCATCAAGTACCGCATCGAACAGCGCGCGCGGGAAGACTGGAGTCCCGAGATTGCGCACGCTTTCCGCATAGACGGCATAATGCTGCTGCCGGTCGAGCGCGGAGGTACCGGTACGCACGGTCATGCCATTGGCGAGCCCCTTGCGCACCTCGGCGCGCTGCTTGCGCGGAATCCATTCGAGCTGCTTCTGATCGGCATCGGGACCGTCGGCAACCAGATCGGCGACGAACCCTGCATGCGCGTCCGACTTGATCGTCCAGCGCGGGTCCTGCGGCAGCACGCCGCCGCGCAGTTCGAGCGTCGGTGCGCTATGGCGCTCGCATTGCAGCCAGGCCGCCTCTGCCAAAGCTGCGGCGGTTGCCTCTTCATGAGCCAGAATGCCGCCATCCACGGCGAAGCCCGCCGAGACGATCGCGCGCCCGAACAGCGGCGAATGCACGACATGCAGCGGCAGATAGCCGGTCAGCGCGCCGGCAGCGTCTTCGGCCACCAGTGCGAGCAGTGCGTGCCCGGTGGCCTTTGCGACAGCCTCGCCCCAGGCCAGGCGGTGAAATGCCGTGGCAGCGGGGTGCGCCTCGATCCAGGCGTTCAGGCGCGCGCGTTCGCTCGGTTCACCCAGCAGAGCGAGGCGCACCGCTGGCGCGGTCCTCCGGGGCGGCGCGAAATGCAGCATCACAGCTTCCCCGCCGCCAGCGGCAGCGCGATCTCGTCGATCCGGCACCAGCTGAAATCGCGCGTCAGTCGCTCGAGCTTGCCCGCCATGGCATCCAGCCCGGTATAATGCCGCACCCGCGAGCGCAGTGGCGCGCCCTCGACCCGCGGCTGATCGGGATCGACCTCCCAGGGATGGAAATAGAAGATCGCGGGCTGGCCGTCGGTGCTGTTGACCCGGTTCAGCGCCCAGCGCGACAGCGCATAAGGCAGGATGCGGAAGAAGCCGCCGCCCCCCGCGCCGAAGCGGCGCGCGCCCAGTTGCACCGTGGTCACCGGAAGCTCGATCAGATCCGATCCTTCGACCGGGTGAAAGGCGAAGCGCGGCGCGGCGCGCCAGCCATAATGGTCGTGCGCGATCGGCGCGACGCTCGACGAATAGGCATAGCCGCGTTCGGCGAGGATCGGGTGCGCCCAGGGGGTGCGCTGGTCGATCGAGAAGCTCGGCGCGCGATAGCCCCTGATCGCGACGCCGCCCGCATCCTCGAGCGCCTTGCGCGCCTTGTCGATATCCTCGGCAAACTGGTCAGGCGTCATCGTGAACACGCGCGTGTGATCCCAGCCATGGCTGGCAATCTCGTGCCCCTCGGCGATGATGCGGCGAATCAGCGCGGGGTGCCGATGCGCCACCCAGCCGAGCGTGAAAAAGGTCGCCTTGACCCCGCACCGCGCGAACAGGTCGAGCACCGCACCGGTGTTCAGTTCGACCCGGCTGGCAATGCCGTCCCAGGCACCCGGGTCGATGGTCTTCTCGAACGCGCCAACCTGGAAATATTCCTCGACATCGACCGACAGGCCGTTGACGATGCGCCTATCGGCAGTGCGGTGCTGGCCCAGCGATGCTTCGCGCACGGTCATTCACTCCCGGCCCCATGGGGCAAATCCATTCGATCAGGCGGCCTGGCCCCTGGGCCACATGCCAGCGGAATCGTCCTCGACCCAGCCGACCAGCAGCGCCAGCACGCGGTGCAGCGTCTTTTGCTGCTCGGCCTGCAGCTTTTCCAGCGCCTCGATCCGCTTGACCAGCGGTTCGACATCGGCGGCAGGCGCGGGGCGCGATTCCAGCGCATCGACCCGGTCGAGCGCGGCCTGGAGTTCCTGCACCAAGAGCGCACGCGCGTCCTGCTGCTCGGTGGCGAAGGCGCGCACCTCGCGGACGAAATGGTTGAAATCGCTGCGGCTGACCTCGGGGATCGCGGCAGCCGCGACCGGGGCCGCGACTTCGGGCGCGGGCGCGACCGGTGCAGCCTGCTCGGCATGGCGCGCGGCGCTCGCCAGCATCGCCTCGTTCTGCCAGTCCTCGTCGCTCATCTGGTCCATCGCGAGGTCAGCGAGCACCGCATCGATCAGCGCGGCATCGACCGTATCGCGATCGTCCACCGCCGCCATCAGCAACACGCGGTTGATCAGCATGTTGACCTTGCGCGGTATGCCGCCGGTCTCGGCGAACAGGCGCGCCCAGACATCGTCGGCAAAAGCGGGGCGGCCGGTCCAGCCGACCAGCGTCATCCGGTGCTCGACATAGGGCTGCAGTTCGTGCTGCTCCATCGCGCCCAGATGATGCGTCGCGATGATCCGCTGGCGCAGCTGTTCGAGGCCCGGCGAACCGTGCACCATCGCGCGGAATTCGGGCTGGCCGAGCAGGAAGATCTGGAGCAGCGGATGGCTGCCGAGCTGGAAGTTCGACAGCATGCGCAGCTCTTCGAGCGCGGGCATCGGCAGGTTCTGCGATTCATCGACCACCAGCAGGCAGCGGCGACCCGCACGCGCTTCGGTGTGGAGGAAATGCTCGATCGCCGCCAGCGTGCCGGTCTTGTCGAGCCCCGCGGTGGCGACGCCGAAGCTGCTCGCCACCATGTGGAGCAGGTCATCGCCCTTGAGCTGCGTGGTGACGATCTGCGCCGCAGTCAGCCGGGCCTTGTCCACCGTTTCCATGAGATGCGCGACCAGCGTCGACTTGCCCGCACCGATCTCGCCGGTGATGATGATGAAGCCTTCGCCCTGCGCCAGGCCATAGCCCAGATACGACATCGCCTTGCGGTGCGTCGCGCTCTCGAAATAGAAGCGCGGATCGGGAGTCAGCTGAAAGGGCCGTCCGGTCAGGCCGTAATGGGTCTCAAACATGGGCTTTCCCCCTGATCTTCAAGTCAATATTACTGGAACGAGTAGCGCAAGGCCAGTAGCGCCGATGCCACCAGGCTGCTTTCGAAACCCTGGGGATCGAAATAGTCGAGCCCCAGCGCGAGCGTACCGTTGAACCGGTTGGTGAAGTTGCGGCCATAAGCGACATTGGTGCCGATGCCGAGCACGTCGCTGCCGCCGCCGTTCAGCACCTGACCCGGGCCGTTTTCCAGATAGTTGGCGTAGACGGTGCCGGTGATACTCGACCGCGCGTCGAGCTGCTTGGCACCGACATAGCTGGCGAACCAGATCTCGTCGATCGTCTGGTCGAAACCGGCCAGCGCGCCGTTATCCGCCGCGAAGAACTTGCGGCGGCTATAGCCTGCACCGAAGCCGTGCTGCCAGCTGCCGCTGGTCAGGCTGATCTGCCCGGTAACACCGCGCGTGCGGAAGGCCGACGAGGCGACCGACTGCAGCGCGTCATTGAGGCAGTTGCCGCCCCCGCCGACACCGAAAAAACACGAGTTGAGATCGCCGCTCAGCGGGTTGCGCGTCGCATCGAACTGGGTCGGCAGGCCCGACAGATTGTCGTTGAGCCGCGATCCGAACCCGGCGACCAGATCGTACACTGTCAGGTTCGCCGCCACGCGCTGGTTGGGCGTGTAGCTGAAGGTGCCGTAATAGGTCATGCTGTCATAGCGCTTGCCCACCCGCGCCTCGAGCGAGGTGCGGCGGCTGGGGCGCCAGAGCACGCCGACATCCCAGATCAGGCCGTCCTGATCGTAGGACAACAGGCGCGGCGAGGCCTTGTCGGTGACGAGCCGGCCGTCGCGCCCGACCACCGGCGCGCCGGTGGCGTCGCGCACCGCGTCGCGTTCCGAAATCTCGATATCCTCGTAGCCCACGCCGCCGACCAGCGCGAGCGTCGCGCTCACCGGAACGGTGACGTCGGCGCGCACGATCTTGTCGTCGAAGCGCTGGTCGAGCTGGCTCGCATCCTCGCGATACCAGCCGCCGCTGACCGACCAGCCGATCGGCAGGAAGCCGCCCGGCTGCTGACCGATGGCAAGGCTCGCGGCATGGTTGACGCTGTCGTCGAACAGGTCGAGCGGACGCTGGCCGACGGGAAGCGCGACGGTATCGGCCTCCACCTTGGTATAGCCGATGCGGTAGAGCGCGTTGACATCCACGGTGCCGACCTGCGTCGCCAGCGTGGGTCCGGCATAGACCGAATAGATCTGCGTGACATTGTCCGACCCGCCGATCAGGTTGCTGGGGGCTGCGCCGCGATTGTCGACACGCGACCGCACGCCGAGCGCGCCCGCCTCGAGCGAGAGGGTGTTGGGGATGATCTGCACGTTGCCGCGCGCGACACCGCTGATCGCGTCCTCGTCGCCGAAATCGTCGTTCCACGAGAAGCGCCGCTCATAGCGCACGCTGACCTGCGCTTCGGCACGCGAGGTGGCGACCGCCGCATCGACGCCGACCGCGGCCAGGCTGTAGGTCAGCAGGTCGCCACCATTCTTGAGATCGGCGCTCAGCACCTGGCCGACCTCGAGATAGGGGATGACGACCGAACGGCGACCATTGGCGAGGCCGCCATTGCGACCACCCTGCCCCTGGCTCTGTCCCTGACCGATGCCGGGATCGGCCCCGCCACCCTGCTGCGCGTGCGCCGCCTGCGGCATTGCCGCCAGCGCCACGGCCAGCACCGCCAGCGGCGCGCTCCGTTTGAATCCCATGAAATCCGACCATTTCGTCATGGTCATTCTCCATATCCGTAATAGGATCCGAAGCTGCGGCCCGAGGGGGAGAACTTGACCCCGTTGAGCAGCAGCTGAATCTGGTTGCATCCGGCAATCAGGCTGAGCGCATCGCGCAAGGCGCGTTCGCTGGTGACATCGGCGCGCACCACCATCAGCGCATGACCGACATGCTGTGCGAGCGTGGCGGCGGGCGATGCGGCGAGCAGCGGCGGCGAATCGAAGATCACGATCCGGCCCGGACGTCCGGCGGTCAGGCTGGCCAGCACCTCCTGGGTGCGGGCCGAGGCGAGATATTCGCTGTCGGTATTGGTCTGGCGTCCGGCCGGCAGCACCGAGAGGCCGGGAATGTCGGTCGGGATGATCAGGTCCTGCACCTCCACCGAAGGATCGGCGAGTGCATCCATCAGCCCGCTCTGCCCGGCGATGCCGAGCGAGGAGAGGATGCTCGGCTTGGCGAAATCGGCATCGACCAGCAGGACATCATGGTCCTTCTCGGTCGCGATCGAGAGCGCGAGGTTGATCGCGCTGTACGTCTTGCCGTCGCCCGGATTGGCCGAACAGATCAGGATGCGCTGCGCCGCGACGCCAAGCCCCGCGTTGATTTCAGCCTGGACGCTGGCGAGCAGCCGGCGCTTCACGATGCGGAATTCTTCCGAGATGCTGGTCACCGGGCCATCGGGCACGATGAACGCGGCTTCGCGCAGCAGGTCGCGATCGACCCGGGCCACCGGCAGCACCGGCGCGCGCGGCGCAACGGGCGCAGCAGCAGCCGGCGGAGCGACGGGAGCGGCGGCAGCCGGCGGCGCGACAGGAGCCGCCGCAACCGGCGGCGCGACAACCGGCGGAACCACCGGAGCCGGGGCCGGTGCAGGCGCGGCAACTGGCGCAGCGGGCGGCGGCGCGACCGGCACGTCGGGCAGCTTCGGCGTTTCCTGGCTCAACGCCTTGCGGAAATCGTACATCTGCGACGCGCGCTCGATCAGCGAGCGCGGGGCCTCGTTCTTGTCGGGCGACTTGATGGGATCGTGCATGGTCATGTCTCTTTCGCCCCTCACACCACCGAACCGCGCTGGATGAACTCGATGATCAGCAGCACCAGGAAGACCCCGACCAGCGCCCCGCCCGATCCGATGTACATGCGCAGCTTTCGCTTGCGCTCGGCGCGCTGGGCCTGGGTGAGCATCTGCGAGATCGATCCGATCACCGGCAGGCCCGAGGCCGCCTCGAGCTTGGCCGAGGTGGGATAGCTGGCGCTCAGCTGGCCGAGCGCGAACGCCCCGCCGATACCGCCGGCAATGCCTGCGAACAGCACCGCCGCAAGCAGCAGCGGCCGCTTGGGCGCGATCGGCGTGCGCGGGCTCGACGGCGGGGTGATCAGGTCGAAACGGACCGCATCGGTCTGCGTCTCCACCTGCCCGCGCAGCCGCACCTGCTCGCGATCGGCGAGCAGTTTGTCATACTGCGCCTTCAAAACCTCGTAATCGCGGGCAATGCGCGCCTGTTCGGCGGCGACGCCCGGCTCCTGGATCTGCTTGGCGACCATCGCGTTCATCTCGCCCTGCAGCGCAGCCTTGCGCGACTGCAGCGCGGTGACCGCCGCCTGCCGCTCGGCCTTCATGCTGACGAGCGAGCTATAGGCGGGATTGGGCACCGAATAGGCGGTGCTCGCCCCTGCGCCTGCGGCCTTGAGCGCGGCGATCTGGTTCTTGATCGCCTGGACGTCGGGATGCTGATCGGTCAGCCCGCGCGCCTTCATTCCGGCAAGCTCGCCCTGCGCCTGGGCGAGCGGGTTGACCCCGCCACCACCCGCGGCACCCGCGATGCTCTGCGGCGTCCCGGCGATCTGGCCGTTGATCGCGGCGAGCGCGCTCTGCGCGGCGATCAGCTGCGAATCGATCTGGTTGATTTCGACCCGGCCCTGTTCGAGCCGCTGGCTCACCGAACCGATGCCAGGCAGCATGCCTAGATTCTCGGTCTCGAACTTCACCCGCTTCTGCTCGGCGATCTCGAGTTCCTTCTGCCGCTTGGCGAGCTGCTCATCGAGAAAGCGCAGCGTGTCGCTGGTCTCGCCTCTGCCGCCCGCAAGGTTCTCCTCGACAAACAGGTCGATCAGCTTCTGCACGACGGCACGCGACAGGTTCGCCGCCTCGCCATCGGAGCGGCCCGACGCGGTCATGGTCGCCGAAATCTCGAACAGGTTGCTCTGTTCGGACTTGATCTTGATCGCGGTGCGCAGGCCGTTGACCGCGCCCTCGATCTCGCGCGGGGTGACCAGACCCTTGCCGAGATCGGTGCCGCGCACGACCTTTTCCAGATTGGTGGCCGAGGTCAGCGTCTGCTGGACGGTATCGATCTGCTTCTGCTGATCGGCGGGGTTGACGCCGGTATTGTCGGCGAGGATCGACTTGGTCTGGACGAACAGCTTGGCCTGCGATTCATAAGTATTGGGGATCATCGCGACCCCCAGCCAGCCGAGCAGGCAGATCACCCAGGCGATTCCCATCGCCAGCCAGCGGCGTTGCCAAACGCTATGCACCGCAATCCGGAATTCTTCGTACAGGCCATTCATCGGTCAGGCTTTTCTTTCGCTGTTGCGGTGCGGGCGGCGGGCTGGGGCCTTTAGAACATGCTTTCAGGGATGATGATCACGTCGCCGGGCTGCAGCAGCACGTTCGCGCGGCTGTCGCCCTTCTTGATCAGGTCACCCAGCTTGATCGGATATTCCTGCTGGCGGCCCGACACCTTGTCGAAGCGCACCAGCTTGGCGCGGTTGCCCGCGGCGAATTCGGACAGTCCGCCGACCGCGATCATCGCGTCGAGCAGCGTCATGTTGGCGCGGTACGGGATCGATGCGGGCTTTTCGGTCGCGCCGACGATGCGCACCTGCTGCGAGAAGGTGCCGGCAAAGCTGTTGACGATGACCGAGACGATCGGTTCCTGGATGTACTGCGACAGCTGCAGCTTGATGTCCTCGGCGAGCATGGTCGGGGTCTTGCCGACCGCGGGCATGTCGGTGATCAGCGGCGTGGTGATGCGGCCATCGGGACGCACCTGCACCTTCGCGCCGAGCTCCGGATTGCGCCAGACGAACACCGTCAGTTCATCGAGCGGGCCGATGATATATTCCTCGCCCGGCCCGTCGGAGAGCGAGACGAACGATGCCGGTGGGAGCTGCGGCCCGCTCGACGTCGTGGCACAGGCCGCGAGCAGAGCCGTGGTCGCCAGGGCCGCGATGGCCATTTTCAACAGACGGAGCAGTTCCATTTCAACACCTTTTTCGTCGCCCCGCGAATCCCCTAGGCACAGCGGTTTGCCGGGCCGGGTTCACGCAGATTGGCAGCAGCTATGGCGAAAAAGGGTGAACATAGCGTTAGTGTTTGATGGCGAAGATGATTTTACGATGATGGGGCGGGTGGGGCGCTGGTCAGGACGGCGTTGGCGCACTCACCCCCTCGCCAATCCGGTCCCTTGCGAAGGCAGGGGCCCATCTCCAGCCGGTCACGCCAGTCCCCCACCAGTGGCCAAGCGCCTACACCCCCCGCTCAGCCTGAGCCTGTCGAAGGCCCCGCGATACCGTTCGCCCTCCCCGTCATTCCCGCGAACGCGGGAATCCCGCTTGTGGCCTGATGATCGTCAGGAAAGCGGGACCCCCGCATGCGCGGGGGTGACGTGCACAATATCTGAACCGCCAGCGCGGGGCCTTCGACAGGCTCAGGCTGAGCGGACGGGGGTGGCCGAATTGGAGCTATCTCGGAAAAACCGCTATTCAGCAAGCGACCCCATTGCGGACCTTGGTGGTTCAATGAATGATGCAGCTTCCGCAGCGTTGGAGCATGGTGAATGGATTTCCTAGATAAGTATCGGTCTTACCTAGAGCGAGCTTATGACCGACATGGCTATGGCGCGATCAGTGTTGTGGGCCGTTGGTGGTTTCTCTGCATAATACCTATTTTCCTGGTGGATGCGGACTCGGTACTCGGATTGCCAGTTTTCTGGGTGTTCCCGAGCATCATGATGGCAGGTATTGCCTATTCGGGCTGGCATTTATTGGGTATTTCTATTCGACGATCCAATGCGGCAGCGCAAAAGCAAAAGGATGAAGAATGGGAGCGCTTCAATCGCTGAAGGGGCTCTTTGACGCTTGCCAGCGCTGATCTCACAGCAGATGAGGTGCTCAAAAGTAACGGCGGTTCGGAAAAAACGCTCTATCCGCTTCCCACCCAGCTGCTGCCATCCACCAATGCTGGCGAGTTGCCCGAATTCAGCCATCACCCACAGCCCCTCACCCCCTTAACCGCGCCAGAAACCGCGCCCATCCCCGCGACCACTTGTTGAACACCTTTGCCTCATCCGACGCGAAGGCCGCCGCCTTGATATGCTCCGAGCGGTTGGGATAGGGCACGATCAGGCTGGCGACGCCGAAGGTCGAGGACTTGCCCGTGATCATCATCGCGATCGGCAGGATCAGGTCGCCCGCGCCGCGCCCGACCACGGTGCCGCCGACGACCTTGCTGCCCTTCTTGACCAGCTTGACGAAGCCGGTGATCTCGCGCTCGGTGACCGCGCGGTCGTTATGGTCGAAATCCTCGCGCCACACGGTCACCTTGTCGCCGAACCGGCGGCGCGCTTCCTCCTCGGTCAGGCCGACCTGCGCGAGTTCGGGATCGGTATAGGTGACCCAGGGGAGCGCTGAATAATTGGCCTTGGTCGGCACGCCCAGGCTGATTTCCAGCGCGACATTGCCGCCTTCGTATCCGCTGGCATGGGTGAAGCGAGGGCCGTCGCGGCAGTCGCCGATCGCGTAAATGTGGCGCACGCTGGTCCGCCGCCGGGCATCGACCTGAATGCCCTTCTTATCATAGGCCACGCCCGCGACCTCGAGCCCCAGCCCATCGAAATTCACCTCGCGTCCGGTGGCGATCAGCAGGTGCGATCCCTCCAGCGTGCGCCCGTCCTTGAGCGTGATCACTAGGCCGTCGGCGGTCTTCTCGACCGCTTCGGCCTCGGCGTCATGGATGATCTCGACGCCCTCGCTTTCGAGCCGCTCGATGACGATCTTCGCGGCATCGGCATCGTCCTTGGGAAACGGTCGGCCCTTCGTCGCCACCACGACTTGCGCCCCCAGCCGCCGGAAGCTCTGCGCCAGTTCCATGCCGATCGGCCCGCCACCCAGCACGATCAGCCGCTGCGGCAGCTCGGTCAGGTCCCAGACGTTGTGGTTGGTGAGATAGGGCACCGCATCGAGCCCCTTGATCGGCGGGACGAAGGCGCGGCTTCCCACCGCGATGACGATGCGCGGCGCGGAGTAGGTCCTGCCATCGACCACGACGCTCTTCGGCCCGGTAAAGGTCGCATCGCCGCGCACGACCTCGACGCCCATGCCCTCGAAGCGCTCGACGCTGTCATGCGGCTCGATGGTCTTGATCGCCTGGTGCACCGCATCATGCACCGCGCGGAAATCGACCACAGGTTCCACAGAGGCCATGCCGAACTCGCTCGCGGTGCGCAGGTCGTGCGCGCGGTGCGCGGCGGAGATCAGCGCCTTGCTCGGCACGCAGCCGGTGTTGAGGCAATCGCCGCCCATCGGTCCGCGCTCGATCAGCAGCGGCTTGAGGCCGAACATCGCGCAGCCGCCCGAGCACACCAGCCCCGCCGATCCCGCCCCGATCACGATCACGTCATGCGTATATGCCATGGACTGCCCTTCGCCTTGAAAATGCCGCTGGTTACCGCAGCGCCGCAAGGCTAGTGTTTGTGCGTCATGGCGAGGGGAATCCAGCATGAATCTTGAGAATTCGCGCGAATATTATGGCAAGATCCTGTCGGAATCGGCGGACCTGCGCACCGATGCCTGCACCACGGCAGAGCGCCCTCCCCTGGCGGTCATCAAGGCACTGGCCAATGTCCATCCGGACGTGAAGGCGCGCTATTATGGCTGCGGCCTGATCGCGCCCTCGGCGATTCAAGGCGCGCGCATCCTCGATCTCGGCTCGGGCTCGGGCCAGGACGCCTATATCCTCGCGCAGCTGGTCGGCGAGCAGGGCGAGGTCGTCGGCGTCGACGCGACGCCCGAACAGCTCACGGTCGCCAATGCGCATCTCGAATGGCACCGCGAGACCTTCGGCTATGCGCAGTCGAACGTCCGCTTTGTCGAGGGCGATATCGAGAAGCTCGATGCGCTCGATCTCGAACCCGGCAGCTTCGACATCATCGTGTCGAACTGCGTGATCAATCTGGTCGCGGACAAGGCCAAGGTGTTCGCCGATGCGTACCGGCTGCTCAAGCCCGGCGGCGAGATGTATTTTTCCGACGTCTATTCGAGCCGGCGGGTGCCGCAGCATCTGCTCAGCGATCCGGTGCTGCACGGCGAGTGCCTGTCGGGCGCGCTCTACTGGGGCGATTTCCTCAAGCTGTCCAAGGCTGCCGGGTTCACCGACCCGCGCCTGGTCAAGGACCGCCCGCTGGGCATAGGCGACGCGCGCATTGCCGAGATGCTCGACGGCATCGATTTCTTCTCCGCCACCTATCGCCTGTTCAAGCTCGACGATCTCGAGCCCGAATGCGAGGATTACGGCCAGGCGGTGGTCTATCTGGGCACCGTCGAGGGCGAGGAGCGTGTGTTCACGCTCGACAAGCATCATCTGATCGAACGCGGCCGCATCTTCCCGATCTGCGGCAACAGCTGGAAGATGCTGGCCGACACCCGCTTTGCCCCGCATTTCCAGTTCATCGGCGATTTCTCGACGCACTATGGCGTGTTCGCGGGATGCGGCGGCGGCCTGCCCTTCGCGCAGGCGGCGGGCGATGGCAGCGAGCTTGCGGCGGGCTGTTGCTGAGCCGTCGCCTACCCCCTCGCCTGACTCACCCCATGCACCCCAACCCCGCTCAGCCTGAGCCTGTCGAAGGCCCCGCGCCGCGCTTGCGTTCACTTTGCCCGTCACCCCCGCGCACGCGGGGGTCCCGCTTCTGCGCCGTGCGAGCAATAAAGCGGGATTCCCGCGTTCGCGGGAATGACGATGTGCGATATGGGACCGTCGCGCGGGGCCTTCGACAGGCTCAGGCTGAGCGGATGTGGTTTGGGCCTCTGGGACGGAGCAGCGCATGCACGTCTTCCTGACCGGAGCCACGGGACTCGTGGGCGGCGCGCTGGCGGGGGCGCTGCTCGATGCCGGGCACCGCGTCACCGCCTTGGTGCGCGGCGAAGGGCGCGACGTGCTGGACATGGACAGCCGCGACCGGATCGGCGAGATGACCGCGCTGCAGGGCGATGTCGCACAGCCGGGCTTCGGAATGGCCGAGCCGCCCGCAGACATCGACCTGCTGATCCATTGCGCCGCGACGGTCGATTTCGCCGCCAGCGATGCAGTGCACGAAGCGATCAATGTCGGCGGCACCGCGCAGGCCATTGCGCTCGCGCAGGCCTGGGGCTGCCCGCTGCTCCATGTCTCGACCGCCTATGTCTGCGGCCGCGCCGACGGCGTGATCGGCGAGGAACCAGCCGATCCGCAGGCGCGCTTCACCAACGGTTACGAAGCGAGCAAGGCGCGCGCCGAAGCCTTGGTCGAGGCGGCGCGTGGCGATGGACTTGTCGCCGGCATCGCCCGCCCTGCGATCATCGTCGGGCGGCTGAGCGATGGCGCGATCGCGCGGATCGACGGCTTTCATCACCTGTTCCGCCTGTTCGGATCGCTGCTGCTGGGCGATGTCCCCGCCGCATCGCAAGCCGCGTTCGCGATCGTGCCGATCTGCCATGTCACCGCCGGGCTGATGGCGATGGCCCAGGATATGGCCGCGTTCGACGGCGCACGGGTGCATCTGGCGGGTTCTGCCCCATTCGCGATGGCGGACATGCTGCGCATCGTCGCCGCGTATCCCGGCACCGTTCCGGCGCGGATGATCGCGCCTCAGGCCTATGATCCGGCCGCACTCGACCGCCGCACCGCGATGGTGCACCGGCGCATCGGCCCGCAATTCTTCGACTATTTCCTGCGCAGCCCCTGCTTTGCGGGGGACAGCCTCGAGCGGATCGCGGGGATTGGCGCGCCGGCAATCGATGACGCCGCCTTCCGCCGGATGATCGATCATTGCGTCAAGGTCGGGTTTCTGGACTGGCGGTAGCCGTCACGCCCCTTGCGCCTTTCCTTCGCTTTCAACATGATGCGCGCATATTCAATCAAGGGGCCGCATCCATGAAACATATCCTTCTCGCCACGCTCGCACTCGCCCTGCCCTCGGCCGCGCTCGCGGGCGAGGCCGAGGATGCCGCCGCCGCGCAGGCGCTGAAGGCGATCGATGCGCGCTATGACGATACGGCGAAGGTCGCGCGGCAGATCTGGGAATGGGCCGAGGTCGGCTACAAGGAGGAACGGTCTAGCGCGCTGCTGCAGGAACGGTTGAAGACCGCCGGCTTCAAGGTCACGCCGGGCGTGGCGGGCATCCCTACCGCATTCATTGCCGAATATGGCAGCGGCGGGCCGGTGATCGCGATCCTCGCCGAATATGACGCGCTGCCCGGCATCAACCAGGATGCGCTGCCGACGCGCGCGCAACTGCCCGGCAAGGGCGCGGCGCATGCCTGCGGGCACAATCTGTTCGCGGCGGGATCGCTGGGCGCGGCGCTCGCGGTGCGCGACTGGCTCAAGGCGACCGGCACACCGGGCCGGGTGCGGCTCTACGGCACGCCGGCAGAGGAAGGCGGCAGCGGCAAGGTCTATCTGGTGCGCGAAGGCCTGTTCAAGGATGTCGATTTCTCGATCCACTGGCATGCCGATGACGAGAACAGCGCGGCGGCGCGCACCAGCCTGGCCAACCGCTCGGCCAAGTTCCGCTTCACCGGCGTCTCCGCGCATGCCGCAGGCGCGCCCGAGCGCGCACGCTCCGCGCTCGACGGAGTCGAGGCGATGAACATGATGGCCAACATGATGCGCGAGCATGTGCCGCAGCAGACGCGGATGCATTATGTCATCACCGAAGGCGGCAGCGCACCCAATGTCGTGCCCGATTTTGCCGAGGTCTTCTATTATGTCCGCCACCCCGATGCCGACGAGGTGCGCCGCATCTGGACCCGGCTCGAGGCGGCGGCCCAGGGCGCGGCGCAGGGCACCGGCACCAAGGTCGAATGGGAGATCATCCACGGCAACAACGCGCTGCTGGTCAACGAGCCGCTGGCGAAGATGATGGACGCCAAGCTGCGCCAGGTCGGCGGGATCAACTATACGCCCGAGGAAACCAGGTTCGCCGAGGGCATCCGCGCGAGCTTCGACAAGCCCGACCTGCCGCTGGGCAGCCAGAGCGAGATCCAGCCCTATGACGTAACCCTGGGCTATGGCTCGACCGATGTCGGCGACGTCTCCTATGCGACGCCCACCGTGGGCGTGCGCACCGCCACCTGGGTGCCGGGCACGTCCTCGCACAGCTGGCAATCGGCGGCGGCGAGCGGCATGTCGATCGGCTTCAAGGGGGCGCAGGTCGCCGCGAAGGCGATGACGCTGGCGGCGATCGAGCTCTACACCAACCCGGCCCTGCGCGACGAGGCCACCGCCGCGTTCAAGCAGGCGCTGGGGCCGAACTACACGTACAATTCGCTGCTCGGCGACCGCAAGCCACCGCTCGATTACCGGGATTGAGCTGGCGCATACGTCCCTCGACGCAGTTCATCCTGAGCGGCTGGCCTGCCAGCCAGCCGAAGGGCTCGGGACAAACGGATGTGGGCCAGTGAGCGACTACGGCTCCAATGCCCGCACAATCTCCGTTTGTCCCGAGCGTGTCGAGGGACGTCACGCAACCGTCCCGCAAACCCTCACCTCAGCTGAAATTCGCCGCGCGCTTCTGCATGAAAGCGAAGACCGCCTCCATCTGGTTGGGCGTGCGGATGACGCCTTCCTGCAAGACGCTTTCCTCCATCAGGATGGCGTCGGTATCCATGTCCGGGCTGCGGTTGAACAGGTCCTTGGCGGCGCGGATGGCGTCGGGGTTCTTGCCCGCGATTTCGGTAGCGATCGCCATCGCGCGCGCGTGCGGATCGGCATCGACATGCGTGGCAAAGCCGATTCGGCCCGCCTCTTCGCCGCTGAATTCGCGGTTGGTATAGGTGAGCTCGCGCAGCGCATCGTCGCGCACCGTGCCGCGCCAGAGCGCATAGCCGCCCATGTCGGGGATCAGGCCCCAGCGCATTTCCATGATCGACAGCCGCGCATCGGGCGCGACGATGCGCATGCACGCGCCCGACATGATCTGCAGCCCGCCGCCGAAGCACACGCCGTGGACCGCCGCGATCACCGGCATCGGCAGCTTGCGCCAGCCGAACGCGACCTGCTGGAACTTGTTCGCGTTGCCATAGGTGCGGTCGGTCAGCTTCGACGGTGCCGACCCATCCGATCCGCCCGCCGGGGCGGTGAAGCTTGCCATGTCGAGCCCGGCGCAGAACGAGCCTCCCTCGCCCGACAGCACCACCGCGCGCACGCCAGGTTCCTGTTCCAGCCGGTTGATGGCGGCGATGATGCCGTCGAACATCGCCGGGTCGAGCGCATTCATCTTGTCCGGGCGGTTGAGCCGCACATCGGCGACGTGGTTCTCGATGCTGATGCTGACCCGGTCGTTCATGAAACTGCCTCTCCGTTGCGCTTGAGTGCCTGCTCCACCAAGGGGAGCTGATCGTTGCCGAAATACATATCGGTGCCGCCCACGAAAATCGAGGGCGATCCATAGCCGCCGCGAGCCACCAGCCGCTCGGTATTCGCGCGCAGGCGATCCTTGACCGGCTGGCTGTTCGCCGCCTCGATCAGAACCGCGCCGTCCATGCCGATCGCGTCGGCCACCGCCTTGATCTCCGCAGAATCGTCGAGATTGCGCTGCTCGACAAAATAGGCGTCGAAGGCCGCCTCGGCGAAGCGCTCGAGCGCGCGCTGGTCATCCTCCAGCGCGCAACAGGCGCGCATCGCGTTCACGCTTTTCAACGGGTGCCAGGGCGCGGGGAATTTGAGTTCCACCCCGGCCAGCGTCGCCCAGTCGCGCATCACCTTGCCCATATGGCGGAACTTGGGGCTGTCGGTCGCTTCGCGCGCGGCATAGACCGAGGGATTGACCGCATTGAACACCCCGCCGACCAGGATCGGTGTCCAGTGGATCTCCGCGCCATGCCGCGCCGCGATCGGGCGGATGTTGTGGAAGGCGAGATAGGTCCAGGGGCTCGACAGGTCGAAGCAGAATTCGATTGGGTGGGTCATGTCACCGCTCGCCGATCAGAAGGAGAAAAAGAATTATTCGTCATTCCCGCGAACGCGGGAATCCCGCTTGTGCGGAAACGTGGAGAGAAAGCGGGACCCCCGCCTTCGCGGGGGTGACGACAGAGCAGGAAGATCACGTCCTGATCCCGAACAATGTCTCGCGCACCTTCGCGTCCGCCTGCGGGTTGCGGTTGATCGCGTCCTTCATCACCGCCAGCCCCGTCTGCAGCGCCGGGCGCTCGCGGCACAAAGCGTACCAGCGCTTGATGTTCGGATAGTCGTCGAGCGTGATCTCCTGCCGCTTGTGCGTCATGATCCACGGGAAGATCGCGATATCGGCAATGGTGTATTCGCTGCCTGCGACATAGTCCGCCTCGCCCAGCCGCCGGTCGAGCACGCCGTAGAGCCGCGCGGTCTCGCGTTCGTAGCGGTCGATGGCATAGGGCAGTTTCTCGGGCGCATAGAGCTTGAAATGGCCGTTCTGGCCGAGCATCGGCCCCAGCCCGCCCATCTGCCACATCAGCCATTGCAGGACGCTATACCGCCCGCGCAGATCACGGGGCAGGAACCGGCCCGATTTCTCCGCGAGATAGAGCAGGATCGCGCCGGTCTCGAACACGCTGACCGGATCGCCGCCGCCGTCCGGCGCATGATCGACGATCGCCGGAATGCGGTTGTTGGGGCTGATCTTCAGGAATTCGGGTGCAAACTGCTCGCCCGCGCCGATATTGACCGGGCGGACCGTGTAGGGCAGCCCGCATTCCTCGAGCATGATCGAGATCTTCCACCCGTTGGGTGTGGGGGCGTAATACAGATCGATCATGGCCTCTCCCGCGCGGATTCGCATTGCGTCTTGCAACCGACCATAACCGCTGCGCCCCGCCTGTCACCCCCCTCGATCGCTCGCCCCCCGGGGTGCCGCCCCGCTGACCAGGCGATAGCCGCGATGCCGCACGGTCTCTATCCATACCCCGCCGCGCAAGATGCCAAGGCTGCGCCGCAGCTTGCAGATATGCACCTCGACGCTGTTGGTGCCCGGATCGAACGGGGTGCGCCAGACCGCGCGGAGCAGCTCGTCGCGGCTGATCGGACCGCCCGCCTGGCGCGCCAGCATCAGCAGCAGATCGAACTCGCGCGGCATCAGCGGCAGCACCCTGCCCTGCCAGCGCACCTGGCGCAGCCCGATATCGAAATCAAAACCGGCGAGGCGCACCAGCCCGAGCTGCGCGGCATGCAGCCGCTCGGCCGCTTCGAGCCGCGCGGCCAGCTCATGCGGCGCGATCCGCGCCGACAGCGCGTCGGCGGCCCCCGCCGCGATCGACCGCGCGCGCGCACCGGCCGAGCTCAACCCGACCAGCAGCAGCGGGGCCGAGCGCCGCGGCAGATCATCGATCCAGGGCTGCACCTCGCCGCGCTGGCGCGCATCGCACAGCACCGGGCGGTGGCGCGCCGCATCGGGGGCGCCCGGCCAGGGCTGGGCATCGATGCCGAAGCGCGACAGCGCCAGCGCCATCCGCTCGAGCATATCGGGGGCGCCCCCGGCGAGCAGCCAGCGGCGCGCGGGCAATGCCGCGCCTGGCGATGCGCTCGCCGGGGATGCGCCACCCAGTGCCGGATCGGACGGAAATTTCATGCCAGCCCCCCGGGGCACGGCCTTGTGCCCCGGGCAGCATTAAAGCGCGTTCATCGCATCGCTTTGAGCGCAGTCGCCTCCGAAACGGAGCGTTGAGAGCGGTAGCTCAGGAGCCGACCGCCTGGCCCGGCGTGTTGACGCCCATGCTGGCGAGATAGCGCTTCACGTTGCGCGCGGCCTGGCGCAGGCGCTGCTCGTTCTCGACCATCGCGATGCGGACATAGCCCTCGCCGTCCTCGCCATAGCCCACGCCCGGCGCGACCGCGACCTTGGCGTGCTGCAGCAGCTGCTTGGAAAATTCCAGACTTCCCATATGCTTGAGCGCAGGCGGAAGCGGGGCCCAGGCAAACATCGAGGCGCGCGGCGGCGGGATATCCCAGCCAGCGCGACCGAACGCGTCGATCATCACGTCGCGGCGCTTGTGATAGAGCTCGCGGTTCTTCTGGACGATATCCTGCGGCCCGTTGAGCGCCGCGCAGGCCGCTGCCTGGATCGGCGTGAATGCTCCATAATCGAGATAGCTCTTCACCCGGGTGAGCGCGGCGATCAGCTGGCGGTTGCCCACGGCAAAGCCCATGCGCCATCCGGCCATCGAATAGGTCTTCGACATCGAGGTGAACTCGATCGCCACGTCCTTGGCACCGGGAACCTGCAGGATCGAGGGCGTCGGGCAGCCATCATAATAGAGCTCGCTATAGGCAAGGTCCGACAGCACCCAGACCTTGTTCTCCTTCGCCCAGGCGACCAGCCGCTCGTAGAACGCCAGGTCGACTACCTCTGCGGTCGGGTTGGAGGGATAGCCGACCACCAGCACCGAGGGCCGCGGCACGGTGAACGCCATCGCGCGGTCGAGCGAGCGCCAGTAATTCTCGTCGGGCGTTGTCGGCACCGAGCGGATCGTCGCGCCGGCGATGATGAAGCCGAAGGTGTGGATCGGATAGCTGGGATTGGGCGCGAGCACGACATCGCCCGGCGCGGTGATCGCGGTGGCGAGGCTCGACAGGCCTTCCTTCGATCCCATCGTCACCACGACCTCGGTCTCGGGATCGAGCTCGACATTGAAGCGGCGCGCATAATAGTTCGCCTGGGCGCGGCGCAGGCCGGGAATGCCCTTGGACTGGCTATAGCCGTGCGCATCGGGCTTCATCGCGACTTCGCAGAGCTTCTCGATCACGTGCGGCGGCGGCGGCAGGTCGGGATTGCCCATGCCCAGATCGATAATGTCCTCTCCGGCCGCTCGCGCCGCAGCCCGCATCGCATTGACTTCAGCGATCACATAGGGCGGCAGGCGTTTGATGCGGTAGAATTCGTCGGACATATCGATTTCGCTTTTCAGTTCTCCGTGAATGGAGCGGCATCCTTGACCTATGTGCGCGCGCGTGTCGAGCAAAAGCGGGAATTCTGCGGCGGTCATCGAGCAATTATCAGGGACTTATCTTTGCAACCCCACGCTGCTAGGACAGCCCAAAGCAAAGCCAACGAGAGGCCGCCCATGTCCGCCGAGAAAGACTTCACCCCGCCGGGACTGCCCACGCTGGAGGAGATGCAGCACTGGACCTGGGTGTTCGGCCGCGCGCAGCAGATGATGCTGGAACATGCCGCGACCATGGCGCAGCAGATGGCGCAGAAGGACCTTCCCGCACTGACCGATCCGTCGGCGTTCCAGGCGAAACTCCCCGCCTGGATGGGCTCGATGCCGCAGGCGATGCTCGATGCGCAGGCCGATATGTGGCGCGACGGGATGACTCTGTGGCAGGGCTTTATCGGCGCGATGACCCCGCCTGCGCTGATCGCCGAGCATGAGGGCGGCCCGCCCGCGACGCCGACCCAGGTACCCGAGCTGCGCAGCGACCGCCGCTTCGCCGCGCGCCAGTGGCACGACAACCCGGTCTATGCGTTGATCCAGCAGAGCTATCTGATGGTCAGCGAACAGATGCTGCGCGTCGCCGACCGGCTCGAGGGGCTGGAGCCCAAGCAGAAGGAAAAGCTGCGCTTTGCGCTGAAGGGCATGATCGACGCGTCGAGCCCCGCCAATTTCGCGCTTACCAACCCGCTGGTGATGGAGAAGATGGTCGAGAGCAAGGGCGAGAACCTGCTCAAGGGCCTCGACCATATGCTATCCGACATGCGCAAGGGCCAGCTCACGCACACCGACCCCAATGCCTTCGAGCTCGGCCGCAACATAGCGGTGACGCCGGGCAAGGTCGTGTGCGAAAGCCCGCTGTTCCAGCTGATCCAGTATGCGCCCGCGACCGAGGAGGTGGTGGAGACGCCGCTGGTCATCTTCCCGCCCTGGATCAACCGCTTCTACATTCTCGATCTCAACCCGCAGAAGAGCTTCGTCAAATGGGCGACCGAGCAAGGCATCACCGTGTTCATGGTCTCGTGGAAATCCGCCGACGAGAGCATGGCCGAGGTGATCTGGGACGATTATGTGAAAGCGCAGATCGAGGCGATCGATACCGTGCGCGACCTGCTCGAGGTGCCGAGCGTCCACACCATCGGCTATTGCGTCGCGGGGACCACGCTTGCGGCGACGCTGGCGCTGCTCGCGAAGCGCGGCGAGGCCGAGCGGGTGAAATCGGTCACCTTCTTCACCGCGCAGGTCGATTTCGAGAAGGCGGGCGATCTGACCCTATTCGTCGATGACGAGCAGCTCGCGCTGATCGAGCAGCTCGGAAGCGCGGGCTATCTCGACGGGCGCTACATGGCCGCGACCTTCAACCTGCTGCGCGGGCGCGACCTCATCTGGAACTATGTGATCAACAACTATCTGCTCGGCGAGGATTATCCCCCGTTCGACCTGCTCCACTGGAACGGCGACACCACCAACCTGCCCGCCAAGTGGCACAAGTCGTATCTCAAGGACCTGTACCGCGACAACCGGCTGGTCCAGCCCGGATCGCTGAGCATCGACGGCACGCCGATCGACCTGCGCCTCATCCAGACCCCGGCCTATATCCAGGCGGGCAAGGAGGACCATATCGCACCATTGGAAAGCGTGTGGCGGCTGAACGAGGCATTGTCCGGCCCCACCCGCTTCGTGCTCGCAGGATCGGGCCATATCGCGGGCGTGGTCAACCCGCCCTCGGCGCAGAAATACCAGTACTGGACCAATGACGCGCCTGCGAACAGCCTCGAGCATTTCGTCGCAGGTGCGAAGGAGACCAAGGGCAGCTGGTGGCCCGACTGGATCGAATGGCTCAAGGCGCACGACCCGAAGACCGTGAAGGCCAAGGGCGGGCGCGTGCCCGGCCAGGGCAAGCTCAAGGCCATCGAGGACGCGCCGGGACGCTACGTCAAGGCGCGCTGACGCTCTTGCGGCATGCCTGCGGGCGCGCTATAAAATCAGCATCAGGTTATTGCGCTCGCCAGCCTTTTGTGCAGTGCAACATTTTCCTTGACGTCCAGCCCTCCGATCACTATTGTGCAGTGCAGCATGAAGCAGCACGAGAGTGAGACCGCAATGTCTGATCAAGGTAAGATGCCCCCCGCCAAGGACGCTGGCGAGGCTTATGCCGCTGCCGTGAGTGCGAAGACAGAAGTCGCTCCGGCGGCTCCCAAGGCCGAACCTGCCAAGGCTGCCGACCCCGTGGTCGCGCCGAAGGTCGCCAAGGCTGCGGCGCCTGCCGTAACCGCGGCGCCCGTGGCGGCGAAGCCTGCCCCCGTGGCCAAGGCGGTGGCTGCCAAGCCCGTCGTCAAGGCCCCGGAACCCAAGATGGCCAAGCCTGCCGCCAAACCGGCAAAGCCCAAGACCACGCTCGTTAAACAGTCCGCAGTTCCCGCATTACAGGCCGCCGTCCCGGCCGCCGCACCCGCAATCAAGAAGGAATCGATCATCATGACCACCGCAGAAACCATCACCGCCGAAACCAAGAAGACCGCCGAAGCCATGACCGAGCGTCTGAAGAGCCTGATGGGCGACATGTCGACCCGCGCCAAGACCGCCTATGAAAAGGGCACCGAAATGGTCTCGCAGGCCAGCGAGTTCAACAAGGGCAATGTCGAAGCCCTGGTCGAATCGGGCAAGATCGCTGCCAAGGGCGCGCAGGAAATGGGCCAGGCCTATGCCGAAGACGCCAAGAAGGGCTTTGAAGAGCTGACCGCGGCGCTCAAGGAAATGACCACCGTCAAGTCGCCGACCGAGTTCATCGAGCTGCAGACCAAGCTGGTCAAGAAGAGCTTCGACACCGCCGTCGCCCAGACCTCGAAGAACAGCGAAGCGTTCATCAAGCTGGCCGGCGACGTGTTCCAGCCGATCTCGAACCGCGTCAGCGTCGCGGTCGACAGCTTCAAGAAGGCCGCGTAACCCTTACGCCCCTTCCCGCTGGGAAAAACGAAAAGCCGCTCCGGGCGACCGGGGCGGCCTTTTTGCGTCTCTACCTGTTCGTTCAAACGGACGCCAATGCAATCGCATAGCAGTGATACCGCGTAGCTTGACATAATGCTGAGCAACGAGTGTAAGGATGTAGATACAAGCAACAAAGCACTCTGTGAACGCGAGGCGCTCAATGCCAGATATCCAACTAAACCAAAAAGATATTATCTCACCCAGACGCAACCAGCTAACCGGCTTTGCGGCTATTGGTATTCTTGGAAATAGAAATTATAGGCTTAAACTAGATGGATCAACAGCTATCATTGTTGGTCCAAATGGCACCGGCAAAAGCACATTTTTAAGCTTACTTTATCTATTCGTGAGCCGGCAATGGCAAAGGCTCAATGATTACGAATTCGAAGAACTAATTCTGTTCCATTCACACGGCGAAATCAATCTTACGAAGGCTGATTTACTAAGCTTTGATGTGGCCCCCTCTAAACGCTCAACAACTGATCATTTAATTGGCAGGGTTCAAGCAGCGAATGCCATGGATTTGCTCTACAAGTCCTCATTGACCAGAGATGAGCGCCAAAAGCTTGCATCCATAACCGGATTTGCGGAAAGCCAATTAATTAGCTTCAGAAGATATGTTCAGGCTGAGTATGGCTTTACAAAACGAGCCTATGAGATTGATGCAGACGTTTCGTCGCTTAACTTAGGGCAGATACTTTATTTACCCACCTACAGACGTATTGAGAAAGATATAAAATCAATTTTTCCAGATATTGAAAATAGAATACGCTCGAGGCTAGAAGACAGCCAAATTACTGCTCGTGCAGGCCAGGGATTTAGAGAAATTGCTGGTTTTGGAATGGGTGATATTCAAGCTCTTGTCGATCACTGCTGTTCTGATATTAGAGATTTTCGTAGGCAAGCATCAGAGACTGCCTCACAAGAGTATATTAGAGACATTGTTACCGGCAAAATTCGGAAATACTCGCTTTCTAACTTACGCCGCATGCCTGATGATGATTTTGAGAAATTCAAGAACAGCTTGGATGACAAGCTTTTCAGTTCTTCCGATCGACACAGTCTACGAAAGAGGATTGATGACCTACGTCGTCGAAGCACCGGCCAGCCCAATGCAGAGTCTCGATTTCTAGGGATGTTTGTTGAAAAACTGCTTTCAGCACACATTAAAGTGAAGGATCGAGAGCAGCCCCTTCAATTATTTGTAAACCTCCTAACCAGCTACCTAGGGCCCGAGAAACGTGCGGTATTGATTGACCATCAAATTGTCATTTTCAGTCAATATGATGAAGTTATTGTGCCGCTCGACAAACTTTCATCTGGCGAAAAACAGATTGTTTCTATTTTCGCCTATCTTTTGCTATCCGGCCAACGGGATTTTATTGTATTAATTGATGAGCCGGAACTTTCGCTGTCGATGCCTTGGCAAAAGCGATTTCTACCAGATATAATTTCGACTGGAAGCTGCGCAAATATTGTTGCAGTTACTCACAGTCCATTTGTGTTTGATAATCATCTCAACAAAAGCGTTGTCGATGTTCGTAGACTAAAGGTATCAGAGCATGGATGATTTTGTTGATCAATTGAAGGCAGAAACGCATAATGCACAAGCTCTTCTTCTAGAAATACTAACTTCCGGCTACGAAGAGTGGGATTATATTTTTGCCACCGAAGGTAATACAGACAGGAGCTTCTACTTTGATTTTATAAATTCAGCACTCGAGGGAAAGACATTTTATATAATGGACTGCGGCGGAAAATACTCTCTTTTGCAGTTTAAAAAAGTGGTTGATATATACCCTTGGGTGAACTCTCCCAAGTTTCGCTATCTATGCGACAAGGATTTTGATGACTACCTTCAACTGAGCCACGAAGGAGTTTGGAAAACAAACTTTTACAGCATTGAATCGTATTTTGCGCAAAAAGGTTATATTGGGTATTCTATAAACAAGTATGCAAAAAAACAGATGACAAAGATCCAATTAGAATCATTACTCTCTGAGTATGATCGAATTTTTCAATCAATGGCACTAGGCGCCAAAGTTGTTTGTGCTGCATTCTGCAAAATTCGTGAGAACGGTGAACACCCCAGGTTTGATGATTTTGGCATCGATCAATTATTCGATTTTTCTAACGGCAGCTTCAAGAGAAGAAAAAATTTAATAAAACGGCTAAATGATCTATTTCAATTAAAAACCAAATTGTCTACTGGTGATGTGCTTTCAAAAGCTCGGCTTTTTGATAGCAATAATGCTCTACTTTGGCTTCGAGGCAAACTAGCTTTCCAGATAGCAAGAAAATCATTTTCAATAGCTGTCGGAAATTCATCAATTTCGATCCAACAAAAATCGCCTTCATCGAATGTTTTTTAAGCCTAAGCTCATTTTCAAATGTCTTCAATTGGCAGAAGGCGCTACCAGGTTTTTTGGATTATTGCAACGAACGGTCCAATACTCAAGGGCTTGCCTATTAATGTATTCGCCCCCAAATTTGATCCACCTCAATGATCGCACCTCCCCCCTCCCCCATCCTCTGACATAACGGGGCATCACCCCCGAGTCTCCGGAGGGGCCCATGCGTATCCTGTTCGTGCATCCCAATTATCGCTCGGGCGGGGCGGAGATTGCGGGGACGTGGCCGCCGGCCTGGGTGGCGTATCTTACCGGGCCGTTGCGGCGCGCAGGCTTTGACGACATCCATTTCATCGACGCGATGACCGAGGGCGTGTCGGACGACGATCTCGCCGCGCGCATGGCGGCGCTGCAGCCCAATATTGTCGGCACCACCGCGATCACGCCGAGCATCTATGCCGCCGAGCGGGTGCTGGAGATCGCCGCGCTCACCGTGCCGCACGCGGTGCGCGTGTTGGGCGGGGTGCATGCGACCTTCATGTACAAACAGGTGCTGATGGAAGCCCCGCATATCGATGTCATCGTGCGCGGCGAGGGCGAGACTATCGCGGTCGAGCTGTTCACCGCGATTGCGCAAGGCCGCTGGCCGCAGGACCGCGCGCAGATCGCCGGGCTCGCCTGGCGCGAGGGGGACCGGGTCATCGCCAGCAAGGCGGCCGAGACGATCAAGGACTTGGGTCAACTGAAGCCCGACTGGGACATTCTCGACTGGAAGCAGTACACCTATATCCCGCTCGGCACGCGCGTCGCCATCCCCAATCTGGCGCGCGGCTGTCCGTTCACCTGCTCCTTCTGCTCGCAATGGAAATTCTGGCGCGATTACCGCGTGCGCGATCCGAAACTGGTGGTCGACGAGATCCAGGAGTTGCACGAGAAGCACGGCGTCGGCTTCTTCATTCTTGCCGACGAGGAGCCGACGATCAACCGCAAGAAATTCATCGAATTCTGCCAGGAGCTGATCGATCGCGGCCTGCCCGACAAGGTGAAATGGGGCATCAACACCCGCGTCACCGATATCTATCGCGACAAGGAGCTGCTCGGCTTCTACCGCTCGGCGGGCCTGGTGCATGTGAGCCTGGGCACCGAGGCGGCGGCGCAGATGCGGCTCGACCTGTTCAACAAGGAAACCAAGGTCGAGGAGAACAAGACCGCGATCCGCCTGCTGCGCGAGGCCGATATCTTCGTCGAGGCGCAGTTCATCGTGGGCCTCGAGAACGAGACCGCCGAGACGCTCGAGGAAAGCTGGCGCATGGCCTGGGACTGGCAGCCGGATCTGGCCAACTGGTCGATGTACACGCCCTGGCCGTTCACCCCGCTGTTCGAGGAACTGAAGGACAAGGTCGAGGTCCACGATTTCAGCAAGTACAATTTCGTCACCCCGATCATGAAGCCCGCGGCGATGGAGCGCGGCGAGCTGCTCGACCGGGTGATGGCCAATTACCGCCGCTTCTATATGCGGAAAGCCCTGTTCCATTATCCCTGGCGCGGCACGGGCTTCCGGCGGCGCTATCTGCTGGGCTGCCTCTATGCGTTCCTGCGCGCGGGCTTCCGCCGCACCTTCTATGATCTGGGCAAGGCGGGCTATTGGGGGCCGCAGACCGCCAAGAGCGTCGACTTCCATTTCGACGAGAAGCGCGTCGGCGTGGAACAGGCCGCATCCGACTGGGAAACGGCAGCAGACCGCGCCGCACGCGCCAGCGAACGCCGCGCCGCCGTCCGCGCGCAGATGAAGGAGCGGGCAAGGGATCGGATCGAGTTGAGCCCTGAGTTGAGCGAAGCGCCGAAGGGCGAGTGAGGTGGCTGCCCCGCACGCGGCCACTCTGCCCACCGCTCCGGGCGCGCTGATCGGCCCCAATGCCGTGCTGCAAATGGCATGGGCGATGGAAGCCACGATCGGCGCGGCGGCAGCGCGCGAGGTGCTCGAGGTGGCGGGGATCGACGCGCTGCCCTCGGGCGAGGCGATGATCGCCGAGGCCGAGGCGCTGCGGCTGCACCAGGCGCTGGTGATGCTGCACCCCGATGCGGCAGAGGCCATCGCGGCCGAGGCGGCGGTCGGCACCGCAGACTATATCATCGCGCACCGCATCCCGCGCTACGCGGCGCGCGCGCTGCGCTGGCTTCCCGCGCCGATCGCCGCGCGGCTGCTGATGCGCGCGATCGAGAAGCACGCCTGGACGTTCGTCGGCGCAGGCGCGTTCACCGTTACCGGGCCGTGGCATTTCAGCATCGACCGCAGCCAGGCGGGCGATCGCACCGCGCCGCCCGACACGCTGTTCCGCTGGTATGGCGCGGTGTTCGCACGGCTCTATGCGCGGTTGGTGCGCGCGGGATCAGGCTGCACCGGCGGCGCGCCCGATCCTCGCTATCCCTTGCGCTGGCACTATCGCATCGCGCCGGTCACAGCTGGCGCAGCGCGCGCGCGGGCCGTGCCGCCAGCACCGGCAGCGATCCGGCAATCCCGAGCCCCAGCGTCAGCAGCGCCCCGCCCGCCAGTGTCAGCATCACCACCGGCCAGTCGGGTGCCCAGCTGAAGCTGAAGATCTGGGTGATGACATACCAGGCCGCGCTCAGCCCCAAAGCCAGCGCCACCAGTGCCAGCAATGCGGCGAGCAGGCCATATTCGAGCGCCTGGGCCGACAGGATCTGCCGCCGCGTCGCGCCCAGCGTCTTCAGGATCACGCTGTCATAGATGCGCGCCTGGCGGCTCGCCGCGATCGCGCCGATCAGCACCGCGATGCCCGAGAGGATCGCGATCGATCCCGCCGCCGCGATGGCGGTCGCGATCTGCGTCAGGATGGTCGTCACCTGGCCGATGACATCGCGCACCTCGATCACCGAGCTCGACGCGAACCCGGCGAGCACCGCCTTGCTCACCGCGCGCTCCTTCACGTCCGCGTCCGCCATGCCCTTGAGCGAGACCGTCGCGGCGAGGTTATGCGGCGCATCGCGCAGCGTGTTGGGGCTGAACACCATCACATAGTTGAATCCCATCGTGTCCCAGTTGATCTGGCGCAGCGAGGCGATCTTCGCAGTGAACTCGCGGCCCAACAGGCTGACGGTGAGGCTGTCGCCGACCTTGAGGTCGAGGACATTGGCCATCTCGCGGTCGATCGAAACGAGCGGCGGGCCGTCATAGCCCTTGGGCCACCATTTGCCGTCGATCAGCTCGCTCCCTTCCGGCAGCGTCTCGGCATAGGTGAGCCCGCGCTCACCGCGCAGCACCCAGGCGTTCTCGGGAATGTCCTTCAGGTCCGCAACGCGGATGTTCTTGTAGCCGGTCACCGTTCCGCGCAGCGAAGGCACGGTGTTGACCGCCGCGCCGGGCGCCGCCTGTTCGACGATCCGGCGGAACTCGTCGCCGCGCGCCACCGGCACGTCGAGCACGAACAGATTGGGCGCTTCCTTGGGCACGGTGCGGGTGATCTCGTTGGTCAGGCTCGTCTGGATGCCCGCCAGGATGACGAACAGGGTAAGTCCCAGTCCCAAGGCCACCACCAGTTGCCCGGTCTGCGCACCCGGCCGATCAAGGTTGGCGAGCGCGAGCCGGAGCAGCGGCGCCTTGGGGCGCGGCAGGCGCGAGGCGGTCCAGCGGATCGCCCAGCCTATGCCTGCCAGCATCAGCAGCACGCCTGTCGCCGCCGCGATGAACCAGGCGGAGAATATCGCCTCGCGCGCGGTGACCAGCGCCAGCGTGACGATGGCGGCGATGCCGATGCCCACCGCGATCATCGTCGCGCGATCGGGCCAGCGGTTGCCCTCGACCAGCGACCGGAACAGCCCCGCTGCCGGCACATGCCGCGCGCGCGCCAGCGGCGGCAGCGCGAAGATGAACGCGATCAACAGCCCATAGGCCGCGCTCACCGCCAGTGGCAGCGGATGAATCGCAAAGCCCGGCTTTACCGGCAGCACATCGCCCGCCGCCGCGATGATCGCCGGCGGGATCAGCGCGCCCGCGATCAGCCCGCCCAGGATCGCCAGTGCCGACACCGCAAGGATCTGCACCAGATAGATGCGCAGGATATCGCCAGAGCCCGCACCGAGGATCTTGAGTGTCGCGATGCCCTGGCGCTTGGTGGCGAGATACGAGGCGACGCCGTTGCCGACGCCGATCCCGGCGATCACCAGTGCGGCCAGCCCCACCAGCGACAGGAACTGGCCCATGCGCTCGATGAAGCGCGCGGTGCCCGGCGCGCCGCGATCGCGGTCGCGCAGCTCGAGCCCGGCTTCGGGAAACTCCGCCTTCAGCCGCTCGATCGACTGCGCCGGGTCTGCCAGCGGGCCGACCTTCACGCGATATTTCGCCTCGTACATGCTGCCCGGCTGGATCAGCCCGGTGCGCTGGATGCCGAGATCGGAGACGAGCGCAACCGGGCCGAGCGTGAAGCCCTCGCCCAGCCGGTCGGGTTCGTCGAGGATGATGCCGCTAATCGTGAACTCGGCCTCGCCGAAGCGGATGCGGTCGCCGGGCTTGAGGTCGAGCCGATCGGCCAGCCCCGCCCCGATCACCGTGCTGGCGGGATCGAGCGGCGCGTATTTGCCCGATTGCAGCGTCAGCGTGCCATAAAGCGGGTAATCGTAATCGACGCCCTTCAGTTCGGCGAGGATCGCATCGGGGCCGGTGCCGCTCGCACGCGGCGCGGTGCGCTGCGCCATCGCCTGCATCCGGACGGTTTCGGACAGCACGCCCTCGCGCTCGAACGCGGCGAGTTCGGCCTCGCTCGCGAGGCGCTGCGACATCGTCACCTCGAAATCGCCGCCGAGGATCACCTGCCCGCGTTGCGACAGCTCGCCCGTGATCGACGCGGTGAGGCTGCCGATCGTCGCCAGGGTCGCCACGCCCAGGAACAGGCAGATGATGAGCAGGCGAAGCCCGCGGAACCGCCCCGAAAGATCGCGCCGCGCAATGCGCCAGATCTGCGCCCAGGTCATGCGCAAGCTCCAGCATTCCCGTCATTCCCGCGAACGCGGGAATCCCGCTTTACCGTCGCGCAAAAGCGGGATTCCCGCTTCCGCGGGAATGACGATGAAACGCATGCCACAATCACTGTACCGCACCCCCCGACCGATCCGCGACGATCAGCCCGTCGCGCATCTCGATCACGCGGTCGCAATGCGTCGCGAGCGAGGGATCGTGCGTGATGATGAGCAGCGTCGCCCCATTCGCCTTTTGTCGGCTGAACAGCAGGTCGATGATCGCCTCCCCGGTCGCGCCGTCGAGGTTCCCCGTCGGCTCGTCGGCGAAGATGATCTCCGGACCCGGCGCCATGGCGCGCGCGATCGCGACGCGCTGCTGCTCGCCGCCCGAAAGCTGGCTGGGATAGTGCGTGACGCGGTGACCGAGCCCGACGGCTTCGAGCTCACGCTGCGCGGTGCCGAAGGGATCGGCGATGCCCGCCAGTTCGAGCGGCACCGCGACATTTTCCAGCGCGGTCATCGTCGGCAGCAGGTGGAAGGCCTGAAGCACGATGCCGATGCGCCCGCGCCGTGCCCGTGCCAGCCCGTCCTCGTCCATCGGCCCAAAATCGAGCCCGGCGACGCGCACCTCGCCGCCGCTCGCGCGCTCGAGGCCGGAGAGGATCGCCATCAGCGACGACTTGCCCGATCCCGACGGCCCCAGCAGCGCCACCGACTGGCCCAGCGGAATTTCCAGATCGATGCCCTTCAAAATCTGCGTCTGATGGCCTGCCTCGCCGAGCGAGAGGGTGACATTGCGGGCGGCAATGGCAATATGAGGCCGCGTGAGCGTATCGTGCATGAAATGAAAGGGCTTTCGCTTTGGGACGGAACAGCATTCTATATGGGGCGGCTTTGTTGCTTGTCCATTGCACCGCGGCCTGCACGCAGCCGTCGGACGAAGCGACCAAGCCGCCGGTCGAAAAAGGCCAGGAGACCGGCGCGGAAAAACCCGGCCGCAATCCGCTCAATGCCGATACCCGGCTTGTCATGGCCTTCGGCGACAGCCTTTATGCCGGCTATAATGTCCAGCAGGACGAAAGCTTCCCCGCGCAGCTCGAAAAGGCGCTGGCCGCCAAGGGTCTGAACGTCCAGGTCCACAATGCCGGGGTGTCGGGCGATACCACGGCAGCGGGCCTGCAACGCCTCGCGTTCGCGCTCGACGGCCTGCCGCGCAAGCCCGATCTGGTCATTCTGGGCCTGGGCGGCAACGACATGCTGCGCGGCATCAGCCCCGACCAGACACAGAGCAATCTGAAGGCGATGCTCGACGAACTCAAGAAGCGCGATATCCCGGTGGTGCTCACCGGCATGATCGCCGCGCCCAATCTGGGCCAGGACTATGCGAGCCGGTTCAACCCGATCTATCCCGCGCTGGCGAAGCAATATGATGCGGGATTATATCCCTTTTTTCTCGATGGGGTGATCACCGACAAGGCGCTGATGCTGCCCGATGGAATTCACCCCAATCCGAAGGGAATTGCCAAGGTGGTCAACGGGATAGACGAAATGATTGCGAGCAGATTGCAGAGCTGAGACCGTTTTGGCGACAGCGACATGACATCCCGGTTACGATAGCAAGTCATATTATAGCGGCAATCTGGCCGCGTCGTCATCGAGACGCCATGGAGGTGTCATCGCGCGAACGTAGCTGCGCCCCCGAACCGCAAAGGGGGTTGCGCGATGATTCTGAACACATCTTTCCAGGCGCTGCTGCGCACGTCGATTTCGCTCATGGCTGTAGCCGCTGTGGGCGGCATGCCCGCCATGGCACAGCAAGCGGCCGAGGATGATGCAGACGGCAATGGCGAGATCATCGTCCAGGGCGCGATCATCACCGCGCAGGGCGAATCGATCGCGCAGAAGCGCAATGCCGATAACCTGATCGACATCTCGGCCGCGGACTCGGTCGGCCGCTTCCCCGATCAGAACAGCGCCGCAGCGCTCTCGCGCCTGCCCGCCGTCGCGGTGCAGCGCGACCAGGGCCAGGAACGCTATATCCAGGTGCGCGGCGCGCCCAACCGCTGGACCTCGGTCAGCATCGACGGCGTGCCGATGATCGGCGCGGACGAAGGCGGCCTCACCCGCGCCTATCGCTTCGACGCGGTGCCTGCGGTGATCCTGAGCGCACTGGCGATCAACAAGTCGCTCACGCCCAATATCCAGGCCGAGGCGATCGTCGCCAATATCGACCTGCGCACCTTCTCGCCGCTCGAGGGCAAGACCGGTTTCCACGTCCAGGGCGATGTCGGATACGGCTTCATGGAACTGGGCGAAGGCGAGCAGCGCCAGGGCTCACTGCGCGTCTCGTACAGCGACGGCACGTTCGGCGTGGTCGCGGGCGCATCGCACTATCGCCGCGAGCAGGTGACCGACAATCGCGAGGTCGGCCTGTATGACGAACCCAGCGGCCCCACCGATACCCAGTTCGGCCCGACCGAGATCGACATCCGCCAGTATCGCCTCGTCCGCGAGAACAATGGCCTGTTCGCCGCGTTCGAATATGCGCCGCAGGAAGGCCAGAAGCTCTACGCCAAGACCATCTATACCGAGTTCAAGGATGACGAGCAGCGCGACCAGTACGAGATCCGGCTCGACCGCGCACTGTCGGGCACGCGCAACCTGTCGGGCGGCGATCTGGTCCGCGTGCCGATCCGCGGATCGTTCAACCTTGGCAACTATCGCACGCGCAACTTCATCAACACCATCGGCGGCGATTACGAGGAAGACGGCTGGAAGGTGAATTTCGCGGCCAACTATACCCGCACCGAGAACACCACCTATCTGCCGCTGGTCCAGGCGAGCACCGCCACCGCGACCTCGCCGTCGGTGCGCTATGATTTCAGTCGCCCCAATTTCCCGATCGTCCAGCTGTTCCAGACGATCCCCGGTGCCACCGCCGGCAGCTTTGTGCGCGGCCCGGCGCTCGCCAATTTCGACCAGACCACTTTGATCAACGCCAACACCTCGCCCGCGCTCGTCATCCCGATCGTGCAGGACGTGTTCACCGACAGCTATACGGTCAAGCTCGATGTCGCCAAGGACCTGGGCGACGTGACGCTGACCGGCGGCCTGCTCTATGCCGATCGCGACATTGGCGGGTTCATCTTCGCGACCTCGAACGCGGTGCTGCTCTCGCCCCAGGCGCTGGCCGGAACCGGGCTCAGCTTCAACCCGGCCAGCTATATCACCAACACGCCCTGGGACACCGGCTTCCCGCTCGGCATCACCTTCAACTATGTCGACAACACGCGGATGCGCGCCGATCTCGACACTATCTTCGCGACGCTCCAGCGCCAGGGCCGGTTCAACCCCGCCAACAACGTGCCGGCGGAAAACCGCTTCGCGCTCAACGAAAAGACGCTGACCGCCTATGGCATGGCCAAATGGGTGTTCGAGGGCGGCCAGGTGATCGCCGGTGCCCGCGTCGAGCATTTCCGGCTGCAAAACCAGGGCCAGGCGCGGCTCGCCAACGGCACCCTCGTGCCGCTCTCGGCACCGCAGGATTATACCGACATCTTCCCCAGCGTGAACGCGCGCTTCGACGTCACCGACAATCTGGTGCTCCGCGTGGCGGGACAGCGCGGCATCGCCCGCCCGAGTTTCGGCGAAATCCGGGTAGGCTCGGCGATCAACGACACCAACAGCCCGGGCACGATCAGTGGCGGCAACCCGACGCTGCGCCCCGAATACACGTGGGGCGTCGATGCGAGCCTCGAATATTACATCCCCGGCCAGGGCATCATCGCGGTGTCGGGCTTCCACCGCTGGGTCGACAATGTGCTGTTCTCGAACACGCAGATCGTTGGCTCGGATGCGTTCAGCAGCAATGGCGTCGATCGCTCGCGCTATCTGCTCACCTCAAGCTTCAACGGCAATTCGGGCGAGCTTTACGGCGTCGAGTTCAACTATCAGCAGCAGTTCACCTTCCTGCCCTCGCCGCTCGACGGCTTCGGCTTCCAGGGCAATCTGACGCTGATCGAGGGCAGTTTCGACACCGACCAGCGGCGCAATATCGGCTTTCCCGGGACCTCGGACACCATCGTCAACGCCTCGCTCTATTACGAGAAATACGGGCTTTCGGTCCGCGCCAGCTATCAGTGGCGCAGCGACTATCTGGAAACGCTGTCGATCGGCACCGGCGGCACCACCACCGGCGACGAGTTCCGCGGCGGCTACACCAATGTCGATGTCGCGATCCGCTATGACATCACGCCGAACATCAGCCTGTTTGCCGATCTCAACAACCTGACCGACGCCAAATATACCGCGTTCCTTGGCAACAAGGGCCGCCCGACCGAGGTGGAACAGATCGGCAGGCGTTACCTCGCCGGTATCCGCTTCGGCTTCTGACAGGAGAGACTGTATGCGCCTCAAGACTGCTTTCGCCCTCGCGCTGTTCGCCAGCGCCGCGCCCGCACTCGCCATCGATAGCGTGACGGTCAGCCGCATCGATGCCGACAAGGTCAAGGTGACCTGGACCGACAGCGATCCGGTCGACATCATCGTCACCGACACCCCGGTCGCCGCCGGGGCGGCCATCCCGGTGATCAAGGCCAATCGCAGGGGCGAGGCGATCGTTGGCCTGCCCGCGACCAAGCGCCAGTTCCTGGTGCTGCGCGATGGCGGCGATGCCTCGCTGACGCTGACCGCCGAGCGCGAGCTGCCGCTGGCCAGGGGATCGAACTTCCGCGATCTCGGCGGCTACAAGGGCGCAGGCGGCAAGACCGTACGCTGGGGCAGGATCTTCCGCTCGGGCGCGCTGCCGTTGCTCAGCGATCAGGACTATACGCTGCTCGGCGGGCTCGACATCGGCACGATCGTCGATCTGCGTTCGCTCGAGGAACGCGAGGTCGCCGCGACGCAGCTCGACGACCGCACCGGCGCGCTGTTCGTGTCGAACGACTATTCGCTCAAGCCGCTGATGGCGAACATGGGCAGCATGAAGGGCGAATATGTCTATACCGGCATGGAAAAGCTGCTCGCCCCGCAATACCGCTCGCTGTTCAAGCGGCTGCTCGCCGATGATGGGGCAGTCATGTATCACTGTTCCGCCGGGCAGGACCGCACCGGCATCGCCTCGGCGCTGATCCTGAGCGCGCTCGGCGTCGACCGCGAGACGATCCTGGCGGACTATCACCTCTCGACCCAGCTGCGCCGCCCGCAGAACGAGATGCCGCCGCTCGACCCGGCCGACTATCCCACCAACCCGATCGTGCAATATTATGCCGCCGCCGCCAAAAAGCCGGGCGGGGTGAAGGCCGAACCGCTCTATTCCGCCTCGGGCCAGTCGCATCTGGCGCAGTTCTTCGAACTGCTCGACCGCGATTATGGCGGCGTCGAGGGCTATCTGGCGACGCTGGGCATCAGCAAGGTCGATATCGCACGGCTGCAGACGCTCTATCTCGAATGAGCCTGTTTCCGGTGCGCGCCGCGCGCCGGTGACTTGCGCCACAAGCCGGCAAGGGGGGCGTGCGGCGCATGCCTCCCTTTCGGCTGTATCGCTGCGACCGACTGCCTCCGCAAGGTGACGGCAGAGCGAAAAGGAAGAGGGCGGACCCTTGCAGGCCCGCCCCCCGCGCCCGCTCAGGACGCTGCTTTCTCCTTAGGCCGGATTGGCCGGGTCGCATTTACCGCACCGTCCACCGGAGAAAATCTGAACTGTGTCCCCGCGCCCTGAGGCGCGGGGGTTTTTCCGGTGGCAGGGCCAGGCCGGGTCGCAAAAAACCTGGCCCTGCCCCGGAAAACTGAATTTCGTACCCCGTGGTGCGATTTCGACATTCGCAGCCCCAACCCATTCGGAAAGGCAATGCAATGTCTCAATCCATCCACTAGTCGATCGTTCAGGCCGCCTCGGATATCTCCAGCAGCGTATCGCGATCGATGATCTTGACCCTTCCCTGCTCCAGCTCGATCAACCCGGCATCCGACCAGGCCGACAGCTGCCGGTTAATCTGTTCGCGTGACAATCCCGCGAAAGTGCCGAGTTCGCTCTGGCTGAGATCCAGCTTGAGCTTGCCCTCCTTTGCGCCCGAAACCATCAGGCGGAGCAGATAGCGCGCCAGCCTGGGTCCCGATGTAAAGGCCCGGTCCGCCTCGATCACGTCATTGGCCTGACGCAGCCGCTTGGCCATCACCCTCAGCATCCGTCGCGGCATGGCCACGTGCCGCTCGGCAATCTCCTCGAAGGCTGGCCGCGACAGCGACAGCGCCGTCAGCTCGGTCAGCGCCTCGATCGAGGCCGTGCGTGGTCCGCCGTCGAGAAACGCGATCTCGCCAATGACATAGCCCGGTTCGGCATAATCGAGCACGATCTCGTGACCGTTGCTCGCCACCATGCTCACCCGGGCAAATCCCGTCAGGATGATCAGCAGGTTGTCGCCATCATCCCCCTGCCCCATCAGCTCCTGCCCCTTGCGGTAGCGGACGAAATGCCCGCGCAGGATGATGTCCGACAGTTCGTCATTGTCGCAATCGGCGAACAGGCTGTGGCTGGCCAACAGCGCGGCAAGCTCGTTCGCGTGCATGATTGCCCCTTGTCCCTTCCTTTCTGTCGGCTTTGTCCGTTGCCGAGCAATTTTGCTTCGGCCGTCCCTGTCGCCGCCGACAGATATGTCTTCGCCCGAATCGCTTTACGCCGCTGTGCGCCAGCGCACAACACCGTCAAATAGAGTAAAATGGGGGTTTCAGTATGTGGTAAATTGGGGCAGCGCGCAGGAAAATTGCGTCAATCCGCACCCGCGGTTAACGCATGTCAACCGCGCCGCGTGCCCCGCTTAACGCATGTTACCCTGGTCAGACGAGGCGGCTCTGCGCCACCGCCGCCTCGATGAAGCTCGCGAACAGCGGGTGCGGATCGAACGGCTTGCTCTTGAGCTCGGGATGATATTGCACGCCCACGAACCAGCTATGGTCGGGCCGCTCGACAATCTCGGGAAGCACGCCATCGGGCGACATGCCGGAGAAGACCAGGCCGCCCTTTTCGAGCCGCTCGTGATAGGCGGTGTTGACCTCGTAGCGATGGCGGTGCCGTTCGCTGATCAGGTCGGTGCCATAGATGCCGCGCACCCGGCTGTTGCCCGAAAGCTTGGCCGGAAACGCGCCGAGCCGCATGGTGCCGCCCAGATCGCCCTCGGCGCTGCGCTTCTGCAGGCCGGATTCGCTCATCCACTCGGTGATGAGGCCGACGATCGGCTCGTCGGTCTCGCCGAATTCGGTGGTCGAGGCGTTTTCGATGCCCGAGGTGTTCCGCGCCGCCTCGATGCACGCCATCTGCATGCCCAGGCAGATGCCAAAGAACGGCACGTTGCGCTCGCGCGCGAAGCGGACCGAGGAAATCTTGCCCTCGCTGCCGCGCTCGCCGAATCCGCCGGGCACGAGGATGCCGTGCATCGGCTCGAGCACCGCCGCCAGCTCATCATCGGGCAGCTTCTCGAACAGCTCGGCGTCGAGCCATTTGACCTTCACCTTGACCCGGTTGGCCAGGCCGCCATGCACCAAGGCCTCGTGCAGCGACTTGTAGGCGTCCTGCAGGCCGACATATTTGCCGACCACACCGATCGTCACCTCGCCCTCGGGATGCTCGTGGCGTTCCATGATATCGACCCAGCGCGACAGGTCCGGTTCGCGGGCGTCGGTGATGCCGAACGCGCGCAGAACCTCGCGGTCCAGCCCTTCGCGGTGATATTGCATCGGCACCGCATAGATGCTCTTGGCATCGAGCGCGGGGATCACCGCTTCCTTGCGGACGTTGCAGAACTGCGCGATCTTCGCCCGCTCGGATTCGGGCAGCGGATGCTCGCAGCGGCACAGCAGGATATCGGGCTGGATGCCGAGCGAGGTCAGCTCGCGCACGCTGTGCTGGGTGGGCTTGGTCTTCAGCTCGCCCGCCGCCGCGATATAGGGCACCAGGGTGACGTGGACGAACAGCGTGTTCTCGCGGCCGATCTCGTTGCGCAGCTGGCGGATCGCCTCGATGAACGGCAGCGATTCGATATCGCCGACGGTGCCGCCGATCTCGCACAGCACGAAATCGAGATCGTCGGTATCGGCCTGCGCGAATTCCTTGATCGCGTCGGTGACGTGCGGGATTACCTGCACGGTCGCGCCCAGATAATCGCCGCGCCGCTCGCGCTGGATGATCGTCTGGTAGATCCGGCCCGAGGTGACATTGTCCGACTGGCGCGCCGAAACGCCGGTGAAGCGCTCGTAATGGCCCAGATCGAGATCGGTTTCGGCACCGTCATCGGTGACGTACACCTCGCCGTGCTGATAGGGCGACATCGTGCCCGGATCGACGTTGAGATAGGGGTCGAACTTGCGGATGCGCACGCGGTAACCGCGTGCCTGCAGCAGAGCGCCCAGGCTTGCGGCCATCAGGCCCTTGCCGAGCGAGGAAACCACGCCGCCGGTGATGAAAATATAACGCGCCATGGCAGAAACCCGTTAGCGGTTCGCGCGCAAGACTGACAAGCGCGCGAATCCGCAGGAAAGACAAAAATCTGTGAACAGCCCGGGATTTTACCCCGGCTCGCCTCAATTGGCGGGGGCGTCGCCCTGTGCCGGAGCCGCGGTCGCCGGAGCGGTGGTCGCCGGCGCGGGGGCAGCCGCCGGGGCGCCTGCGGCGGACAGCGGATCGCCATTGGCAGGGGCTGCGGGGGCCGCCGGGGCCGGTGCCGCCAGCGGATCGCTGATCGGGGCAGGCGCGCCGCGCTTGAGCGAGGTATCGATATCGCCCATCGAGTGCATATTCGCTGCCATCACCGCGAGCACGATGCTCAGCGCGACGAACAGCGTCGCCAGGATCGCCGTCGAGCGGGTGAGCAGATCGCCCGCGCCGCGCGCCGACATCAGGCCGTTGGGATTGCCGCCGACGCCCAGTCCGCCCCCTTCGGAGCGCTGCATCAGGATGACACCCACCAGAGCCGCTGCAATCAGCGTCTGCACGATGGTGATGAACAGGAAAATCGACGACATGAACGGTCAGACCCAGCAAATGAATTTCAGGATTGGCGCGCACATAGCGATTTGGCCGCGCCAGCGCAACCGGCGCGGCAGGGCGATTTGGCCACGCCAGCGCAACCGGCGCGGCGGCTCCTCGCGCAAGCGCGCGCCTTCTTGGATCAGCGCGGCGCGGCTTCGATGATCGGCACGAAGGTTTCGGCCTTCAGGCTCGCCCCGCCGACCAGCGCGCCGCCGACATCGGGAATGGCCAGGATTTCGGCTGCATTGCCCGGATTGACCGAGCCGCCATAGAGAATGCGCACGCCCTGCCCCGCCTCGCCCAGCTTCTCCACCAAGGTTGCGCGCAATGCGGCATGCATCGCGGCGATATCGTCCGACACCGGCACGCGTCCGGTCCCGATCGCCCAGACCGGCTCGTACGCGACCGAAAGCCAGTCGCCATTGGCCGATCCGGGCAGCGAGGCGGCCAGCTGCGCGGTGACGATGGCAATCGCGTTGCCGGAATCGCGCTCCTCGAGCGTCTCGCCGACGCACAGGATCGCACCCATGCCCGCGGCGTGCAGCGCCTCGGCCTTGGCGGCGACATCGGCATCGCTTTCGCCCTGATCGGCGCGGCGCTCCGAATGGCCGACGATCGAATAGGTCGCGCCCGCCTCGCGGATCATCGCGGCCGAGAGGTTGCCGGTATGCGCGCCCGACGCCCTGGCGTGGCAATCCTGCGCACCGATATGCACCTTGCCCGCGGCGGCGGCAAAGGCCGCGATCAGCGTCGCGGGCGGGCAGATACCGACGTCGACATGGGGATTGGCCACGGCGGCCTGCGCGATCGCCTCGAGCACCGCGACATCGGCCACGCTGCCGTTCATCTTCCAGTTGCCGACGATATAGGATGCTGTGCTGGCCACGATGCTGTCTTCCCCTTTTGCATTGTCTGCCCCTTGTCGGCAGTCTTATGGGGGGCGCGGCTAGCAAATCGCAGCCCGCTTGACCAGCCATGGGCGCTTCGGGTGGAGCCGGGGCAGTTTACAGGCGCCGGAGCGGCGGCAAGGGTTGAAGCGCGCGGCAAAGCCCCCTAAAGCCAGCCCGCATTTTCACGAGGCCGGGTGGCTGCCCCTCGGCTCTTTGGCGGACTGACCGATGATCACCTTTTTCCGTTCGTTCTTCAATTCCAGGATCGGGGTTGTCATCAGCCTGATCTTCCTCGCGCTGATCGCGGTTGCCTTTGCGGCGTCCGATGTCACCGGCGGCGCGAGCTTTGGGGGAGTGAGCAGCGAGAGCGTGGCGCAGATCGACGGCGAGGAGATCGGCACCGGCGAGTTCTCGAACACCGTCACCAATGCCTTCAACCAGTTCCGCCAGCAGAACCCGCAGCTCGACATGGCCGCGTTCGATGCCCAGGGCGGCATCGACGGCATTCTGGAACAGATGATCGGCAGCTATGCGACCGCGGATTTTGCCGACAGCATCGGCCTGGGCGCGAGCAAGCGCCTGGTCGATAGCGAGATCGCCGGCATCCAGGCATTCAAGGGCGCCGATGGCCGGTTCGACGAGACGCTGTTTCGCAACGCGCTCGCGCAGCAGGGGCTGACCGAAGCGCGCGTGCGCGAGGACATCCGTCGCGGCCTGCTCTCCGACCAGCTGCTGCTGCCCGCCACATTCGGCGCCAAGCTCTCGCAGCAGATGGCGCTGCCTTATGCCGGACTGATCCTCGAAGGCCGCGAGGGGCAGATCGCCTTCGTGCCGTCCGCCGCCTTTGCCCCCAAGAGCGCGCCGACCGACGCCCAGCTGCAGAAGTTCTTCGCCAGCAACGCCGCGCGCTACCGAATTCCCGAACGCCGCGTGCTGCGCTTCGCCACCTTCACCACCGACCGTTTCCGTGATCGGGTCAAGGTCAGCGACGCAGAGATCGCGGCGCTGTACAAGAAGCGCGCGTCCGAATTTGCCGCGACCGAGAAGCGCGATGTCGAACAGCTGATCGTGCCGACCGAGGCCGCTGCCAAGGCGATCGCCGCGAAGATCAACGGTGGCGCGAGCATGGCCGCTGCGGCGAAGGATGTGGGGCTCGAACCGATCGACCTCGGCCTCCAGTCGAAGCAGGACCTGACCAGGAGCACCTCGGCTGCCGTCGCCAACGCGGTGTTCGCCACCAGCGCGGGCAAGGTCGCAACGCCTGCACGCTCGCCGCTCGGCTGGCATGTCGTGCGGGTCGACAGCGTGAGCGCGATCGCCGGGCGTTCGATCGAGCAGGTGCGCAACCTGCTCGAGAACGAGATCGCGCAGGAAAAGCTGCGCCAGACGGTGTCCGATTTCACTGCCGACGTCGAAGACCGCATCGCCGATGGTGCCTCGCTGGCCGATATCGCCAAGGACGAGAAGCTGGAGCTGCAGGTCAGCCCCGAACTGCTCGCCAATGGCCAGGCGCCGGGCCAGCCCGGCTTCGCGCCCACGGGTGCCTATCAGGCGATCCTCCCCGTTGCTTTCGGGCTTGAGGAAGACGCCGAGCCGCAGCTGGTCGAGGTGCAGCAGGGCAAGGAATTCGCGGTGTTCGAGGTGCAGGAGATCAAGCGCGCCGCGCCGCCGCCGCTCGCCAGCATCCGCCAGCGCGTCGCCGCCGACTGGGCGCTCGCCCAGGGTCTCGCCTCGGCGCGCAAGCTGGCCGACAGCATCGCCAGGTCGTCACGCACGCCCGCCGCGCTGCAAAAGGCGGTTGCCGGCGCAAGCGTTCCGCTGCCGGGCATCGAGCAGATCGCCACCAACCGCCAGACGATCATGCAGCAACAGGGCCGCGTGCCGCCGCCGGTGGCGCTGCTGTTCAGCATGGCCGAAGGCACCACCAAGGTGCTCGAAGGCCCCAACCGCACCGGCTGGTTCGTGGTGCATCTCTCCAAGATCAATCGCGGCGATGCAAGCAAGGTGCCCGAACTGATGGCGGCGACCCAGCAGCAGCTTGGCCAGGTGATGGCCGACGAATACGGCCAGCAGCTGCTCGCCGCGCTGAAGGCCCAGGCCAATGTGAAGCGCAATCCGGAAGCCATCAAGCGGGTGAAGGACCAGCTGACCGGTCGCAATCGGGAAAATTGATGGCGGGCCTTTCCAGCCAGAACAGGGAACAGGCCGCCGAAGCGCTGGCCGCGGGCCGATCGACGCTGATCTGGCGGCGGCGCATCGCCGACACCGAGACCCCGGTTTCAGCGGCGCTCAAGCTGATCGAGCCCGAGCGCGGCGACTTCCTGCTCGAATCGGTCGAGGGCGGCGAGACGCGCGCGCGGCACAGCTTTGTCGGCCTCGCGCCCGATCTGGTGTTCCGCGCCTCGGGCGGTTCTGCCGAGATCAATGCGCGCTGGGCGACCGATCGCGCGGCTTTTGCGCCCTGCGAACGGGGCTCGCTCGATGCGCTGCGTGCGCTGGCCGAGACCTGCCGGATGGACGTTCCGCCCGAACTGCCGCGCGCGCTCGCGTTTCTGGTGGGCTATTTCGGCTATGAAACCATCGGCCTGGTCGAGAAACTGCCGCGCGCACCGCAATCGGACCTGGCGCTGCCCGACATGCTCTTCGTGCGCCCCACGGTGCTGCTGATCTTCGACCGGCTCAAGGACGAGCTGTTCCTGATCGCACCGATCTGGGCGGGCAGCGGCGATCCCGATCAGGCGATGCTCGCCGCCGAGGAGCGGCTCGACGCGGCCGAACGCGCGCTGCACGCCCCCCTGCCCGACTCGGTGCGCGACGCCTCGCTCGATCCGGAAAGCCTGACGCCGCAGCCGGTGCTCGCGCGGGGCCGCTATGGCGAGATGGTGCTCAAGGCCAAGGACTATATCGAGGCGGGCGACATCTTCCAGGTGGTGCTCGCGCAGCGCTTCACCGCGCCGTTCGCGCTGCCGCCGATCGAGCTCTACCGCGCGCTGCGCCGGGTGAACCCCTCGCCCTTCCTGTATTTCCTCGACCTGCCCGGCCTCGCGCTGATCGGATCGAGCCCCGAGATCCTGGTGCGCGTGCGCGATGGCGAGGTGACCATCCGCCCGATCGCGGGCACGCGGCCGCGCGGGAAGACGCCGGCGGAAGACCTGGAAAACCGGACAAGCCTGCTCGCCGATCCCAAGGAACTGGCCGAGCATCAGATGCTGCTCGATCTGGGCCGCAACGATGTCGGCCGCGTCGCGGCGGCGGGCACGGTGCGCGTCACCGACAGCTTCACGGTCGAACAGTACAGCCATGTGATGCACATCGTCAGCAACGTGGTGGGTGCGCTGGAGCCGAGCCGCGATGCCATCGACGCGCTGTTCGCAGGCTTCCCCGCCGGCACCGTCAGCGGCGCGCCCAAGGTCCGCGCGTGCGAGATCATCGCGTCGCTGGAGCCCGAGACGCGCGGCGCCTATGCTGGCGGCGTCGGCTATTTTGCGCCCGACGGATCGGTCGACAGCTGCATCGTGCTGCGCACCGCGATCGTCCGCGACGGCACGATGCACGTCCAGGCGGGCGCAGGCATCGTCGCCGACAGCGTGCCCGAATATGAACAGCGCGAATGCGAAGCCAAGGCCGGCGCGCTGTTCGCCGCCGCGCGCGAAGCCGTCCGCCTCGCCAGCGAACCGGGATACGGGCAATGATCCTCGTCATCGATAACTACGACAGCTTCACCTACAATCTGGTCCATTATCTGATGGAACTGGGCGCGGATGTGCGGGTCGAGCGCAACGATGCCTTGAGCGCGCGCGAGGCGCTGGCGACCAATGCGCAGGCCTTCCTGATCTCGCCAGGCCCGTGCACGCCCAACGAGGCGGGGATCTCGCTCGATCTGGTCGCGGCCTGTGCCGATGCCGGAAAGCCGCTGCTCGGCGTGTGCCTGGGCCACCAGTCGATCGGTCAGCATTTCGGCGGAGAGGTCGTGCGTGGCGGGCTGATGCACGGCAAGACCTCGCCGGTGGTGCACGACGACACCGGATTGTTCCAGGGGCTGCCCTCGCCCTTTCTCGCCACGCGCTACCATTCGCTGGTGGTGCCCGAGGCGAGCCTGCCGCCAGAGATGATCGTCAACGCGCGCGTCGAGGCCCAGCCGGGCGAAACCGCGCATGTCATGGGCTTCCGTCATGCGACGCTGCCGATCCATGGCGTGCAGTTCCATCCCGAAAGCATCGCCACCGAACACGGCCACCGCATGCTCGCCAATTTCCTGACGCTGGCGGGGCTCGAGGTGAAACCGATGCGCGAGGACCTGCTCGCATGACCAGGCTGCCCGATACCGCGCATCCGCTGAGCCGCGATACCGCCGCCGAGGCCTTTGCGGCGATCCTCGACGGCACGGTGAGCGATGAGGCGATTGCCGAATTCCTGATTGCATTGTCCGAGCGCGGCGAGACCGCGATCGAGATCGCCGCCGCCGCGCAGGGCTTGCGCGACCGGCTGATCCCGATCGCCGCGCCCGCCCATGCCATCGACGTCTGCGGCACCGGCGGCGACGGGCATCACACGCTCAACGTCTCGACCGCGGTGTCGCTGGTCGTCGCCGCGTGCGACGTCCCCGTTGCCAAGCACGGCAACCGCGCTGCCTCGTCCAAGGCGGGCGCGGCAGACACGCTCGAGGCGCTGGGCATGGACATGGCCGCCGCCGGAGCCAGCGCCGAAAAGTCGCTCGCCGAGATCGGCATCTGCTTCCTGTTCGCGGTCAACCACCATCCGGCGATGCGCCGCATCCAGCCGATCCGCCAGAAGATCGGCCGCCGCACGATCTTCAACCTGATGGGGCCGCTCGCCAATCCTGCCGGTGTGCGCCGTCAGCTGATCGGCATCGCGCGGCCCGGCTATGTGCATGTCTATGCCGAGGCGCTCGAGATGCTGGGCACCGAACATTCGCTGATCGTCTCGGGCGACGAGGGACTCGACGAGCTGTCGCTGGCGGGCGGCAACGAGGTCGCCGATATCGGCCCCGATGGCGTCATCATGAAGCGCTGGCAGGCCAGCGATGCCGGCCTGCCGACGCACCCGATCGAGGCGATCCGCGGCGGCGATGCGGCGCATAATGCCGCTGCCTTGCGCCGCCTGCTCCAGGGCGAAACCGGGCCGTATCGCGATGCGGTGCTGTTCAACGCCGCCGCCGCCTTGCTGATCGCGGGCGAGGTCGAAAGCCTCGCCGAAGGGGCCGAGGAAGCCGCCGAGGCTATCGACAAGGGGCTCGCCAACGCGCTGCTCAACTGCTGGATCGATTTCACGAAAGCCGCTGCATGAACAAGCTGGAAGAGATTTGCGAGGTCAAGCGGCAGGAGGTCGCACGGCGCAAGACCCTGATGTCGCAGGCCGAGCTCGACCGTCGTGCCGCCGCTGCCACCGCCCCGCGCGGATTTGCGCGCGCGCTGCTGGAAAAATCGCGTGAAGGCTTCGGCCTGATCGCCGAGATCAAGCGCGCGAGCCCCTCCAAGGGCCTGATCCGCGCCGATTTCGACCCCGCCGCGCATGCCGCAGACTATCAGGCCGGCGGCGCGGCGTGCCTTTCGGTGCTGACCGACGAGCCCTATTTCCAGGGGCATGACGATTATCTCGTCGCCGCGCGCGCCGCATGCGCCCTGCCCTGCCTGCGCAAGGACTTCATGGTCGATGTCTGGCAAATCGCCGAAAGCCGCGCGCTCGGCGCCGATGCGGTGCTGGTCATCGTCGCCGCGCTCGATGACGCGACCATGGCCGAGATCGAGAGCGCCGCGATCGACCATGGCATGGACGTGCTGGTCGAGGTGCATGACGAGGCGGAGATGGAGCGCGCGCTCAAGCTCCGCTCGCCGCTGATCGGCATCAACAACCGCGACCTGCGCAGCTTCGTCACCGATATCGCCACCACCGAGCGGCTGGTCGGCATGATCCCCGAAGGCCGCATCGCGGTGTCCGAAAGCGGCATCAACAGTCATGCCGACTGCACCCGGCTGAGCGGGCACGGGGTGCGCTGCTTCCTGGTCGGCGAATCGCTGATGCGCCAGCCCGACGTGACGGTCGCCACACGCGCATTGCTCACCGGAGCGGCGGCCTGATGGACAAGCTCACCCATCTCGACGCCACCGGCGCGGCGCGGATGGTCGATGTCTCGGCCAAGGCCGATAGTGTGCGCGAGGCGGTGGCCGAAGGCGTGATCGCCATGGCTCCCTCGGTGATCGCCGCGATCCGCGCGGGCGACATCAAGAAGGGCGACGTGCTGGGCACTGCGCGCATCGCGGGCATCATGGCCGCCAAGCAGACCAGCAATCTGATCCCGCTGTGCCACCCGCTGCCGATCGCCAGCGTTTCGGTCGATTTCGACTATGTCGAGACGGGCGTGCGCGTCGAGACCCGCGTGCGGACCAACGGCAAGACCGGCGTGGAGATGGAGGCGCTGACCGCCGCGAGCGTCGCGCTGCTGACGATCTACGACATGGCCAAGGCGCTCGACAAGGCGATGGTCATCGGACCCGTGCGGCTGCTCGCCAAGAGCGGCGGCAAGTCGGGCGACTGGACCGCCGGCTGATGGCGGGCGGGCTGATCGCGCTAGAAGAGGCGCGCGACCGCCTGCTTGCGCTTGCTGCACCCCGTCCCGCCGTTTCGATGCCCTTGGTCGATACGACCGGCCTGAGCCTGGCCGAGCCGCTGGTGTCCCGGCGCAACCAGCCCGCCGCCGATCTGTCCGCGATGGACGGCTATGCCGTGCGCAGCGCGGACCTGCCCGGCCCATGGCGCGTGATCGGCGAAAGCGCGGCGGGACGGCCCTTTTCAGGCATGATCGGTCCGGGCGAGGCCGCGCGCATTTCCACCGGCGCAATGATCCCCGACGGCGCCGACTGCGTGGTGGTGCAGGAGGATGTCGCGCGCGACGGCGACCGGCTGACGCTGACCGGAGACGGACCCGGCGCCCCCGGCGCGCATATCCGCCGCGCAGGGCATGATTTCGCGACCGGAGCGCTGCTCGCCGACGCCGGCGCGATCATTGATGCGCGGCTGATCGCGCTCGCGGCGATGGCGGGGCATGGCGCGCTCAGCGTGTTTCCCCGCCCGCGCATCGCGATCCTGAGCACCGGCGACGAGCTGGTGCCGCCGGGCCAACCGCTCCCCTCGCCCGCGCATATCCCGGCGAGCAATGGCGTGATGCTCGCTGCGCTGCTGTCGCCCCTGCCCTGCGATCTGATCGTTCCGCCGCTGCTGCCCGATGACCGCGCGACGATCGCGGCCGCGCTGCAAGAGCATAGCCAGGCCGATATCATCGTCACCACCGGCGGCGCATCGGTGGGCGATCACGATCTCATCCAGCCCGCGCTCACCGATGGCGGCGGCACGGTCGATTTCTGGCGGATCGCAATGCGGCCGGGCAAGCCGGTGATGGTAGGCAAGCTGGGCGATGCCATCGTGCTCGGGCTGCCGGGCAATCCGGTGTCGGCCTATGTCACCGCGACGCTGCTGCTGCTGCCGCTGGTGCGCCAGATGCTGGGATATCAGGCGCTTGTGCCGGTGATCTCGCAAGCGATCGCAGGCGATCCCTTCCCCGCCAACGGCCCACGCCAGGATTTCGTGCGTGCGCGCTGGCACGACGGGCAGCTGGTAAGCCTCGGCAACCAGGACAGCGGCGCGCTGCTCGCGCTGCACCGGGCCGATGCGCTGGTGGTGCGCCCCGCGCATGCAGCCGCCGTCCAACCGGGCGAGCAGATCGACTATATCGCGCTTGCGCAACCGACTTGACACAAGGTCTTGACCTGACCGTCTTTGTTTCGTAATTGTTCCGTATTCGTTCGAACGCAGGTTCGGCGCAGAAAGGAACATCGGCGATGCTGACCCGCAAGCAACATGACCTGATCCGCTTCATCCAGGAACGGCTGGAGGCCGATGGCGTCTCGCCGTCGTTCGAGGAAATGAAGGAAGCGCTCGATCTCAAGTCCAAGTCGGGCGTGCACCGGCTGGTGAGCGCGCTCGAGGAACGCGGCTTCATCCGCCGCCTGCCCAACCGCGCGCGCGCACTCGAAATCCTGAAATTGCCCGAGGCGAGCGTGAAGCCGCGCGAGAAGGAATTGGCCGCCGCTGCCGCCGCGCGCGCCGATGCTGCGCGGAGCAATATCGTCAGCATGGACGCGGTGCGCAAGGCGGTGTTGCCCGAACCGGCGAACAGCAATGTGCTCGAGATCCCGCTGCACGGCCGCATCGCCGCCGGTGCGCCGATCGAGGCTTTCGAGGGCACCGAGATCCTTCCCGTGCCCGCCGCTTTGCTCGGTGCAGGCGAGCATTATGCGCTCGAAGTCTCGGGGGACTCGATGGTCGAGGCGGGCATTCTCGACGGCGATTTCGCGCTGATCAAGCGCACCGAAACCGCGCGCGACGGCGAGATCGTGGTCGCGCTGGTGCGCGGCGAGGAGGCAACGCTCAAATATCTGCGCCGCGAGAACGGCCGCATCCGGCTCGATCCCGCCAATGCGTCCTATGCGCCGCAGTACTACGCGCCGCACGAGGTACAGGTGCAGGGCAAGCTGGCGGGCCTGCTGCGCCGCTATCACTGATGCCGAGCGCGGGTCCGGCGCGCGCCGGGCCCGTGTGGAATGGGCGGGCCGCTCCCCACACAAGCTGCTCAGATGCGGGTCAGCCCCATATCCTCGAGCAGCCGCCCCATATGCTGCTTGAATGGGAAGAAGCCCTTGCGCGCGTGCGGCCAGAACGTCTCGTCCCAGTCGCGGCGGACCTGGACGAGTTCGATCCCTTCGCCCTGGAGTGCCCTGGCGATGTCCGCCAGCCGCGCCGCTACCGGGCCGACCGGCGCATAAGGCGTAATGACCCGGCTGACACCGGCGGCGCGTGCCGCCTGCGCGACCGCCCCGGCGTCCAGCCCATCGACCTGCTTCACCGGCCCGGCACTCATCTCGCCGAGCAGAGCGGCCATGTCGCGGGCCGCCTCGGCGACGAAGCCGCGTGCCCTGTCGCCCCAGAGCAAAGCGGGATCGGCAGCGATGCAAATGCCCCGGATATCGGCTCCGCGCCAGAGCGCCGCATCGGGCGCCATGTCCTCGCTGGTTACCAGCAGCAGCGCCGGAGCGCCCTGGGCGGATCCCGCTTGCGGCAGCGGTGACGCGGCTGGCACCGGCGATTCGGTCAGCGGCTCGGCCGTCCTTGCCAGTCCCTTGGGCGCAAACCGCCCGCCGGTATGGCGCGCGATATTGTCGGCGGTGGCGAGATAGGTCTTGCCCGCGGTCTGCAGGCCCGCAACCCAGCGCCAGGACAATGTGTTGCTCGCCGCATCGGCATCGATCAGATGGCGCAGGAAGAAATCCGCGCCCAGCGTCCAGGGCAGCCGCAGCGTGAAGATCCAGATCGAGGCGAACCACATGCGCGCGTGGTTGTGCAGGTACCCGGTCTCGACCAGCTCGCGCGCCCAGTCATCGAAGCCCTCGATGCCGGTGCGCCCCTCCTCCGCCTGTTCGAGTGCGCGGACATTGCGCAAGCGCTCACGCTGCACATCGCGCTCCTCGACGAAGCGGGTCCAGATGCCGGGCCGCATCTCGAGCCAGCCCTTCCAATAGGTGCGCCAGAGCACTTCCTGCACATATTTCTCTGCCGCCGCGAGCGAATGCTGCTCGAGCACCGCCGCGCAGACCTCCTGCTCGTTTAGCAGGCGATAGCGCAGCCAGGGCGAGAGCCGCGACACCGCGCTCGGCCGGTCGGGGCCAAGATCGCTGTTGCGCCCTTCGGCATAGGCGCGGCCAGCATGCGGCACGAACGCGTGCAGTCGCGCAAGGCCAGCGGCGCGCGTCGGTTCGAACAGTCCATTCATGCCCGGCGCTCCCGGAAAAGGCCTTGCAGACGTGGTCTGATCCTGAGGAAACGCAGATAGGCCCGTTCGAGCAGCGCCAGCACCGGCTTCCAGCGCGCGATGAGGCCGAGCGGTCGCAGCAACGGAACGGCGCGCCACATCGCCGCAAAGGCCGCCGCGCCCGAGAGCATCACGCCCTTCTCGCGCGCATGGAAACGTTCGAGCAGCGCCTTGCGGTCGATCGGGCAAGAGCCGCCCGGCGTCGATACGTCGATAAAGTCGATCGCCCCGCGCCGGTCGAGCCGCCGCATGAGCGCGATCTCTCGGGTGCAGAGCGGGCACGCGCCATCGTACCAGACTTCCAGCTTGTTCCCGTCCACGCGCGCCACCCCGTTTTGGTTCGTCTTTGGTCCAGGTAGATACGCGCTGAGCTGTCGCAACGGATGCGCACTCGCAAATGGGGCCATATCCGGCACCCACCGATCCCGATTAATGGGATATTTTCCCAACAGTCAGCATCCGTTCATGTCGAGGGAGCCCGTCAAATACGCTATTTCGCTGTAATTGCTGCCCTTTTTCGGTTTGGCACGGCCTGTGCAGTGTATCTGGCATCTCCGGACGAACGGTTCGGAAACACCAGATACAAACGAAAGGACACCATCATGACCCTCTTCTCGAACGCCCAGAGCCAGATCGCCGCCGTCGCCCTCGCGATCCTGACCTCCAGCCTGTTCATCGCCGCCAGTGTCGTTCCCGGCGTCGTCGCCTGATCGGCAGCCTGCACCTCAAACCGAAATCGAAAGGACCTTCCCCATGAACATTCTCGCAACCGCTCTCGCCACCATCTGCTCGGTCATCCTCGTCGCCACCAGCGTCGGCCCCGGCATCATCGTCTGAACGACACCGCTCCAGCCAGCGTCCACACAGGAACCACCATCATGAACGTCATCGCCACCGCTCTCGCCGCCATCTCGTCGGTCGTCTTCATCGCCGCCAGCATCGGCCCTGGCTTCATCGTCTGACCGACCTGAGGCCCGATTACACCGCAGCGCCGACCAGCCTGCCAATCCCCGCCGTCAGCGCCATGGCCAGCGCACCCCAGAAGACGACGCGGATCACGGGACGTGCCACCGGAGCACCCCCGGCCCGGGCGCTGATCGCGCCCAGCAGCGCGAGGAACAGGATTGATCCTGCCGCCTCGCCGACCACCATCGACCCCATCGGCAGCAGACCCGCGAGCAACAGCGGCAGCAGCGCGCCGACCGTGAAGGTCAGCGCCGAGGCCAGAGCCGCCTGAAGCGGCTTCGCGGCGGTCAGGTCGTTGATATGCAGCTCGTCGCGCGCATGGCTGCCCAGCGCATCATGCGCCATCATCTGCGCCGCGACCAGATCCGCCGTCGCCGGATCGACCCCGCGCCCGACATAGATCGCCGCCAGCTCGGCGCGTTCGAACTCCGGATCGTCGACCAGTTCCGCCCGCTCGCGCGCCAGGTCCGCCGCCTCGGTATCCGACTGGCTGCTGACCGAGACATATTCGCCCGCCGCCATCGACATCGCGCCCGCGACCAGCCCCGCCGCGCCCGCGACCAGCAGCGCCTGCCGGTCCGCGCCCGAGGCCGTGACGCCGAGGATCAGGCTGGCGGTCGAGACGATCCCGTCATTCGCCCCCAGCACGGCGGCGCGCAGCCAGCCAATCCGTGCGATCTGGTGGCTTTCGGCATGCATCGGTACTCTTGGCATGGTCTTTCCCCTGTGCGTGCCGCTGCGGCACCATTGCTTAAACCCAGCCTTTGATGGAATCAAAAGCTGGGTCTAACTTTCTGTTTTACCGTGATTTCCGAGCCGTGAAATATTCCATTTCACTCGAAATCACTCTAAAGCTCGTCGCTGATCCAGATGCTGTGGCTGTCGATGAGGATGCGCGTGATCGCGCGCAGCGCCTCGGTGCGCGCCTGCACCTCGGCGCGGAACATGTCCTGCGTCTGGCGCTCGGCGAGCAGCAGGTCGGCCAGATCGATCGCCCCCAGATCATAGCCCTTGCGCATCTTCAGCACGGCGGCGACTTGCGCCTTGGCGCCATCGCGGCTGCGCTGCCAGGCGGACCAGGCGGCATCGGCCTGGACGACATCGGAATCGGCCATTTCCTGCACGTCGAACGCCACCGCCATCGCTTCGGCAGCGGCGGCCGCCGCCTCGCTGCCCGCGCGGTCGGCGAGCGCGCTGCGGTGACGCCCGCCGATCGGGATGGTGGCGATCAGCCCGACGCCAGTTTCCTCCCCGCTGCGCTCGCTGAACGCGCGCATGCCGATCGTCGGATCGGCGATGCGGTCGCGCCGCGCGCGATCCGCCAGCGCCTGCATCCGCTCGGCCTCTGCCTTTGCAGCGCCAATCTCGTGGCTGCGCGCGATGACCAGCGCGCGAAGCTCGGCAAGGCTTGCCTGCGGCATCTCTGGCAGCGGGAGGTCGCCCGGCATGGCGGGCAGCGCCAGACCCGGGAACTGCGCCGCGATCCGCGCCCTGGCCAGCTCAGCGCGGCCCGCCGATTGCTGCACCTGCAACCGCGCCGAACCCAGCGCCGCCTCGGCCTGATCGACCTCCATCGGCGCGGCATCGCGCAGCTCGGCGCGGCGGCGGATGCTGGCGAGCGAACGCTCGAGATTCTGCACCGCCTGCGCGTCGATCTGCTGCTCGGCCGCCGCGCCCAGCCAGTCCCACCAATATTGAGCGAGCAGCAGCGCCGCCTGGTGGCGCGCATCCTCCATCCGGTTTTCCGCTGCCTCGACGCCCGAGGCTCCTGCCTGCCGGTCGAGCCGCGCCTTGCCCGGCAGCCGGATCGGGCGGCTGAGCGAGGCATCGAACTCGGCATAGCGGCCTTCGCGGTCGACGCTGCGCTGGATCGCGCTGGTGGTGAGCTGGAATTCGTGCGGGCCCGCGCGCAGCGCCTCGCCATCGGCGCGTGCCGCCGCGACCCGCGCCATCGCGGCAAGCACCGAGGGATGCTGGTCGAGCGCCTCGCGAACATGCGCCTCGGGGGGAAGCCCGGGCTGGGCGAGCGCAGGCACGGTGCTGGCTACCAGCGCGGCGATCAGGGCGAACCGGCACTTCATACGGCTTCTCCCGCGGCAGCGCCGAGCACGCCGGCATCACGCTCGGCGCGGCTCTCGCCGAAGCGCTGGTAGAGGATCGGCAGCAGGATCAGCGTCAGCATCGTCGCGCTGACCAGCCCGCCGATCACCACGATCGCGAGCGGCCGCTGGATTTCCGATCCCGGCCCGGTCGCGAACAGCAGCGGCACCAGCCCGAACGCGGCGATCGTCGCGGTCATCATCACCGGCCGCAGCCGTCGCGCCGCACCCTGGCGCACCGCCTGTTCGAGGCTCAGGCCATCCTCGCGCAGCTGGCGGAAGCAGGTGACCATGACGAGCCCGTTGAGCACCGCGATGCCGAGCAAGGCGATGAACCCGACCGAGGCGGGGACCGAGAGATATTCGCCCGACAGCGCGAGCGAGATGATTCCGCCGACCATCGCGAAGGGGATGTTGACCAGGATCAGCAGCGAGGCGCGCACCGATCCCAGCGTCGCGAAGAGCACCAGGAAGATCAGCACGAGCGAGATGGGCAGCACCACCATCAGCCGCGCCGAGGCGCGTTGCTGGTTCTCGAACTGCCCGCCCCAGACCAGCCGATAGCCCTGGGGAAGCTTCACATTGGCCTCTATGTCGCGCTTCGCATCGTCGACATAGCCGACCAGATCGCGCCCGCCGACAAAGGCCTGCACCATCGCATAGCGCGAGCCGTTCTCGTGCTCGAGCTTGACCGGTCCGGCGACCTGGCGGACCTGCGCGACATCGCTCGCGCGCACCAGCTGGCCCGAAGGCGCGCGATAGAGCTGATCGGCGAACTGCGCCGGGTCCATGCCCTGCCCGCCCGTGCCCTTGATCATCACCGGCACGCGGCGCCCCGCCTCGGTCACCGTGCCCGCGCGCACGCCCTCGACATTGGCGCGCATCATGTCCTGCAGCAGGTCGACCGGCATCCCGGCGCGTCCGGCGGCGACGCGGTCCATATCGAGCTGCAGATAGTCGACGGTGTCGTTGGCGACGGTCATCGCCTCGGTCGTGCCCTCGATCGTCTCCAGCCGGGCCTGAATCTCGCCTGCGAGCCGCGAGAGCTCCTTGAGGTCCGGGCCGAACAGCTTGATCACCAGATCACCGCGCGCGCCGGTCAGCATCTCGGAAATGCGCATCTCGATCGGCTGGGTGAAGGTCGGCTCGATGCCCGGAAAATCGTGCATCACCGCGCGGATCTGATCGGTGAGCCAGACCTTGTCGGCCCTGCGCCACTCGTCGCGCGGCTTCAGCTGCAGGAAGCTGTCGGTCTCGTTGGGGCTCATCGGGTCGAGCCCCAGCTCGTCGCTACCGACGCGCGCGATCACCGCCTCGATCTCGGGCACATCGGCAAGCAGCGCCTTCTGCACCTTCATGTCGCCCGCCGTGCTGTGATCGAGGCCGATGCTGGGCAGCTTGCTCAGCTGCACGATGATCGATCCTTCGTCCATGGTCGGCAGGAAGGTCTTGCCGGTGACCGCATAGGCGGCGCCCGCGAGCACCAGGGCCGCGCCCGCGCCTGCGAACACGCGGCGCGGATGCGCGAAGCTGGCTTCGAGCAGCCGGGCGTAGCGCGGCGTCATCCAGCGCATCAGCGCGGGTTCAAGATGCCCCTCGGCGCGCTTGAGGCCATAGAAGGCGAGCACCGGCACCAGCGTCAGCGACAGGATCAGCGCGGAGAGAAGCGCGAGCACGATGGTCATCGCCACCGGCGCGAACAGCTTGCCCTCGAGCCCTTCGAGCGTGAGCAGCGGCAGGAACACGAGCGCGATGATCGCCATGCCCGAGGCGACCGGGGTCGCGACCTCGGCGGTGGCGACGAACACCGCGTTGAGCTTGCTCGCCGCGCGATGCTTCGGATCGGACAGGCGCTCGACGACATTCTCGACCACCACCACCGCGCCGTCGACCAGCATGCCCACCGCGATGGCGAGCCCGCCCAGGCTCATCAGGTTCGCGGTCAGCCCGATCGAGCGCATCCAGATGAAGGTCATCAGCGCTGCCATCGGCAAAGCGAGCGCGACGATCACCGAAGCGCGCACGTCGCCCAGGAACAGCAGCAGCAGGATGACGACCAGCACCGTCGCTTCCAGCAGCGCCTTTTCGACCGTGCCGACCGCGCGGCCGATCAGGTCCGACCGGTCGTAGAAAGGATTGACCGTGACGCCGGGCGGCAAAGTCGGCTGCAATTCGGCGAGCCGCTGCTTGATCCCCGCGACAATCTTGCTCGCATCCGCGCCGCGCAGCCCGATGACCAGCCCCTGCACCGCCTCGCCGGTACCGTTCTTGGTCACCGCGCCATAGCGGGTCAGGCTCCCCATGCGCACCGTCGCGACATCGCCGACGCGCAGCACCGTCCCTCCCGCGCTGCGCACCACGACCGACGCCAGATCGTCGAGCGAGGCGATCGCGCCGACCGAACGCACGATCAGCGATTCCTCCGCGACGCTCAGCCGCCCCGCGCCATCATTGCGGTTGCTCGCCTCGATCGCGGCCTTGAGGTCCTCGATGGTCAGCCCCGCAGCGGCGAGCGCGGCCCCGTCGGGCTGCACCTCATAGGTTTCGACCATGCCGCCGAGCGCGTTGACATCGGCGACGCCGGGCACGGTGCGCAGCGCGGGCCGCACCGTCCAGTCGAGCAGCCGCCGCTTCTCGGTCAGCGACAGCGGCCCTTCGATGGTGAACATGAACATGTCCGACAGCGGCGTCGAGATCGGCGCCATGCCGCCCTCGACCGTGGCGGGAAGGTCTGCGGTGGCATTGGCCAGCCGCTCGGCGACCTGGCTGCGCGCCCAGTAGATGTCGGTACCATCGGCAAAATCGATGGTGATATCGGCAATCGCATATTTGGCGACCGAGCGCAGCACGGTCTGTTTGGGGATGCCCAGCATTTCCATCTCGATCGGGGTGATGACCCGGCTCTCGACCTCCTCGGGGGTCATGCCGGGGGCCTTGAGGATGATCTTGACCTGGGTCGAGCTGATGTCCGGAAAGGCATCGATCGGCAGGTTGGCGAACGACCATGCCCCGATCGCGGCGATGACGAGCGCCAGCCCCGTCACTGCGAGGCGGAAATTGAGCGAGGCTTCGACGAGCTTGCGCAGCATGGCGCTCAATCCCCTGCCAGCAGCATCTTGAGTTCGCTGAGGCCTGACACGGCCACCTTGTCGCCTGGCTTCAGGCCAGCAGACAGGATTGTGCGGACGCCGGACTGGCCCGCCACCGTCACCGCGCGCGGGACAAAGCCCTTCACCGTCTGCAACAGTACATGCGGCTTGCCATCGATCTGGGTGATGGCGGCGGAGGGCACGCTGATGCCCGGTCGGGCGCCGTCCTGATGGATCACCGCCATCACCGACCTGCCTGCGACCAGCGGGGGCGTGCCGTCGATCCGCGCCTTGGCGATGATCGAGCGCGTCGCTGGATCGAGCGAGCTGCCGACCGACAGGATCGATCCGACCATCCCCGGCATCGTGCCGCTCGCCGGCACGGCAATGCGCATGCCGGGGCGCACCTGCCCCGCCAGCCGCTCGGGCAATTGCAGGTCGAGCGTGAAGGCGCTGCTGTTCTCGATCACGAAGGGTGCGGAGGTCGCCATGACTGGGCCACCGACCTGCGCGGTCATTGCGGCGACGCGTCCGCCGATCGGCGCGCGCAGCGTGACCTCGCCCGAGGCGCTCGCCCCTGCCTGGCGCAGGATCCGCGCGTTCTCCGCGACATCGGTGCGCGCGACGCGGATTGCAGCGTCCATCTCGTCGGCGCGCGCGCCCGCGACAATGCCTTCATCGACCAGCTGCCGGGTGCGCGCGGCGCTGGCTTCGGCGAGGCCCAGCCGCGCCTGGGCGCGCGCCAGCTCGGCGCCATATTGCAACGGCTCGCGGCTCTTGACGATCGCCAGCGGCTGGCCCGCCATGACCTGCTGGCCCTGGATCACGTGCAGCCGGACGATTGCGCCATCGAACGGCGCGGTCACCGCCACCTGCGCTTCGGGCGGCAAGGTTATGGCTGCGGGGACGGTGCCCAGGGGCACGTCCGCCGCAGCCTCTGCCGATGCGGTGCGGATGCCCAGCCGCTGCAATTGCTGCGGACTGAGCGCGCCCGGTGCGACCCGCGCATCGGCATTGGGGTTGGAGTCGGATGCCGGATCGGTACCGCTGCCCAGATACTGCCAGCCCAGAGCTGCCGCCGCGACCGCCAGCGCCGCAGCGCCGCCCCAGATGATCCGCCTGTTGTTCATGCCACCGGTCCTGCCCGGCAAAGCTGACAACTGCCTGACGGCTTACGCTTTCGGCGCGAAATCGAGGATCAGCGACCGGCGATCGGGATCGGTGCGCAGGCACCCGCCATGGACCTGCATGATGCGCTGGACGATGGCGAGCCCCAGCCCCGCGCCATGCGGGCTGGCATGATCGGCGCGCCTGGTGCGCTGGACCAGCGCGGCCAGTTGCTCTGCCGACAGCCCCGGACCGCCATCGGCGACGCGGACCGACGCGCTGCCATCGAGCACCACCCGGACCGTCCCGGCGGGCGGAGTCACCCGCACCGCATTGTCGATCAGATTGCGCAGCGCCGCGCCAATCGCCTCGCGCCGCCCGCGAACGTGGGGCACCAGCGCTTCGCAGAGCAGCTCGATCATCCGACCCTCGGCAATCACCATCGGCGCAATGCGCGCGATCACGTCGCCGGCAAGCTCGGCCAGATCGATATCGTCGGTCGCAGTCGCCGCGGCTTCCTGCGCGTCCATCTGCGCGAGCAGCATCAGCTGGTTGATCAGCCGCCGCATCGCCGCGACATCGCCCTTGAGCCGCGCCGCCTGCTCCCCTTCCATCCCGTCGAGCTCGAGCAGCATCGCCGCCAGCGGCGTGCGCAGTTCGTGCGCGACATCGGCGGCAAAGGCCTCCTGCTGCGCCGCCGATTGCTCGAGCCGTCCGAGCAGCATGTTGACCGCGGTGGTGAAGGGCAGAATCTCGGCGGGCAGATTTGCATCGTCGATGCGGATGTTGCGGTCCTGGTCCGACACTGCGTTCAATCGCTCGGTCGCATCGGCGAGCGGCTGCAGCGCGCGGCGCATCACGAAATGGATCGCCAGCATCATTGGTATGGCGAGCGCCAGCACCGGCAGCACGACATGCTCGGCCATCTCGCGCAGCGCCGCGCGCAGCGCATCGGGCGCGGACATCGCGGCGAAGCTGCTCCAGTATTCGAGCAGCACCGCCGCGAGCAGCAGGAAGGTCCCGCCCGACACGACGATGGCAAGCCCGCGCGCCAGCGAGCGGAAGATCGAGGGCGTGTGGCGCTGCATCATCCGCTCCGCAGCATGTAGCCGACGCCGCGCACCGTGTGCAGCTGCCCGGCCAGCCCCGCCTCTTCCAACTTGCGGCGCAGGCGTGAGACGATCGCCTCGACCGCATTGGGCGTCACCGGTTCGTTGAAGCTGTACAGCGCGTTCTCGATCGCCTCGCGCACCACCACGCTACCCAGCCGCCGCATCAACAGCTCGAGCAGATCGGCTTCGCGCCGCGACAGCTCGATCACGCGATCCTCGATCCGCGCCTCGCGCGTCACCGGGTCGAAGCGCAGGGCCCCGCTCTCCAGCAGGTTCATCGCGCGCGGCCCCGGGCGGCGGAGCAGCGCGCGCACGCGCGCCGCCAGTTCCTCGATATCGACCGGCTTGACCAGATAATCGTCGGCCCCGGCATCGAGCCCGGCAATCCGGTCCTCCAGCCCGCCCCGCGCGGTGAGCATCAGCGCCGGGATCAGCTGGCGCAGCGATCGCTGCTGCTGCAACCAGGCAAGGCCATCGCCATCGGGCAGCCCGAGATCGAGGATGATCGCATCGAACGCGGCGCTGGCGAGCGATTCCTCCGCCGTCGCCAGGTCGGGCGCGGTATCGCAGATGAACCCGCGCCGCCCCAGCCCGTCGGCGATCAGCCCTGCCAGCCGGCCATTGTCCTCGACGATCAGCAGGCGCAAGGCACGGCTCCCCTCTCAATCCTCGTCATCGGCCTGCCCGGCAGGGTGGTGCGCCAATATCCGGTGTTCGCCATGTTCGGCCCCCTCGCGCGATCCGGGCAGGAAGGCATCGCGATCATAGCGGGTGATGCCGAACACCGACAGGCCGACAATCGCAAGCGCGGCAATATTGGCCAGCGCACGGCGCGAGCGGGGTTCGCGGCTTGGGATCGCGCCCAGCGCGGGCTTGCGCCCGGTGACCATCGCCCGCGCCAGATTGTCATGCGTCAGCACCGACATCACCACCACGCCGACCACATGCACGACGATCAGCCCAAGCAGCCCGAAGGCCAGCGCCTCGTGCCATTCCTCGTTGCCGCTCCCCGTGGTCATGCCGATGCCGGTCCAGGTCACCGCCGCAGTTCCCGCGAGCAGCGCCAGCACGGCAAGCCCTCCCAGCGGATTATGCCCGATCGACCGTGGCGGCCTGCCCGCGATCAGCTCGCGCACATGCGGCACCACCGCGCCGGGCCTGACGAAATTCGCAAAGCGCGCGTGTGCATTGCCGATAAAGCCCCAGCACAGCCGGAAGATGATCAGCACCGCGGCCACCCATCCCGCGACCATATGCCACGCGGCGAGCGGGCTGCCCTCTTCGGACGAGACGAACGCCAGCGCGATCGCGCCGACCAGCGACCAGTGGAACAGCCGCGTCGGCGCATCCCAGACGGACAGGGTCGCAGCCACGGATTGAGTCGAATTTGCCATCACAGCCTCCTATGCAAACGGTATGGCAGCGACAGCTGACGACAGCCTGACGGAGACACAATGAACCCCCTGTATCGCGACATGCCGACCACGATCTTCGAGGCGATGTCGATGCGCGCGCGCGAGACCGGCGCGATCAATCTGGGCCAGGGCTTTCCCGATGGGCCGATCAACGCGGCGGTGATCGCCGCAGCCTGCGATGCGCTCCACCAGCGGTCGAACCAGTATCCGCCGATGATCGGCCTGGCCGAGCTGCGCGAGGCGGTGGCGGGCTGGTACGCGCGGCATCAGGGGCTCGATCTGGCCGCAGACGAGGTGGTCGTCACCTCGGGCGCGACCGAGGCCATCGCCGCCACCTTGCTCGCGCTGATCGTGCCGGGCGACGAGGTGCTGCTGTTCCAGCCGCTCTACGATGCCTATCTGCCGCTGGTGCAGCGCGCAGGCGGCACCGCGCGGATCGTCGACATGGACCGGACGAGCTGGCGCATCGACCCTGCCAGCCTGGCAGCCGCCATCGGCCCGCGCACGAAGCTGCTGGTGCTCAACGATCCGATGAACCCGATGGGCACCTGCGCGCATCCTGACGATCTGGCGTTGCTCGCGCAGGCCTGCGTGGAGCACGATCTGATCGCGATCTGCGACGAGGTGTGGGAGGCGCTGGTCTATGACGGCGCGCAGCACCGGTCGCTGATGCAGCAGCCCGGCATGCGCGAACGCACGGTCAAGATCGGGTCTGCCGGCAAGATCTTCGGGCTGACCGGGTGGAAGCTCGGCTGGATGTGCGCCGCCCCGCCGATCGCGCGCGTGCTCGCCAAGGCGCACCAGTTCCTCACCTTCACCAGCCCGCCGCACCTGCAATGGGCGGTCGCCGAAGGGCTGAACAGCCAGGATGACTGGATCGCGTTGGCGCGCGCCGAGCATCAGGCGGGCCGCGACCTTTTCTGCGCGGGCCTGCACGCGATCGGCCTTGCGACGATCCCGTCGGCCGCCACCTATTTCGTCACGGTGGACCTCGCCGCATCCGAGGTGCCGCTCGGCGATGTCGCATTCTGCGAGGCGATCATCGGCCGGGTCGGCGTCGCCGCGATCCCGATCTCGGCCTTCTACGCCGAGCGCGCACCCACCCATCTCGTCCGCTTCTGCTTCGCCAAGCACCGCACGACGCTGGAGGCCGCGCTCGACGGCCTGGCCCGCGCGCTGCCGACGCTGCGCTGAACGGGTGAAATCGTTGAAAATGGTCGGGGAGACAGGATTCGAACCTGCGACCCTCTGCTCCCAAAGCAGATGCGCTACCAGGCTGCGCTACTCCCCGATCCGGCCAGGTGGTGCCCGGTTCCTGGTGGTCTCGTACCGGACGGACTGGTGGGCCCGGAGGGACTCGAACCCCCGACCTAGCCGTTATGAGCGGCCAGCTCTAACCAACTGAGCTACAGGCCCGTCCCGGCTGTGCCAGAGGCGCGGTTAGCCCAGCGCAGGGCTGCATGGCAAGCGCGAAAAGCGCATGACCTGCTTTGCGGCGCGTCAGGCTCCGCCCTCACCGCACGATATTGGCGTCGATGTCCGCGATGCTCGTCGGCTTGACCCCGCGCTGCGCGAGATAGGACAGCACATGGTGCCACCAGTCGTAGAAGGCGGTGACGTCCTCGTCCCTGCGGACATAGGGGGTATAGCCGGCCTTGAGCGAGGGCGAGTGGAACGAGAAATTGAGGATCGGCAATCCGTCGTCGAGCGCGATGTCGATGCCGCGCACCACCTCGTCGATCGAGATGCCCTCGGGCGTCAGCGAAATGCGCTCGAGCAGGCGCCCGCGCGCCATCAGCGACTTGGTGACGCCCGCCATCTGCGCAAGCGGGAAGAACGTGCCCTGACGCCTGAGCAGCCCCCAATAGACCGAGGTCACCGGGAGCTCGACAATGCCCAGCGTGCGGTCGAGCCAATAGGGCTCGAGCGGATAATGCGAGAAATCGGGCCCTTCGGCCTTGCTGTAATCGAAATTGGCGCGCACCGAGGTGTCGAAGCGCACCCCCGCCTCGCGTAGCAGGTTGAGCGTCTCGCCGCCGATGCCATAGCGCCCGGCGCGATAGGCGATCGGCTGTTTGCCGGTCGCTTCGGTAATCGCATCGCGCAGCGCGATGAACTTGGCGCGCTCGAGTTCCTTGGGCAGGTTACCGGCATAGGTGTTGCGCTGGGTCACCTCTTCCTCGAACGGCGGGTTGACCCAGGGGTGCAGCTGGATGCCGACCTCGGCGCGCCCCTCGCGCACCAGCCGGCCATAGATGTCCTTGCCGCGCGGGTCGGAAATGATCGGCCAGTCGACGAGATACAAAGGCGTTACGCCATAATCCTCGCACAATTTCTGGAAATCGGTGATCGCCTCGACGGCTTCGAGCGAATAGCCTTCGCGCTTGATCGGCCGGGTCCAGTCGAACTCTTCCTCGACATCGACCGTCAACAGATAGCGCTGGCCGAAATCGGGCGAAAAGCGGACAAAATCATCCTTGCCCGGCAATCTTGCAAAGGTCATTCGCTCATGTCTCGCAGCGTCGCAAAGGATCGGCTTGGCACCCCCGGTGGCCGCCCCGTGCGCGCCCCTCCCGCCTAGAACCGCGCGGCTTCTGCGCTAATCCCGGCGCCGGGCAAGGTCAAGCGCAGAGCATCGTCCTCGATCGCGAGCGCGCCGCCATGGCTCGCCAGCAGGTTGCGCACCAGCCTCAGGCAGAAGCCCAGGCCGAGCAGAGGCCCGCCGCCATGCTGGCCCGCATCGGCGCGGTCGACATCGAACAGCGCGGCCTCGTCCAGCCCGGCCAGTGCTTCCGGACGGCTGAACCGGATAGCGATCGACTGGTCGGCTTCGGCAAACCGCAGCGCCAGCGTTTCGCCCGGCTGGCAGCTGCCGATCAGTGCGCCGGCAAGACGCGGCACGATGCGGTCGAGCGCCTGGGCGGACATCGCGATGACAGCGGACGGCGGTACCGACCCCATGTCCAGCGTCGCACGCGCATAATCGAGCAGCGGTTCGACCCTGCTTGCAAGGCGATCGACCAGATCGGTTAGCGCGACATGGCCTTGCGGATCGTCGATGGCATGGCGATCGAGCCGGAGCGCGGTGTCGAGATCATCGAAGCCGCTGAGCAGCTGGCGCGCGTCCTGCCGGATGCGCTGCGCCATCTCGCGATAGTCGCTGAGCACCGGTCCGAACAGCTGCTGCTCGATGATCTCGGAAAAGCCCATGATGGCATTGAGCGGGGTGCGCAGTTCGTGCACGATCTGGCGCAGCCCGTCGCGACCTGCCAGCCCGGTCGTCGCGGCATCGGGCCCGGCGCTTTCCCAGGGCATCGGGCGGCGCAGCGTCCCGCTATACCCCGTGAAACGGCCGGTGGCACGGTTGAAGCTCGGATCGGCATCGATCCGCCATTCGCCCGCCAGCGAGGCGGCGCTGCCGAGGTCCGCGCGCCCGCCGCGGATCGGCATGCGGCGGCTGAACGCCGTGGCGACCGAGGCATCCACGCCGCGAAAGCCGGTCAGTGCAGGCTGGGCGAGCGACAGCCCGTGCACCATGCCGAGCAGCATGCCGCGCGTGCTGACGATGCTGCCGTCGATGCCGGTGGCGAACTGGAAATGCTGGTGCCCTTCGGGCCAGCCGGCATCGGCGGTTTCGCCGGTCTCTGCCACAGCGGCGGAGCGATCTGCGGGCGCGGCGAGCGTCTGTTCGAGCTGCTGCCAGCCATCGCGGCGCGGCGGCTCCTGCTCCATCGCCTGGCGGATGCGGACCTCCTGCAGCGCCTCGATCCGCTTGACGATCTCACCGATGCTTTGCGGGCCAGCGGACACCGGGACGGGTGCGGGCTCGGATTCGGCTATCGGTTCGGGTTCGATCTCGGCTTCGACCAGCGCCAGCGGGTCAGGCTCGGGTTCGCTCGCGACCTCGGGTTCGCGGATCGCTTCGGCTTCGACCGGCGGCGGCGCGGCAGGTTCGGCTTCGGGGGCTTCGGAAGCATCAGCGACCGGCTCCGGCGCGACAGGGGCCGCAGTCTCGGCTGCCACCAGAACCTCGGCGGCGGGCAACGCGGTATCGTACAGCCCCAGCTGGTCGAGCAGCGCCTTGGTCCGCGGGCCGAGATCGCGGCGGTGGCGCAGGAAACCTCGCGCACGCGTCGGCAATGCAGGCACCAGGGCCGCCCAGCTGGCATCGTCGAGCCGCGCCGCTCGGATCGCGGCGCTTGCGATATCGGGCCGTTCGGAGGCGAGATACTGGACCAGCACCGGCGAGACCAGCCGCCCGGACAGGCATTGCACCGTCAGCAGCCGATCGGCCTCGCTGACGCTGCTGCGCAATTCGTGGATCCGGGCGAGCGCGGGCGCATGGCGCGCGTCGAGATCGTTGCCGCCGATCTGCCCCAGCAGATCGACCAGCTGGCGATATTGCGCCACCGCAGCCGCGCCGGTGGGAACGCTGCCAGCCAAAACGGTCGAAAGGCGGTCGTCATAGCGCATCGGCTTGGAAATGGTCCTTGGATAGCCCGACAGTCCGGATCGGCGGGGCGTGTCCGATACACGCAGCCGACCGGTGGAGACAAGGGATAGCCCTGTCCTTTCACCCGCGAAAGGGCGCTTTTTGTCGCGTCGCAATGTGGGACAATTGCGTTACCGAATAATTATATTATAGGTAGGTGGCGTGATGTTGCGGATTATTTCTGCCGCACGCCCAAATACCGCAGCATGCGCGTGTCTTGCGATGCCCAGGCATCTCCAGCGCGTGTATCTGCCGATCAAAGCCAGGGGAAAAATCGTGTCAAGTCTGGATCATATCGACCGGCAGCTGCTGACCCGGCTCCAGGATGAGGGGCGGATCACCAATGTCGAGCTTGCGAGCCGCGTCGGCCTGACCGCACCGCCCTGCCTGCGCCGCGTGCGCGCGCTGGAGGAAGCCGGCATCATTCGCGGCTATCATGCCGATATCGATCCGCAGAAGCTGGGCTTTGCGATCACGGTGTTCGCGATGGTCAGCTTGAAGAGCCAGGCTGAAAGCGACCTCAAGGCGTTCGAGGAACATGTCAGCACGCTGCCGCAGGTGCGCGAATGCCATATGCTCAACGGCGAGATCGACTTCATCCTGAAGATCGTCGCGCGCGACCTGCAGGAATTCCAGGCCTTCCTGACCTCCAAGCTGACCCCGGCGGCCAATGTCGCCAGCGTCAAGACCTCTCTGACCATCCGCACCAGCAAGCAGCAGCCGGGCGTCCCGCTCGACGAATAGGCCGCAGGAAGCAGACATGAAAAAGGCAGGCGGGGCGCCCGGCCCAGCCTGCCTTTCTCGATTCTGCGCCGCGGGAAAGGTCAGGCGGCCGGAGCCGCCGCGCCCGCACCCGACTTCTGGTCGATATACAGCGTCCACAGCCTGGCGAGCGGCGCGCGAACGCCGGTGACGCCGGTCAGCGTCTGACGCGCGGGATCGTACTTGCCCTGCGCCACCTGCGCGATCGCCTGGATCATCAGCGCACGCTCCTTGTCGGTCGCACCCTTGGTGACCGCGAGCGCGGCCAGTTCCTCGGCCTCGGCATATTGCTTGTTGGCGAGCAGCGCGTCGGCGGTGGCCAGCGTCACGGTCGCGGTCGCCTTGCCGCGCGAATCGCGCACCGATTCGGGCAGCGTCGCGACATATTCGCCGCGCGCGCCGTTGGCGGTGGTCAGCGCATCCTTGAAATAGGCATTGCCGTCGGTGATGATTCCAGCAGCCTTGCCTTCCTCGATCAGCGCGATCACCTCGGTCGGGCGACGCGCGGCGCCGGCGGCCTCGATATATTCCTGATAGTCGCTGGCGCTGGTCATGCCGCCCGCCATGCGCAGCAGCCGCATCGCGTCGAGATTCTGCTCGCTGGTAAAGCTGCGATTGTCGGCCTGGACCGCCTGGACGACCTCATGCCATGCGCCCTTGCCGCCGTCGGCGCGCAGCAGCAGATTGGCGAACACGCTGCTGTCGCTCTTGGTCGCGCGCGCGATCTGGAAGCCGCGCTTCGCCCAGCTCGCCGCATATTGCTTGGTACCGGCCAGGTCGCCCTCGACCGCGCGCTGCAGATAGGGCAGACCCGCTGCCGCGACCGGCGCGTTGGCGGCATCGATGCTGCGGCCACCGGACTTGGCGATCGCCTCGCCGAAATGCGCCTCGGCAAGCTGGAACAGGTTGACCGGACTGTTCTGCCCCGCCTGCACGGCGGCGGTGAGATACTGGCGCGCGCGGCCGAAATCGTTCTTGAGCAGCGCCTTTTCGCCGATGAAGCTGTTGAAGGTCTTGGTTTCGGCTTCGGTCGCCTTGCCGCTGGTCAGTGCCTGCTCGATGCCCTTCATCTGCATCGCTTCGTCGTTCTTTTTCAGGCCGATCTGCAGCGTCATCTTGCCGGTGAGATATTTCTCGTCGGCGCTGGCAGCGACGGCGGCGGCTTCATTGAGCTTGGTTTCGGCGGTGACGAAATCATTGGCACCAAAGGCGGTCTGTGCGGCGGCAAAGGCGTTGCGGAACTCGGCGCTCAGCTCCATCTGCGGCGCTTCTTCCTTGCCCTTCTTGCCCTTCTTCTCCGTACGCTGGGCAAAGGCACCATCGACCGGCAGCGCCAGCGAGACGGCGGTGGTTCCGGCGAGTGCCAGCATCAGGGCCATGTTGAAACGGGAAATGCGACGCATGTTATCCTCCGAACTAAAACACGGCAAAGCTAGAGCTGCCGATCACGTGTCAGCCTTTGGCGGCCGGTTGATGAAGCCGTCCTTAATGACTCTGGCAGGAACGGACAACGACCTTTGCGGTTCCTATCCAAAAAGCCGATGGTGGCGCACGCGCGGCGCGGAAAGTTAACTTCGGCCCAACGCTTCCGACGGCCTTTGCATCGGTTCGTCGCTGGTCTATGCGCTGGCCGTCATGATCATCCTGCTGTCCCCCGCCAAATCGCTGGATTTCGATTCGCCTGCCCCCGCCGTCGCGCCGAGCCCGCCGCGCTTCGAGCCCGAGACCGAGCGGCTGGTGAAATCCGCCGCGCGGCTGAGCAAGGCGAAGATGAAGCAGATCATGCCGGTGTCCGATGCGCTGATCGATCTCAACTATGCGCGCTATCGCGGCTTTTTCGATCAGCCCGAGCGGCCTGCCGCCTTCGCCTTCAACGGCGATGTCTATACCGGGCTGGAGGCCAGGACGCTCGACGAGCCCGCGCTCGCCTTCGCGCAGGACCATGTCCGCATCCTGTCTGGCCTGTACGGGCTGCTGCGACCGTTTGACAGCATCCGCCCCTATCGTCTCGAAATGGGGACGCGCTGGGCGCCGCGCCACAGTTCGCTCGTCGCCTTCTGGGGAGACCGGATCGCGTCCGCCATTGCCGAGGATCTGTCCGCGAGCGGGGGCGATACCGTGGTGAACCTCGCCAGTCAGGAATATTTCGCCGCCGCCGACAAGGGGCTGGCGAAGCGCGGCATCCGCGTCATCACCGCTGATTTCCGTCAGCAGGGGCCCAAGGGCCCGCGCTTCGTCAGCTTCGATGCCAAGCGCGCACGCGGCATGGCGGCGCGCTTCCTGTGCGAGCACCGGCACGGCGATCCCGAAGCGCTCAAGGACTTCGACAGCGACGGCTATCGCTTTGATGCCGAGGCGAGCGACAACGACGTGTGGCGGTTCGTGCGCGCGTGAGCCGCACCAGCGTCATCATCGGAGCCTCGGGCGGCATCGGCGCGGCGTTTGTCCGCCAGGCCGAAACGCGCGGCGACACCGTGATCGCGTTTGCCCGCAGCCTTTCGGGCGAGGGCCATATCGATCTGGACGATGAGGCGAGCATCGCTGCGGCAGCGGCGCGGCTCTCGGGCCGGGGCCTTGCCCCCGACCGGGTAATCGTCGCCACCGGCCTGCTCCACACAGACGGGCGCGGGCCGGAAAAGAGCTTGAAGGATCTCAACGCCGCCTGGATGGCGCGCAATTTCGCCGTCAACACCATCGGTCCGGCGCTGGTGGCCAAGCATTTCGTGCCGCTGATGCCGCGCAAGGCCCCCGCCCTGTTCGCCGCGATCGGCGCGCGCGTCGGCAGCATCTCGGACAACCGGCTGGGCGGCTGGTACGGCTATCGCGCGGCCAAGGCCGCGCTGCACATGACGATCCGCAACATCGCGATCGAATTGGGCCGCCGCAACGACCAGGCGATCGCCGTCGCGCTGCATCCCGGCACGGTCGATACCGCCCTGAGCAAGCCCTTCCAGGCCAATGTCGCCGACGGCAAGCTGTTCGATGCGGACCGCAGCGCAGCCATGATGCTCGACGTGCTCGACCGGCTTTCTCCGGCCGATTCGGGCGGCATCTTCGCCTTTGACGGCAGCGCCATCCAGCCCTGATCTTGGCGCACCGCCAAGCGCCTGTTTTTCCTGTTGAAAAATACCCGTAAAACGCCCGCAAAAGCTGGCTTTTCCGCACTCCGTCGCCTAGAGCCGATCCTGACGCGAAAGCGTCACAAAAGGCATAAAAGGCGCATGGAATGAACGATACCACCGCACCAGCGGAACCCAATGAAATCGAACGCATCGACATCGTCGACGAGATGCGGTCGAGCTATCTCGACTATGCCATGTCGGTCATCGTCAGCCGCGCCCTGCCCGATGTCCGCGACGGCCTGAAGCCCGTCCACCGCCGCATCCTTTTCGCCAGCCAGGAGGGCGGCTTCGTCGCCGGACGCCCCTATCGCAAGTCCGCCAAGATCGTCGGCGATGTGATGGGCAACTATCACCCGCATGGCGACAGCGCGATCTACGACGCACTGGCGCGCATGACCCAGGACTGGTCGATGCGCGTGCCGCTGATCGACGGCCAGGGCAATTTCGGATCGATGGATCCCGATCCGCCGGCCTCGATGCGTTACACCGAGGCGCGCCTCGCCAAGGTCGCCAACAGCCTGCTCGACGATCTCGACAAGGACACGGTCGACTTCACGCCCAATTATGACGGGTCGCGCGACGAGCCGCAGGTGCTGCCCGCGCGCTTCCCGAACCTGCTGGTCAACGGCGCCGGCGGTATCGCCGTCGGCATGGCGACCAACATCCCGCCGCACAACCTCGGCGAAGTGATCGACGCGTGCCTGGCGTGGATCGACAACCCGATGATCGAGCTGGAAGATCTGATGAAGATCGTCCCCGGCCCCGACTTCCCCACCGCGCCACTGATCCTGGGCCAGGCGGGCGTGCGCAACGCCTATTCGACCGGCCGCGGGTCGATCATCATGCGCGCGCGCCACAAGATCGAGGAAGGCCGGGGCGACCGCCGCTCGATCGTGCTGACCTCCATCCCGTTCCAGCTCGGCAAGAACAGCCTGGTCGAGAAGCTCGCCGAAGCCGCCAAGGACAAACGCATCGAGGGCGTCAGCGACATTCGCGATGAATCGAACCGCGAAGGCGTGCGCGTCGTCATCGACCTCAAGCGCGATGCGACGCCCGAGGTGGTGCTCAACCAGATCTGGCGGCACAGCCCGGCCCAGTCGAGCTTCCCGGCGAACATGCTGGCGATCCGCGGCGGCCGCCCCGAAGTGCTGCCGCTCAAGGAGATCATCGAGGCGTTCGTCCGCTTCCGCGAGCAGGTCATCACCCGCCGCACCAAGTTTGAGCTCGCCAAGGCGCGCGACCGCGCCCATATCCTGCTCGGCCTGGTCGTCGCGGTGACCAACATGGACGAGGTGGTGCGGATCATCCGCTCCTCCGCCTCGCCCGCCGAAGCGCGTGCGGCGCTGATCGCGCGGCAATGGCCGATCGAGGAGATTGCCCCCTATATCCGGCTGGTCGAGGCGATCGAGGCCGAGATCGAGGGCGATACCTATACGCTCAGCGACATTCAGGTGCGCGCGATCCTCGACCTGCGCCTGCATCGGCTGACCGCTCTGGGCCGCGACGAGATCGGCAACGAACTGAAGGCGCTTGCCGCGAGCATCGAGGAATTTCTGGCCATCCTGGGTGACCGCGCCAAGCTGTACCAGGTGCTGCGCGACGAGCTGATCGCGGTGAAGAGCGAGTTCGCCACGCCGCGCCTGTCGGAGATCGCGCCGGCAGCCGACGGCATCGACGACGAGGACCTGATCGAGCGCGAGGAGATGGTCGTCACCGTCACGCTGCAGGGTTATATCAAGCGCACCCCGCTCGATGCCTTCCGCGCGCAGGCGCGGGGCGGCAAGGGCCGTTCGGGCATGGCGACCAAGGACGAGGATGCCGTCACCAGCATGTTCGTCACCTCGACGCACACGCCGGTGCTGTTCTTCTCGACGCACGGCAAGGTCTATCGCCAGAAGGTGTGGCGCCTGCCCGAAGGCGGCCCGGCGACGCGCGGACGGCCGATGGTCAACCTGCTGCCGCTGGCGCAGGGCGAGACCATCCGGACCGTGCTGCCGCTGCCCGAGGACGAAGATACCTGGGCCGATCTGCACGTGATGTTCGCCACCGCCAATGGCACGGTGCGGCGCAACTCGATGGATGCGTTCACCAACGTGCCCACGAACGGCAAGATCGCGATGCGCTTCGACGAGGGGTCGGACGACCGGTTGATCGGTGTCGCGCTGCTCACCGAGGGCGACGACGTACTGCTCGCCACGCGCCAGGGCAAGGCGATCCGCTTTGCCGCAACCGATGTGCGCGAGTTCCAGAGCCGCACCTCGACCGGGGTGCGCGGCATGACATTGCGCGAAGGCGACGAGGTGATCTCGCTGTCGATCCTGGGCGGCTTCGATGCCACCACCGAGGAACGCGACGAATATCTGCGCGCCGCGCCCTGGAAGGGCAATGACGCCGAGCCGACGCTCTCGCCCGAACGGATGCAGAAATTTGCCGAGGCCGAGCAGTTCATCCTCACCGTCTGCGCCAATGGCTATGGCAAGCTGTCCTCGGCCTATGAATATCGCCGCACCGGTCGCGGCGGCCAAGGCATCACCAATATCGACAATATCGATCGTAACGGCCCGGTGCTGGCGAGCTTCCCGGCGCATCAGTCGGACCAGCTGATGCTGGTGACCGATCAGGCCAAGCTTATTCGCCTGAGCCTCTCGACCATGCGCGTGATCGGCCGCAACTCGGCGGGCGTGCGCCTGTTCAACGTCGCGGACAACGAGCATGTCGTCAGCGCCGCGCGCATCGCGGAAGAGGAAAACGGCGACGTGGCGGAAGAAACGGCCGAGCCGGCGAGCGAATAAGCCTCAGCGCTGCGGCACGATATGATCGCGAAACCAGCGGGCGACCTCATCCTCGGTGAGGTCGCCTGCGGCGAGTTGTTGCATCATCACGGTCGCCTCGGCCTTGCCGAATTCGATCTCGACCGCGTTGACCATCAGAAACAGGCGCGCGGCGACCCAGGCGGTACGCTTGTTGCCATCAACAAAGGGATGGTTGCGCGCGATGCCGAACGCATAGGCTGCCGCCAGGTCAGCAGGTCCGGGCTCGCCATAGGCGGCCAGATTGACCGCGCGGTTCAATGCGCTTTCGAGCAGGCCTTCGTCACGGATACCCTGACCACCGCCATGTTCGGCGATCTGGCGATCATGTACGGCGAGCAGAATGGCCTTTTCTATCCAGATCCAACCGCTCATTTTGCCAGCACGCGCAGGATGTCACGATCCTCGCGCATGATCTGCTCGGCCAGTTCCATCTTGCGCGCGAAATCGGCATCGTAACGGTCCAGGCTGATCCGACCGTCCGATGTTTCGCTGAGATAAATCTCGTCCCCCTGCTCGACATTCATCCTCGCCAGCACGTCCTTGGGGAGGATGACGCCGGTCGAATTGCCGATCTTGATGAGTTTGAGAGGCTTGTTCATACGAATGTTATAACACGCGCGCGTCCTGGCTTCAACCGGCGAGCCGCGGGTCCCTGTGACGCAGGCTCTGGATCACCCCTGTGCAGATCAGGAACTGGCCGAAATAATAGAGCGGCCAGATAAGCCATTCGGGAATGATCGAGCCTTCGAGCGGCCCCAGCCGGGCGAAGATCAGCAGGTCCGAGGCGACGAACAACAGCGCGCCGGTGCCGACGCGATAGCGCGGGAAATCGCTGGTCCAGGCCATCGCCGCCATGACTGCGAGGAACAGGCTGTACAACGCGATGCCCCCTGCCCCGCTGCGGTCGATCGGCAGCGCCCAGGCGATCAGCACCACGCCCGGCACCAGCAGCAGCGCGAACAGCCGCTGGCTGAACGTGACGCTCGCCCGGCGGTGCCGCGCATAGAGCCAGATCGCGACGACATGCCCCGCCATGAAGGCGAGCGCGCCATAGATCATGTCGATCTCGATCAACATGTCGCCGATCGCACCCAGCGCCATCACTGCGCCGATCAGCTGCCCGTCGCGCGAATGGTGGCGCGCAAGGGCGAACACAGCGAGAAAACCGACGCCCAGCCCCTTCCACAGCATCAGGTACAGTCCCGGGATCGGCGCATCGCTGACGAAATAATAGCTGATCGCCGCGACAAGGCTCAGCAGCAGCCACGGCCGCGATTCCGCCAGTGCGCGCTTGCCGACCATGTGCTCTCCCCCGGTTTGCGTCCGCCCCCCTGATGGCACCGAAAGAGGATCATGCGCAAGCTGGGCAAATGCCATCGCACACGCTATCTGCACGCGCATGAGCAACAGCGACGATTTCCAGCACCAGATCCACATCATCGGCGGAGGCCTCGCCGGCTCCGAAGCGGCATGGCAGCTCGCCCAGGCCGGCGTGAAGGTGCGCCTGTCCGAAATGCGCGGCGGCGGCGACATGACGCCCGCGCACCAGACCGATGGCCTGGCCGAACTGGTCTGCTCGAACAGCTTCCGCTCCGACGATGCCGATCGCAACGCGGTCGGCCTGCTCCACCAGGAGATGCGCACGCTGGATTCGCTGATCATGGCATCGGCGGACAAGGCCAAGGTTCCCGCAGGCTCGGCGTTGGCGGTGGACCGCGACATCTTCTCCGATATCGTCACCAGGGCGTTGAGCGAGCACCCGAATATCCGCATCGTGCGTGAGCGGATCGACAGCCTGCCGGGCGAAGGCTCGACGATCATCGCTACCGGCCCGCTGACCGCGATGTCGCTCGCCCAGTCGATCGGCGCGGCGACGGGCGAGGACGCGCTCGCGTTCTTCGATGCCATCGCCCCGATCGTCCACCGCGACAGCATCGACATGGACATCTGCTGGATGGCGAGCCGCTGGGACAAGGTCGGGCCCGAAGGCGACGGCAAGGACTATATCAACTGCCCGATGGACAAGGACCAGTATCTGGCCTTCCATCGCGGGCTGATCGAGGGCGAGAAGACCGAGTTCAAGGAGTGGGAGAAGGACACCCCTTATTTCGAGGGCTGCATGCCGATCGAGGTGATGGCAGCGCGCGGCGTGGACACCTTGCGCTTCGGCCCGATGAAGCCGGTGGGACTCGACAATCCGCGCACCGGGCGCTGGCCCTATGCGGTGGTGCAGCTGCGCCAGGACAACAAGCTGGGCACGCTGTGGAACATGGTCGGCTTCCAGACCAAGCTCAAGCACGGCGCGCAGGTCGAGTTGTTCCGCACCATTCCGGGGCTGGAAAAGGCCGAGTTCGCGCGGCTGGGCGGGTTGCACCGCAACACCTTCATCAACTCGCCGCGCCTGCTTGATGGCCAGCTGCGGCTGCGCAAGGCCCCGCATATCCGCTTTGCCGGGCAGATTACCGGCTGCGAAGGCTATGTCGAAAGCGCGAGCGTCGGGCTGATGGCGGGGCGCTTTGCCGCGGCCGAACTGCAGGGGCGCAGCCTCGAAACGCCGCCGGTGACGACCGCGCTCGGCGCGCTGCTCGGCCATATCACGGGCGGGGCGGAAGCGAGCGACTTCCAGCCGATGAACGTCAATTTCGGCCTGTTCCCGCCGCCCGAGGACAAGGTGCACAAGAAGCAGCGCAAGGAGGCTTACACCTCGCGCGCGCGCGCCGACCTGCAAGGCTGGCTGGCTGGCACGGGCGAGGTCGTCGCCGCCGAATAATCAGCATTTGCACCGCTGCACCGGGCGCTTGGGCCGGGTGGTGGCGAATTCCTCGGGCGACAGGCGTCCGTTGCGGTCGCCATCGGCCCTGGCGAAGCGATCCGAGGTCGCGACCGCCCATTCCTCGAAGGTCAGCAGATTGTTGCCGTCCTTGTCGAGCGCCTTGAACGCCTTGGTGCGGCTGGCGAGCAGTTCCTCGCGGGTAATGATGCGGTCGGCATTGCGGTCGAACCGGGCGAAGCGGCGTTCCTCGCGCGTCAATTCGGTGGCTTCGGGCGGCGCGGGACCGCGCATCTGGCCGGGATCGGCCATCGGAAGGCCGCTGTCCTGAGGCTCTGGGGGCGGCGCGGCAATCTCGGCCAGCTCGTCATCCTGCTGCTGCGCCCGGATGAGGAAGAAGCCGCCGACCAGCAGGGCGATCGCCGCCAGTCCGCCGAAAAGGATCCGCATCCCCCTGCCTCCTTGCCATCAGCCGCTCACCACCCGGTCAGCCCGTGCCAGACCAGCCGCACGAACAGGCCAGGCCCGGCCCAGGGACGATCCAACCGGCCCCGGGCGATGTCAAGCCGCACCGCGCGGGCGATGATCGAAAGCGGGCGCAGCCGTGCAGGCAAGCCGATCCGCGCCAGCGCCTGCGTATCGACCGCCGCAAAGGCCGCATCGAGCGCGGGCGTGCGCCGGTGGAAGCGCACCATGTCCCACAGCGCCCAGGCGCGGCCGATGCGCGTCAGATCGCCGGCCTCCCCGCCCGCCAGGCTTGCGAAGGCCGCAAACAGCTGCCCCCTGCCCTCGGCAAAATCGGCCACGGCGGTGCTGTCCTCGATCTCGAGCGCCGCCTCCCAGCCGCGGATCACGGGACCCAGCGCTTCGGCAAGCACCAGCCCTTCCGCCTCGAGCGAGGCCAGACTTGCCAGCACCGGATTGGCCGACGGACGCGCCGCCGCCGGCTTGGCGAGCATATCGTGCCACCATTGCAGACGGATCTGCGCCAGCATCGGTTCGCGCGCCGGCAGCACGATGCCCGCCATCTGCGCATCGAAGGCGAACAGCGCCCTTGCCCAGTCGCGCACCTGGCGATCGCCATAGCTGCCGGCCAGCGTCACGAGCGGCGAAACGGGGGTTTCGGTTGGGGCCATGGCGCGCGCAGTCCCGCAAATACCGCGCCAAATCAAGGTAAACTTGGGCTTAACCATCTCCCTTTGAGGGCTGCTTACCATTGTCCCGATACAAGGCAGGCTGCGTCTAAGGGGCATTAACCACATCATGACCATCCGCCACACCGAAGATCAGCGCTCTGGCACCAGCGCGCGGCACGATGCCGCGAAGGCCAGCGCGCGCCCGGTGCTGAACCGGCTGCTCGCATCGAAGCGCGGCAACGTGCTCCCCATTCTGGCCGCGAGCATCCTGCCCATGGCGGCGATGATCGGCGGCGCGGTGGACATGAGCCGTGCCTATATGGTCAAGTCGCGGCTGCAGCATGCATGCGACGCCGGCGTTCTCGCCGGTCGCCGCGCGATGGCCGCCGCCAGCTATACCGATGCGGCAAAGGCACAGGCGCGGGACTTTTTCGACGTCAACTATCAGCCGGGCTATAACGACACCACGGATGTGACGTTCAGCACCACCAACGTGTCCGGCACCAGCCAGGTCACCGGCACCGCATCTGCGGTCATGCCGACCACGATCATGGGCATGTTCGGCAAGGAAACGATCGACATCGACGTCAAGTGCCAGGCGGAACTCAACCTGACCAACACCGACACGACTTTCGTGCTCGACGTCACCGGATCGATGCTGGACACCATCCCCGATGGCAGCGGCGGATCGATCGTCAAGATCACCGCGCTGCGCAATTCGGTGATGAGCTTCTACGACACGCTGGCCAATGCCTCGTCGGGCAGCAACGCGCGCATCCGCTATTCCTTCGTGCCCTATTCGACCAACGTCAATGTCGGCGAGCTGCTCTATGACGCCAATCAGCAATGGCTGATCGGCGGCACGACCGGCGATACCTGGGCCTATCAGTCGCGGCGGCCGATCTGGAATATCAGCACGACGACCAATTCGGTCGACTGCCAGGTCTATGGTGGCAACCAGTCCTTTGCGTGTCCGAACCGCCCGCACAGCGCGGTCAGCGGCGGAGGCACGAACATCTCCCGCACCAACTGCGGCAACTACGGCAACAATGTCGGTTGGCTCTTCGGCTTCAGTCCGAACCCGACAAACAACCCAAGCACGCAGACCTCTGGTAATGTGACCACGAGGATCACCTACACGGCCTATAGCTGGGGGGGCGCAGCGCCATCCTGGAGCGGAACCAATAACCGGCAATGCGTGCGGCAGCGCAATATCGAGACGACCACGGTCACCCAGTCCGCGACATGGCAGGCTGGTGCCACGTTCTCGCACTGGGAATATGGCCAGTACAGCTTCCCGGTTCGCGCCTTTGTCCAGTCGATCAAATCCGCCAACCCCGCGGTCACCACGCCCAGCGAGATCAATGGCAGCACCAGCCGCTGGAACGGCTGCATCGAGGAGCGCGACACGCTCGCCGCGGCGAATTTCGTCAGCACGTCGAGCGGCATCACCGCCGATGGCAGCCTGAACGCGCATGACCTGAACATCGACGCGGCGCCCCACAGCACTGCGACGAAATGGCGCCCCTATTGGGAGGACGTCTATTTCTTCCGCAACGACGGCACCAGCATCAAGAATTATGGCGGTGGCTATACCGCCTGTCCCAGCAAGGCGACGCTGCTCGCCACGATGACGCGCGATCAGGTACAGACCTATGTCAACAATCTGGTCGCGGTGGGCGGCACCTATCACGATGTCGGGCTGCTCTGGGGCGCGCGCCTGGCCTCGCCGCAGGGCATCTTCCAGTCGACGGTCAATGCCAATCCGGGCAATCCCGGATCGGTCAGCCGCCACATGATCTTCATGACCGACGGTCAGCTGACCAGCTACGACTTTGTCGCCAGCATGTACGGTGTCGAGATGTACGACCGGCGCGTCACCGGCGGCAGCAACGATCCGACACAGCTCGAGCGGCAGCGCCGGCGGTATCTGGCGATCTGCGAGGCGATCAAGTCCAAGGGCATCCGCCTGTGGGTGATCGCCTTCGGCACCACGCTGACCACCGACATGACGACCTGTTCCAGCAGCGGCAGCTCGTTCACTGCGGCGAACAGCTCGCAGCTCAACACGGCTTTCCAGAACATCGCCAAGCAGATTTCGGAACTGAGGTTGACCCAGTGATGCGTCTTCCCGCCTTCATTCGCCAGGCAGGCCGGGATCGGCGCGGGGTGACCGTGACCGAGTTCGGCCTGATCGCGCCCACCTTCCTGATGCTGCTGCTGGGCGTGTTCGACCTTGGATACACCGTCTATGCCAAGGCCATCCTCGATGGCGCGGTGCAGAAGGCGGGGCGCGACGCCGCGCTGGAAACGGGCACGATGAACATCGCCAATCTGGACTCCAAGGTGAAGGAAAACCTGGGCGCGCTCGCGGCCGATGCAACCTTTACCTATACCCGCCGCAATTATCGCGACTTTGCCAAGGTTGGCCTGCCCGAGGATTTCGAGGACAAGAACAGCAACGGCCAGCGCGATGCGGGCGAGTGCTTCACCGACGAGAACGCCAACGCGGTGTGGGACCGGGACCTCGGCAAGGTGGGGGTCGGCGGTGCGCGCGACGTCGTGCTGTACGAGGTGCGCATGTCCTATGACCGCAAGTTCCCGCTCTATGCGCTGGTCGGGCTGCCCGGCGAGGCGACGCTCAAGTCCGCCACCGTGCTGCGCAACCAGCCCTATGCCAGCCAGAATGCCGAAACCAAACAGGTGATCTGCACATGATGACCGCCGCTGTAGTTGCTGCCCCCGCCGAGAAGGCGCGGCCCGGCTTCGTCACCCGGACCCGCGATCTAGCGCGCCGGCTGAAGCGCGATCGCTCGGGCCTGGCGCTGATCGAGTTCGCCTTTTCGCTGCCGATCTTCATCGGCCTGGGTTTCTATGGCGTCGAGGTATCGAACCTCGCGATCACGCAGATGAAGATGAGCCAGATCGCGCTCAACATGGCCGACAACGCCTCGCGTATCGGCACGCTCAATTCCACCCTGGGTGCCAAGGTGATCAGCGAGGACCAGATCAACGACGTGTTCCAGGCGGCGGCGATCCAGGCAGGGGCTGCGGGCATCTATCAGGATGGCCGCACGGTGCTGTCGAGCCTCGAGGTCAATGCCGATGGCGGCCAGACGATCATGTGGCAGCGCTGCAAGGGCATATTGTTCGACGATTCCGACTATGGCCCCGAGGGCACCGGCAAGACCGGCACGAGCTTTACCGGAATGGGCCCGCCGGGCGAGAAGATCGCGGCAAGCACCGGCACGGCGGTGATGTATGTCGAACTGACCTATGTCTACGAACCGCTGTTCGGCAACATGTTCATGGAAGACAAGGAGCTCCACCAGGAAGCCGCCTATACCGTGCGCGACGCGCGCGAGATCGGCAAGCCGCCGTCGGACAACGTGTCCGCCGCGCGCAAGTCGACCTGCGACAAGTACGACGCCATCCTGCCGCAGACCAGCGATGCCCAGATCGCAGCCGCGCAGGCGGCAGCGGCCAATCCCAGCGCCTATCCCGGCTATAGCGGCGGCAACAACCCGAACAATCCAGACAAGGGCCTGTGCGTCGCCGGGCTGATCTGCGTGAAGATCTGATACGGACCGGGCGGTGCAGCACCGCCCGGTCCATCGTCATCAGCCCTTGTAGGTGACTTTCTTCACCGCCGCGATCACGCGGGCGCTGTCGACCAGCGCCAGCTTTTCCAGGTTCGCGGCATAGGGCAGCGGCACGTCCTCGTTGGTCACGCGCAGCACCGGCGCGTCGAGATCGTCAAAGCCCTGCTCCATCGCCACCGCGCAGATTTCCGACGCGATCGAGCAGACCGGCCAGCCTTCCTCGACCACCACCATGCGATTGGTCTTCTTCAGGCTCTGCAGCACCGTCTCGGTATCGAGCGGGCGCAGCGTGCGCAGGTCGATGACCTCGGCGTCCACGCCTTCGGCCGCCAGCTTCTCCGCCGCTTCGAGCGCGACACCCACGCCGATCGAATAGCTGACGATGGTGACATCGCTGCCTTCGCGCATGATCCGCGCCTTGCCGATTGGCAGGACGTGATCGTCGAGCTTGGGCACATCGAAGGTGCGGCCATAGACCAGTTCGTTCTCGAGGAACACGACCGGGTCCTCGGTGCGGATCGCCGCTTTCAGCAGGCCCTTGGCATCGGCACTGTCATAGGGCGCGATGACGATCAGGCCCGGCACGCTGGCATACCAGGGGCCGAAATTCTGGCTGTGCTGCGCGCCGACGCGGCTCGCCGCGCCATTGGGACCGCGGAACACCACCGGGCATCGCATCTGGCCGCCCGACATGTAGTTGGTCTTGGCCGCCGAGTTGATGATATGGTCGATCGCCTGCATCGCGAAGTTGAAGGTCATGAACTCGATGACCGGACGCAGGCCGCCCATCGCCGCGCCCGCGCCGATGCCGGCAAAGCCATATTCGGTGATCGGCGTGTCGATCACGCGGCGCGCGCCGAATTCCTCGAGCAGACCCTGCGTGACCTTGTACGCGCCCTGATATTCGGCGACTTCCTCGCCCATCACGAACACGCGCTCGTCGCGGCGCATTTCCTCTGCCATCGCATCGCGCAGCGCCTCGCGCACCGTGGTCGGCACCATCTCGGTGCCTTCCGGGATCGCCGGATCGCTGACCTGCGCGCGCTTGGGCGTTTCGGGCACGATCTGCACGTTCTCGGTCGGGGGCTTGGCCGCTTCGGGTTCGGGGGCGGGTGCCGGAGCGGGCGCTGGCGCGGCCTGGTCCGCCGAAGCGTCCTCGCCCTCTCCCGCGATCAGAGCGATCACCGCGCCGACCTTCACATTGTCGGTGCCTTCGGGGATCAGGATCTTCGAGATCGTGCCCTCGTCGACCGCCTCGAATTCCATCGTCGCCTTGTCGGTCTCGATCTCGGCCAGGATGTCGCCGGAAGCGACGCTATCGCCTTCCTTGACCAGCCACTTGGCCAGGGTCCCCTCTTCCATGGTCGGGGACAAGGCAGGCATTTTCAGTTCGATGGCCATCAATATTGCTCCACCAGCACATCGGTATACAGTTCGGACGGATCCGGCTCGGGCGAGGTTTCGGCAAAGTCCGCCGCCTCGCTGACGATCGTGCGGATTTCCTTGTCGATCGCCTTCATCGCGTCCTCGCTCACGCCCATCTTGAGCAGCTCCGCCTTGGCCGCCTCGATCGGATCGGACTTTTCCTTGACGTTCTGCACTTCCTCGCGGCTGCGATACTTGGCCGGGTCGGACATCGAATGGCCGCGATAGCGATAGGTCTTCAGTTCCATCAGCAGCGGGCCGTTGCCGGCGCGGACATATTCGAGCGCCGCCTCGGCCGCACCGCGCACCTCGAGCACGTCCATGCCGTTGACCTGCATGCCGGGGATGCGGAAGGAATCGCCGCGCCGGTAGAACTCGGTCTCGGCGCTGCTGCGCGACACCTTGGTGCCCATGGCATAGCCGTTATTCTCGATCACGAAGATGATCGGCAGCTTCCACAGCGCAGCCATGTTGAAGCTTTCATAGACCTGGCCCTGGTTCGCCGCGCCATCGCCGAAATAGGCCATGCACACGCCGCCGTCCTCGGAATATTTGTGGCCGAAGGCCAGGCCCGCGCCCAGCGGCACCTGCGCGCCGACGATGCCGTGACCGCCATAGAATTTGTGCTCGGTCGAGAACATGTGCATCGACCCGCCCTTGCCGCGCGAGATGCCCGCGCCGCGGCCGGTCAGTTCGGCCATGATGATCTTGGGATCGATGCCATAAGCCAGCATGTGCCCATGGTCGCGATAGCCGGTGATCACGCTGTCCTTGCCCGGCTCGAGCGCCGATTGCAGGCCGACCGCGACCGCTTCCTGGCCGATATAGAGGTGGCAGAAGCCGCCGATCAGGCCCAGGCCATAGAGCTGGCCCGCGCGCTCCTCGAACCGGCGGATCAGCAGCATCTCCTTGTAGAAGTGCAGCAGTTCCTCCTGGCTGGCCTCATAGCGCTCGGGGTTGCGCGGACGCGGATGATTGCTGCCCTCTTCGGGCAGGACCGGAGCTTTCGATGAGGCCTTTGCGGGCGGTTTGCGAACGGGCTTTGCAGCGGGTGTCTTGACCAAGACGGAAAACCTTTCACGCTGATGGATCAGTGCCATGCGGCAGGGGGAGGATTGACCCCCTTCCTATAGAAGCAGAGCAAAGGTTTACGCAACGGCCAAGGCGGTTTTTGCGCAATATTCCCGCAGCATCGACGCTTTTGCGGCATCGCTTATTTCAGCGGAACGATGACCTCGTCGGGATGCGCGACATTGAGCTCGCGGCGGACCAGCTCGCTCACCAGATCGGGATCGACCGCCTTGGGGTCGAGCAGGTTGACACGGTTGCGCAGCGCGTCGCGCTGCTTCTGCAGCCGCGCGAGCTCGACCTTCTGCACCTCGAGCCGCTGGCGATAATCGCCCCAGGCAAGCACGCCCGTCGGCCCCAGCAGCGCATAGGCCGCAATGGCGAGCAGCGCGACGAGCGAGATGCCCGGCGCGATCGCCTTTTTCGCGGGTTTTATGACAGGTTTGCGGGACGACATCGGTCCCTTGAATCACAATTGATTCGGGCTGGCAAGCCGAAACGGCCAGCCCGAATCAAATATGCGATCAATGGCTTACAAGTCGTGGAACAAAATCGGATTTGCTCAACGGAAGATGGCAGCACCCGCATAATGCGCCGATGCGCCCAGTTCCTCCTCGATGCGGATGAGCTGGTTGTACTTGGCCAACCGGTCCGAGCGTGCGAGCGAGCCGGTCTTGATCTGGCCGCAGTTGGTGGCGACCGCGAGATCGGCGATGGTCGCATCCTCGGTCTCGCCCGAACGGTGCGACATCACTGCGGTGTAGCCCGCACGATGCGCCATGTTCACGGCTTCGAGCGTTTCGGTGAGCGTGCCGATCTGGTTGACCTTGACCAGCAGGCTGTTCGCCAGGCCCTTTTCGATGCCCATGGCGAGCCGCTCGGGATTGGTCACGAACAGGTCGTCGCCGACCAGCTGCACCTTGTTGCCGAGCAGCTCGGTGACCGCGAGCCAGCCCTCGAAATCGTCCTCGCTCATGCCATCCTCGATCGAGCGGATCGGATATTCGGCGCACAGCTTGCCGAGATAATCGGCCATTTCGCTCGGAGAGAGCGAAAGCCCCTCGCCGCTGATCTCGTACTTGCCGTCGCGGAAGAATTCGGTGGCGGCGCAGTCGAGCGCGAGCATCACGTTCTCGCCGGGCTTGAACCCGGCCTTTTCGACCGAGGCCATGATGAAGTCGAGCGCGGCGCGGGTCGAGGCGAGATTGGGGGCAAAGCCGCCTTCGTCGCCGACCGCGGTCGCCAGACCCTTTTCGTGCAGGCCCTTCTTGAGCGTATGGAAGATTTCCGAACCCCAGCGCACCGCCTCGGCCAGGCTGTCCGCGCCGACCGGCATGATCATGAATTCCTGGAAATCGATCGGGTTGTCAGCATGTTCGCCGCCATTGATGATGTTCATCATCGGCACCGGCAGGACGTGTGCGGAGACACCACCGACATAGCTGTAGAGCGGCAGGCCGCGCGCGTCGGCAGCGGCCTTGGCCACCGCCAGGCTGACGCCCAGGATCGCGTTCGCGCCGAGGCGCGACTTGTTCTCGGTGCCATCCAATGCGATCATCGCCATGTCGATATCGCGCTGGTCTTCGGCATCGAGCCCGACGATCGCCTCGAAAATCTCGCTGTTGACCATGTCGACGGCCTGGGTCACGCCCTTGCCGAGATACATGGACGTGTCGCCGTCGCGCTTCTCGACCGCCTCATAGGCACCCGTCGACGCCCCCGAGGGCACGCCCGCGCGCCCGAAGCTGCCATCCTCGAGCAGCACATCGACCTCGACCGTGGGATTGCCGCGGCTGTCGAGAATCTGGCGGGCGTGGATGTCCATGATCGCGGTCATAAGCGGCACTCTCTCCGGTTTTCGGGGGTGGAAATCTGCCGCCCCTCTAGGGGCTGGACCGCCGGTTTGCAACCGTTGCAGGCGCTCGCCGCCCCGCCGTGTAAAGTCGGCTTGCTGCGCCTGCGAAAGCGCTTGAAAATATGCCCGGACAGGCCAGAATATACGCTGGGCAAGCGGAACCGTGGCAGCGCTTCATGCGTCTGTCCTCAAGCTTGAGGAGGAATTCATGTCCGAAGAAGAGACGAAGCCCGAAGCAGAATCGGGGGCCGAAGCCGCGCCGAAGAAGCCGCGTGCCAAAAAGGCGGCGAGTGCCAATGGCGAGACCGGGGCTGCATCCACGAAGACCGCCGCGCCCAAGCGCAAGACTGCGCCCAAGCCCGCCGAGACGGAAGCCGAAAAGCCCGACATCACCCCCACCCCGAACAGCGCGGTCCTGGTATCGAGCGGTGCTGCGGCCGCCGGCGCCACCGTCGCATCGCAGTCGGGCAACGCATTCCAGCAGGTTTCCGAAAAGGTAAGCGCAATGATTCCCGAAGACGTGAGCGGCAAGGCCAAGGACGTGGCGAGCGATGTCAAGGACATGGCCTGCGACGCCGTGAACAGCATCGCGCAGATCCTGAACGACAGCGCGGGCGCGATTGATGACAATATCGGTCCGAAATATGGGGACTATGCGCGTAGCGCAGCGCAGAGCGTGACCGATGCGGCCGAACGGCTGCGCGCCAAGCCGGTCGAGGAAATCGCCGAGGACACGCGCGAATTCGTCCGCACCAAGCCGGTTGCTGCCGCGGGCATTGCCGCCGTGGCCAGCCTGCTGGTCGCCAAGCTCCTCTCGTCGGTGTTCGGCAAGCGGCGCTGAGCCGCTTCCGGACCGCAACCCGCGTGACCCAGCCCGACCCCGAAACCGCGCCGGCCCCGGGCGCGTCCGATGCGCCGCCTCTTGGTGAGGCGGTGGGAGACAAGCCCGGCCTGATCGAGCAGCTGCATGGCCTCTATGCCGACGGCCGCGAACTGATCGACGCCGAGATCAGTTTCCAGAAGGCACGCATGGCCGCCGCCGGGCGCCAGGTGCGCGCCATGGCGGTGCTGGTCTTTGTCGGGCTGGTGCTGATCGGCTGCGCGTTGGTGGCGCTCGTCGTGGGCACGATGATCGCGCTGATCCCCGATCTCGGTGCTTGGGGCGCGATGGGCGCAACCGTACTCGGCACGCTGGTCCTGGCGGCGATCGCCTTCTGGCTCGCGGTGCGGCGTATCGGCAGGGTCGGCGCGCTGTTCGCCAGCGAGGATGTTCCTTCCGAAGAGCCGAAAGCCTCTGCATGACCGAACCCGTCGAAACGCCCCCGCACGATCATGGCCACGAGGATGATGGCGCCGAGAGCCTGGCCGAAGTCTCCGCGCGCCGTCTGGCAGCCCGTAGCCAGTGGCAGAAGGCGCTTGCTCGCGCCAAGGACCGTTTCGCTCCTGCCAATCTGCGCGATGAGGCCATTCACACTGCTGCGGAAAAGATCGGCGACGCGGCGGACACGGCAGCGGGTCTCGCCTGGGCGCACCGCGGCAAGCTCGCGCTGGCCGGACTGCTGGGCGGGCTGTTCCTGGCGCGCAAGCCTATCGGTAAGGCCGTCGCGCCACTGGCCGACAAGGCCAGGCACCAGGCCGAGAAAGTGCGCGAGGCGCTACACAAGCCCGGCAAGCGCTGAACACGCGCGACAGGGCTGGAAAATCCCGCGCAACCGCATTATGGCGCGCCGCAGCAACGCGATGGGGCACGGCACGCAACGGCCCCTCGCACAGGAGAGGATGCCACCCGGCATCCGGTTCATCTGTCAGGGACGCATATTCACATGAGCAAACTTCATCTCGTCATGGGCGGACGCGTCAGCGACCCCCAAACCCTCGATTATTGCGAACTCGACAAGATGGACCTTGTCGGCGTCTATCCCGATTATGCCAGCGCCGAGGAAGCCTGGCGCAGCAAGGCGCAGGCCACCGTCGACGATGCCGAAATGCGCTACGTGATCGTGCACCTGCACCGCCTGCTCGATCCCGAAGAAACGCCTGCAGGCTGAAGCGTCGGCCGTTTCAGGGAGTGTCGTGACGCGGCCGCCGGACCTGGTGGCTGCGCACGAGCGGCACGGCGAGCAGCAGTCCTGCCGCAAAGCCGCCAATATGCGCCCAGATGGCAATGCCCAGCGCGGTGCCCGCAAAGGCGAGCTGGCTCAGCAGGTTGATGCCGGTCCACACCGCCATCAGCCAGGCCATGTGCACCGCAAGCTGCGGGACCGGGCCGATCGCGGGCGGCTTGCGGCGTGAAAAGAGCAGGAAATAGGCGGCGAGCAACGCCGAGATCGCTCCGCTGGCCCCCACCACCGGAACCAGCGCTGTCGGGTCGATCGCATAATGGACGGCGGCGGCGGCGATGATCCCTGCGCCATAGAGCAGCAGATAGCGTTCCCAGCCCAGCGCCATTTCGACCAGCCGGCCGATCACCACCAGCACCAGCATGTTCATGGCGAGATGGAACAGCCCGGCGTGCAGAAACGCCGAGGTGAACGGGGTCAGCCAGACCGGGACGATCCAAGGAAAATCGACCGGCAGCGCGCTGGTATGGCCGTACAGCGTGTCATGCAGCCGCGCCGACCAGAACCCGCCCTCGACCTGCATCGGCTCGGTCCAGCCGGTGGTAAAGCCCACCAGCCAGACCAGCACATTGGCGATCACGAGAAAGTTGGTTGCCGACCGCTGCGGCACGGCGGGCATGGTTCAGATGAACTCGATCTTGGACACGAGGTAGAACTTGTCGCCCGAAGGCACGCTCACCTCGACCTCGTCGTCGAGCTGGCGGCCGATCAGCGCGCGGCCCAGCGGGCTCGAATAGCTGATCCGGCCCTTGCGCGCGTCCGCTTCCGCTTCGCCGACGATCTGGTACTTGACCGGCTTGTCGTCCTCGTCGAGCAGCGTCACGGTCGCGCCGAACACGATCTTGTCGCCCGAAAGCGTGGTCGGATCGATGATCTGCGCGCGGCTCAGCTTGCCTTCGAGATCGGCAATGGTCGCCTCGACCTGGCCCTGGCGCTCCTTGGCGGCATGATATTCGGCATTTTCCGAAAGATCGCCATGCGCACGCGCTTCCTCGATCGCCTCGACGATCAGCGGACGCTCTTCCTTGAGCGCCTTCAGCTCGCGCGAGAGCTTTTCATATCCTTCTGCCAGCATCGGCAGCTTATCGACGGTTGCCATTCGGCATATCCCTTCATCCTTGGCTGACGCGAAGCCGAACGTCCGACAATAATGCCTTTAGCGGCCCTCGCACGGGGCCGCGTCAGGGTAACGACTTGTCGGGGGGCTCAAGCGTCAGGCCGTATATTATAGGCCTGAAGCGGCTTTACTTCAAGGCTTGTCGCCGCAAGCGACGCCATGGCCTTGACCGCGGCGACGCTGGCGGCCGCCGTGGTGAAATACGGAATCTTCCCCGTCAGCGCGCTGGCGCGGATCGATTGCGAGTCCTTCAGGCTCTGCCAGCCCTCGGTCGTGTTGAAGATCAGCGCGATCTCGCCGTCCTTGATCTTGTCGACGATATGCGGGCGGCCCTGTGCCACCTTGTTCACCTCGGTCAGCGCCACGCCATTGTCCGACAGGTAGCGCGCCGTCCCGCCGGTCGCGACAATGTCCATGCCGAGGTCGATCAGCCCACGCGCGGCTTCGAGGATCACAGGCTTGTCGCTGTCCTTGACCGAGATGAACACCGTGCCCCTGGTCGGCAGCGTAAGCCCTGCCCCGATCTGCGCCTTGGCAAAGGCGGTGGCGAAATCCTTGTCGATGCCCATGACTTCGCCGGTGGACTTCATCTCGGGGCTCAGCACCGGGTCGACGCCCTGGAAACGCGCCCAGGGGAAGACCGCCTCCTTGACCGCCATATGGTCGATATTGCGGTCGATCACCGGCAGATTGGCCAGCATCTCGCCCGCCATCACGCGCGCGGCATATTTGGCCACCGGCTGGCCGATCGCCTTGGCGACGAACGGCACGGTGCGGCTGGCGCGCGGATTGACCTCGATCAGGTACACCTGCCCGTTTTTCACCGCGAACTGGATGTTCATCAGCCCGCGCACCTTCAGCCCTTCGGCGAGCAACCTGGTCTGGCGCTCCATCTCGGCGATGATGTCGTTGCTCAGGCTGTACGGCGGCAGCGTGCACGCGCTGTCGCCCGAATGGACGCCGGCCTCCTCGATATGCTGCATCACGCCCGCGATCGCGACGTCCTTGCCATCGCAGATCGCATCGACATCGACCTCGATCGCATCGCGCAGATACTGGTCGATCAGCACCGGACTGTCGCCCGAGACCTGAACGGCGGTGGCGATATAGCTTTCGAGCTGCGCCTGGCCGTCGACGATCTCCATCGCGCGGCCGCCGAGCACATAGGACGGGCGGATCAGCACCGGATAACCGATGCGGTTGGCGACCGCGATCGCCTCTTCGCGGCTGCGCGCGATACCGTTGGCGGGCTGTTTCAGTCCCAGCCTGTCGACCAGCTTGGCGAAGCGCTCACGGTCTTCGGCCAGATCGATCGCATCGGGCGAGGTGCCGAGGATCGGGATGCCCGCATCCTCGAGCGCCTGGGCGAGCTTGAGCGGCGTCTGCCCGCCGAACTGCACGATCACGCCGACCAGTTCGCCGGTCGACCGTTCGACATCGAGCAGTTCGAGCACGTCCTCGGCGGTCAACGGCTCGAAATACAGCCGGTCCGAGGTGTCATAGTCGGTCGAGACGGTTTCCGGGTTGCAGTTGACCATGATCGTCTCGAACCCGGCCCCCCCCTGTTCTTCGGCGCCGAGCGCGAAACAGGCATGGCAGCAGCAATAGTCGAACTCGATGCCCTGGCCGATACGGTTGGGGCCACCGCCCAGGATCACGACCTTGCGCCGCTCGGTCGGCTGGCTTTCGCATTCGGGCTCGCCGAAGGTGGGGGCCTCATAGGTCGAATACATATACGGCGTCTTGGCCGCGAATTCGGCCGCGCAGGTATCGATGCGCTTGAACACCGGACGCACGCCCAGCTTGTGGCGCAGCGCGCGCACCTCCTGTTCGGTCACACCGCCGGTCATCGCGACCACGGCATCGCGCACCAGGCCCGATCCGCGCGCGATGGCATGGCTCATGCCCGGCCGCAGATGCGCCGACTTGAGCGCGAGATAGGCGAGCCGCTTGTCGGAAAAGCCCATCGACTTGAGGCGGCGCATCCCCGCCGCATCGCGCGGCAGGCCGTTTTCAAGCACCTCGGCTTCGGCATCGACGATCTGCTTGATCTGTTCGAGGAACCAGGGGTCGAACTTGGCGACGGCGTGGATCTGCTCGACGGTCATGCCCTCGCGCAGCGCCTGCGCCGCGATCAGTAGCCGGTCGGGCGTCGCCTGGCTGAGCTCCGCGACAATGTCCTCGTGCGGAGCGCCGACGAGATGATCGACGAAATTGAAGCCCGACAGGCCGGTCTCGAGGCCGCGCAGCGCCTTCTGCACCGATTCCTGGAAGTTGCGGCCGATCGCCATCACCTCGCCCACCGATTTCATCGCGGTGCCGAGCAGCGGGCTCGATCCCTTGAACTTCTCGAAGGCAAAGCGCGGGATCTTGGTGACCACGTAATCGATCGTCGGCTCGAAGCTCGCAGGCGTCGCGCCGGTAATGTCGTTGGTGATCTCGTCGAGCGTATAGCCCACCGCCAGCTTGGCCGCGACCTTTGCGATCGGGAAGCCGGTCGCCTTGGACGCCAGCGCCGAGGAGCGCGACACGCGCGGGTTCATCTCGACGACGATCAGGCGGCCGTCCTTCGGGTTGACCGCGAACTGCACGTTCGATCCGCCCGTCTCGACGCCGATCTCGCGCAGCACCGCGATGCTGGCCGAGCGCATGATCTGATATTCCTTGTCGGTCAGCGTCAACGCAGGGGCAACGGTGATGCTGTCGCCGGTGTGTACGCCCATCGGATCGACATTCTCGATCGAGCAGATGATGATGGCGTTGTCGTTCCTGTCGCGAACGACCTCCATCTCATATTCTTTCCAGCCGAGCAGCGATTCCTCGATCAGCACCTCGGTGGTCGGCGAGGCATCGAGCCCGCCGGTGACGATCTGGACGAACTCGTCGCGATTGTACGCGATGCCGCCACCGGTGCCGCCCATGGTGAAGCTGGGGCGGATGATCGAGGGCAGGCCGGTGCGTTCGAGCACCGCGAGCGCCTCTTCCACCGTGTGCGCGATGCCCGAGCGCGCCGATTCCAGCCCGATCTTGTCCATCGCCTCGCGGAATTTCTGCCGGTCCTCGGCCTTGTCGATCGCTTCGGCCTTCGCGCCGATCAGTTCGACATCATATTTGGCCAGCGTGCCATTGGCATCGAGCGCCAGCGCAGTGTTGAGCGCGGTCTGCCCGCCCATGGTCGGCAGCACCACCAGCTTCTCATTGGGGCGCTCGGCGCGCTCCTTGGCGATGATCTTGGCGACGATCTCGGGCGTGATCGGCTCGACATAGGTCGCATCGGCCATGTCGGGATCGGTCATGATCGTCGCGGGGTTGGAGTTGACGAGGACGATGCGATAGCCCTCCTCCTTCAGCGCCTTGCACGCCTGCGTGCCCGAATAATCGAACTCGCACGCCTGGCCGATGATGATCGGGCCGGCGCCGATGATCAGGATGCTGTCTATGTCGGTGCGCTTGGGCATTGTTTATCGTGCTCTCTTTATATACATTGATTGCAATGAAATCATTTCAAGGAGGCCGCGATGGCCAGCCTGACTGTCCGTAACCTGCCCGACGAGGCCAAGCTGCGCTTCCGCCAGGTGGCGGCTGCGCATGGCCGATCGATGGAAGAGCATCTGCGCCAGCTTGTCATCGAGGCGGCGGGCATGGCGCCTGCCGCGTCTATGGTTGCTGATGCAAACCTGCCGTTCCAGGGTTTCCCACCCGAAAGAACGCCCGAAGCCATCGCCGAAAGCCGGGCGCGGATCGAACGGCTGATCGAGCTGGGCCGCGGGATCGACTGGGTACCAGAACCGCGCAAACCGGAGCCGCTGACCAATTTCGAATTCGACCCGAAAGACTTTGAGTGATTTTGGTCGACACCAATGTCTGGAGCGAGATGGTTTCCCGAAATGGCGAGCCGGGCGTCATCGCCTGGCTCGCCGAACATGACCGGCAGCTGCTGCTGTCGGTGCTGGTCATTGCCGAAATCCGGGCTGGCTTGGAAAAGCCGAGCGCCAAAGCATTCCGGTCGCGCCTCGAACGCTGGCTGGCCCAGCTGGAAACCGATTATGCCGATCGCATCGTCCCGTTCGACCGCCACGACGCGCACGTGTTCGGCCAGCTTGCTGCCCAGCGCACGCTCGGCGGCAATACGCTCGATGCGCAGATCGCCGCGCAGGCCATCGTCCGCAACATACCCGTCGCCACGCGCAACACGGCGGATTTCGCCTGGACGGGCGTCCGCCTGATCAATCCCTGGGAGGATTGACCGCGCCATCAGTGCACCGTGCCGGTCTGGGCTTCGCAGCCCCAGCCGTCATATTCGAGGTCGAACAGCTGCTCGATCTGCAGGCACAGTTCGGTCAGCGCGCGGATCGACTTTTCGTCGACCGCCTGCACCCGCTCGAGGAACAGCCAGGGATCGCCGCCCTGCTCGTCATCCTCATGGCCGAGCTCAGTCAGCCCCAGCTCCTCCGCAGCCTCGGACAGCCGCTCGAGATTCTCCTCGGACCCGCGAAAGCTCACGTCGACCGAACGGCGGATGCTCGCCTGATCGCCATTGGCGGCCAGATTGCGCAGCACGTCCTGATCGGCGGCCCATTCCTGCTCCATGCGGGCAGGATCGACGGGGGGGAGCTTGATCGTCACGCCGCAATCGCCGGAGCCTTGAGGCCGCTCACGAACTTCTCGAACAGATAGAAACTGTCCTGCGGGCCCGGTGAGGCTTCGGGATGGTATTGCACGCCGAATGCGTTCTTGTCGGTAAACGCGATGCCGCAATTGCTGCCATCGAACAGCGACACATGCGTCTCGACGACATTGGCGGGCAGCGTCGCGGCGTCGACCGCGAAGCCGTGGTTCATGCTGGTGATCTCGACCACACCGGTCTCCAGCCGCTTGACCGGGTGGTTCGCGCCCCGATGGCCCTGGTGCATCTTGAGCGTGCGCGCGCCTGCGGCGAGGCCGAGCAGCTGGTGGCCAAGACAGATGCCGAAGATCGGAATGTCGCGCTCGAGCAGGCCCTGAATGACGGGCACCGCATAGACGCCGGTCGCGGCGGGATCGCCGGGGCCGTTCGAGAGGAACACGCCCGCCGGTTCGAGCGCGAGGATTTCTTCGAGCGAAGTCTTGGCCGGGACCACGGTCACCTTCGCGCCCGCCTCGACCAGCGAACGGAAGATATTGTGCTTCGCGCCATAATCGATCGCGACGACATGCGGACGGTCGCCCTCGCCCATCGCCGCATAGCCATGGCCCAAGGTCCATTTGCCGCCGTCCCAGCCGCGCGTCTCCGCCCCGGTGACCTCGATCGCGAGGTCCATGCCCTCGAGACCCGGCCAGCCCTGCGCCAGCGCAAGCAGCGCGGGCATGTCGAACACGCCGTCGGGTGCGTGCGCGATCACCGCATTGGGCGCGCCTGCCTCACGGATGCGGCGGGTGAGCGCGCGGGTATCGACGCCCGAAATGCCGATCTGGTCGTTCGCCGCCAGCCATTGCGAAAAATGCTGCGCCGAGCGGAAGCTGCTGGGATTGGTCACGTCCTCGCGCACGATGCAGCCCAGCGCGTGCGGCACATCGGCCTCGATATCCTCGGGGTTGGCGCCGACATTGCCGATATGCGGGAAGGTGAAGGTGATGATCTGCCCGGCATAGCTCGGGTCGGTCAGGATTTCCTGATAACCGGTGATCGAGGTGTTGAAGCACACCTCGCCCGCCTTGGCACCTGCGGCCCCGAAGCCCCTGCCCCAGATCGCGGTGCCATCGGCCAGCAGCAACAGGCCGGTAGCGCCTTGGGGTTGAGCGGAGGTGGTGGCGTGCGCCATGGATCGTGTTCCTTGCCTTGCGGTATGAGTCGCGAATGTGCCGGGCCGCAGGATATGGCAGGACAAGGCCGGGCCATAGCCCCGTGACGCTTCCTGCCGGACAGCGGCCAAATTGGCGGGTCACTAGGCGCGCGGGGCTTGCACGGTCAATCTATGAAAAACATTTTTATCCGGCTAGGTTGGGAGCTTGTTCCAAAATCCACGGGAAAAGAAAGGTTCGCGCGCATGATTCGCGATTCGCTGAAAGCTGCGCAGGTCTCTGCCATGAAGGCCGGCGACAAGGAGCGCACCGCCGCCGTCCGGCTGATCCTGGCCAAGATCAAGGACCGCGATATCGAGCTGCGCACCCAGGCCGCGCCGGCCGATGACAATGCGATGGTCACCGAAGTGCTGCAGAAGATGATCAAGCAGCGCCGCGAATCGATCGCCATGTACGAACAGGGCGGCCGCGCGGAACTGGCCGCGCAGGAAGCGGCCGAGGTCGCGGTGATCGAGGAATTCCTGCCCGCGCAGATGGACGAGGCGGCTGCCAAGGCGGCGATCGCGAAAGTGGTCGCGGACACGGGTGCCGCCAGCCTCAAGGACATGGGCAAGGTCATGGCCGAGGTAAAGGCGCGCCACGGCAGCGAACTCGACATGAGCAAGGCCAGCGCCTGGGTAAAGGAGGCGCTCGCGGGGGGCTGAAGCGAGATACCCCTCGCCCCATTTGTCCCGAGCGAAGTCGAGGGACGTTTGCTCAACCATCGAGACCAAAGTCATGGCGTTCTGGGTCTATATCCTGAAATGCGCGGACGGAAAGTTCTACACCGGCCAGACAGACGATCTGGAACGGCGGATGGGTGAACATCAATATGGCGGGTACTGTGATTTCACTTCGCGCAGGCGACCCGTGGAGCAGGTGTGGAGCGAGTATTACCAGACCCGTGGGGACGCGATCGAGGTCGAGAAACAGGTAAAGTCATGGTCTCGCGCCAAGAAGATCGGTTCGATCAATGGCGATTGGAAAATGGTCAGTCATTATTCACGACCGCCCCTTAAACGTCCCTCGACTTCGCTCGGGACAAACGGAGGTGGGCATGATGCAACGGAAGCATGGAGAGCGGACCGTTCATGAGACAGCCAAGGACTAACCATTCGTCATATGCTTCCCCAGAGGACACTCCCCTCCCAGTTTGTCCCGAGCGAAGTCGAGGGACGTATGCGCAACATCATTCTATCAACTTATCCTCTACCGCCTTAAGCGAAAACCAGCTTTGCGTAGGGCTCGAGACAGTCCAAGTTGGAAATGGTCCTGCCGCAATTGCCGGGCGCACTCCCGCATGACCCTCTCCCCGCAATGGCTGGACGAACTGCGATCGCGGATCACGCTGTCCACGCTGATCGGGCGGCATGTGAAGGTGCAGCGCGCGGGGCGCGAGTACAAGGCGTGCTGCCCGTTCCATAACGAGAAGACGCCGAGCTTCACGATCAACGACGACAAGGGCTTCTACCATTGTTTCGGTTGCGGGGCGCATGGGGATGCGATCCGGTTCCTGACCGATCACCAGGGGCTGGGCTTCATGGATGCGGTCAAGGAGCTCGCCGCCGAGGCCGGGATGAGCGTGCCCGCCCCCGATCCGCGCGCCGCGCGCCAGGCCGAGGCGCGCGCGACGCTGCACGATGTCTGCCAGGCGGCGCAGGACTGGTTCGTCGCGCAGCTCGGCAGCGCCGCGGGCGAAGAGGCGCGCGCCTATCTCAGGAACCGGGGCCTCACCGCCGAAACCATCGCGCGCTTCGGCATCGGCTTTGCGCCCGACAGCCGCACCGGCATCAAATCGGCGCTCGGCCATCTCGACGAGACGCTGCTGATCGAGGCGGGGCTGCTGATCAAGGTCGACGACAAGGCGCCGTACGACCGGTTCCGCGGGCGGATCATGATCCCGATCCGCGATCCGCGCGGGCGGGTCATCGCGTTCGGCGGGCGCATCCTGGCGTCAGGCGAGCCCAAATATCTGAACTCGCCCGATACGCCGCTGTTCGACAAGGGACGGACGCTCTACAACCTGCACCTTGCCGCGCCCGCCTCGCGCCAGAGCGGGCGCGTGGTGGTGGTCGAAGGCTATATGGACGTGATCGCGCTCGCCCAGGCGGGCTTTGGCGAATGCGTCGCGCCGCTCGGCACCGCACTCACCGAGCATCAGATCGAGCGGCTGTGGAAGATGGTCGACCGTCCGCTGCTGTGCTTCGATGGCGACAATGCCGGGCAGAAGGCCGCGATGCGCGCCGCAACGCGCGCGCTGCCCCTACTCAAGCCCGGGCTGTCACTGGGCTTCGTCTCGCTGCCGGGCGGGCAGGACCCGGACGATCTCGTCCGCGCCTCGGGGCCGCAGGCCTTTGCCGCGTGCCTCGACCAGGCGACCGGACTGCTCGATCATCTGTGGTCGCACGAACTGGCCGCGCAGCCGCTGACCAGTCCGGAAGCGCGCGCCGGGTTCAAGGCGCGGCTCAACGCGCATGCCGACACGATTGCCGATGGCGACATCAAGGCGCTCTATCGCCGCGAGATCGGCCAGCGCTTTTCCGACCTGTTCTTCGCCGCGCGTGCGCCCTCGCATGCCCGCCCGGCCCAGCAGCGGGGCGGCGCATCGGGCAGGACCTGGCAGCGGCGCGACGAGCCCGTGCCACCGAGCGAGGAATTGCGCGCGTTCAGCCGCCAGCCGATGAGCGACCTGATCGTACGCGGGGTGCTCACCGGCCTCATTCAGCGCCCGCGGCTGATCCACCGCCACAGCGAGGCGCTCAGCGAATTCGTCACCCTCGCCGACCGCTGGGCGGCGCTGCTCGACGCATTGCTCGATGCCGCGCATCGGTCCGGCGCGGACGGTCTTGATCCGCCCATACTGATGACCATATTGCAGTCCAAGGGGCTGGCAGACGCGGTGGACAGGCTGAAATCGGGCGGAAAGCCGCCCTTTTCCTTCTGCGTCCCGGTGGGCGAGCCAGCCGATCAGTTGCGCGAGGCCCGGATTGCGGAAGACTTTGCCGAGGCAATCGAAGTGATGATCACCCGCCCCAGGCTGGAGGCGGCGTTGCAGGATGTGACGCGCCGATTCGAAAATGACATGCAAGACGGTTTGTTTTTGGAGCAGCAACAGCTAAGGGCAAGAAAGGAAGCGTTTGACCAACGCCTGATCGAATTGACGGAACGAGGCTGAGACGGACAGGCAGCGATGCCCGCACCGCCTTCTCATCCCGCTCGGAACGATCGGCCAGTTGACGCGAAATATTTGAAACGGACCCCAGCGGTCTGATAGCAGAGCAAATTCTCCGCAGCCTTGGACGCAGGCCGCGGCGGCACAGGTGACAGGAAGTACGCAAATTGGCCAAGGAACCGAAAGACCCCAAGACCGACGGCACCGATGCCCCGCTGATCGACCTCAACGAAGCCTCGGTCAAGAAGCTGCTCGCGCGCGCCAAGAAGCGCGGCTACATCACCTATGACGAGCTGAACGAGGCGCTGCCGCAGGACCAGATGTCGTCCGAGCAGATCGAGGACGTGATGTCCGCGATTTCCGAAATGGGCGTCAACATCGTCGAGAACGACGAGGAAGGGGCCGAGGAACAGCCCGCCGACGATATCGACGCCGCCGATGACGGTGCGGATTCGCTCAACATCGCTCCCGAAAAAAAGAAGGAGACGATGGATCGCACCGATGACCCGGTGCGCATGTACCTGCGCGAGATGGGCGCGGTGGAGCTGCTCAGCCGCGAGGGTGAGATCGCGATCGCCAAGCGCATCGAGGCCGGTCGTGACACGATGATCCTGGGCCTGTGCGAAAGCCCGATCACCTTCCACGCGATCATCGAATGGTCGACCGCGCTCAACGACGGCGAGATGCAGCTGCGCGAGATCCTCGATCTCGACGCGATGCTTTCCAAGGAGCCCGCGCCCGAAAGCCTGTCCGAGGACGGCGAGGACGATGGCGAGATCAGCGAGAAGACCGCCGGCCCCAGCTTCAAGGACGAGGACGAGGTCGAGGAAGTCACCGATTCGGAAGACGACGAGGACGAGCTGACCGAGCGTCGCACGCGTCGTCCCGAAGAGGATGACGAGGAAGACAACACGCTGAGCCTTGCCCAGATGGAAGCGCAGCTGAAACCGGCGGCGCTCGAGAAGTTCGCGCAGATCACCGCGCTCTTCCGCAAGTTCGAGAAGATCCAGGGCGAGCGGCTCAACGCGCTCAGCATCGGCGACGATTTCCCGGCGGCGAAGGAAAAGCAGTATCAGAAGCTGCGCGAGGACCTGACCGCCGAGGTGGAATCGGTGCAGTTCCACGCGAACAAGATCGAATATCTGGTCGACCAGCTCTATTCGTTCAACCGCCGCCTGACCGCGCTGGGCGGGCAGATGCTGCGCTTGGCCGAGCGTCACAAGGTGCCGCGCAAGGATTTCCTCGACCGCTATGTCGGGCACGAGATGGACGAGGCATGGCTCGAATCCATGGCGGGCATCGACAAGAAATGGGCCAATTTCGTCGCCAACGAGGCGAGCGCGGTCGATCGCATCCGTGCCGAGATTTCGGACATCGCGGCCGCCACCGGCATGTCGCTCGGCGAATTCCGCCGCATCGTCAACATGGTGCAGAAGGGCGAGCGCGAGGCGCGGATTGCCAAGAAGGAAATGGTCGAGGCCAACCTGCGCCTCGTCATCTCGATTGCCAAGAAATATACCAATCGCGGGCTGCAGTTCCTCGACCTGATCCAGGAAGGCAATATCGGCCTGATGAAGGCGGTCGACAAGTTCGAGTATCGCCGCGGCTACAAGTTCTCGACCTATGCGACCTGGTGGATTCGTCAGGCCATCACGCGTTCGATCGCCGATCAGGCGCGCACCATCCGCATTCCGGTGCACATGATCGAGACGATCAACAAGCTGGTGCGCACCAGCCGCCAGTTCCTGCACGAGCAGGGCCGCGAACCGACGCCGGAAGAGATGGCCGAGCGCCTCTCGATGCCGCTCGAAAAGGTCCGCAAGGTGATGAAGATCGCCAAGGAGCCGATCAGCCTCGAAACGCCGATCGGCGACGAGGAGGACAGCCATCTGGGCGATTTCATCGAGGACAAGAACGCGATCATCCCGGTGGACGCCGCCATCCAGGCGAACCTCAAGGAGACGGTCACCCGCGTGCTCGCTTCGCTGACCCCGCGCGAGGAACGCGTGCTGCGCATGCGCTTCGGCATCGGCATGAACACCGATCATACGCTCGAGGAAGTCGGCCAGCAGTTCTCGGTCACCCGCGAACGCATCCGCCAGATCGAGGCGAAGGCGCTGCGCAAGCTCAAGCACCCGAGCCGGTCAAGGAAGATGCGCTCGTTCCTCGATCAGTAACGAACCGATGGCCACTCTGCCGCGAGGAAGGTCGCAAAACCTTCCCCGCAGCATATTCCCGACATCATCGAAGCCGATGCCCCGAAGGGCATGTTCAGGCCGGCAGTTCGCCTGAACGCCGCGGCTTGGCTTCCACGCTGCGCCCGGTCACCTCGGCGAACCTGGCATGGTATTTCGGGTGCTCGGTGCCCATCCACTTGTCCCACCAGGTAAAGTACAGCCCGTAATTGGTGTTGAAGCCGCCATTGTGGTGGAGGTCGTGGTGGACCGTGGTGTTGATCCAGCGGGTCAGCGGCGAGGACAGCCACCAGCGCGGGAAGAATTCGAAGCCCGCATGGCCCATCGCATTGCGGATGATCTGGAAGTTGAGCCAGGTGAACATCACCCAGCCCGGCGTCGGCACGAAGAACTGCCAGATCGGCACGAACAGGAACATCACCGCCGCCTCGGGCATCGCAAAGCTGTATGCGGCCCAGGGCGTCGGCGTGATCGAGCGATGGTGCGCGCGGTGGAAATGCCTGAACAGCCGGGGATGGTGCATGAAGCGGTGCGCCCAGTAGAAATAGGCATCGTGCGCGATGATGATCCCGGCAAGGATCATGAGATCGATCCCCAGGCCGAAGCCCTCGCCGAACACGCTATTCAGCAGCCCGACCTCGCGCCCCCAGATCAGGAAGCACGCGCCGATCACATAGACGAACACCGATTGCAGCGATTGCAGGAATTCGCGGCGCATGTCGGCGGTGGTCGCCTCGCGCGCCTGGATTTTGCGCGCCTTCACCGCCGTACGCCGCAGCAGCCACACGATCGCGAAGGTCACCGACGCGGCGATGAAATAGCGGCCGAAGTCGAAGGTAAATATCTGATGGCCCCTCGTCAGCAGGATATCGAGGGGTGGAAAGCCGGTGTGCATGGTCGGGCCCTTTCGCGGATGACGATCAGCATCGTATCAGCCGTCAGTCTATGCATGGCTTTCGCGAAAACCGGCTAGCCGATTTCGAAATCAGCCAGTCATGCGCGCGCGATATTCGCTTGGCGTCATCCCTTCGGCCTCGCGAAAGGCTCGGTTGAAGGGCCCTAGCGAACCGAAGCCTGCATCGAGTGCGATCGTGATGATCGGAACGTCCTTCTGCGCTGCATCGGCCAGGGCCGCCTTGACCTCCGCGAGGCGATAGCCGTTGAGGAAGGCGGTGAAGTTGCGGTGGCCAAGCTGGCCGTTGATCGTGCGGCGCAGCCTGTATTCCTGTTCGCCCAGCTGCGCGGCAAGCTTGGCGATCGACAGCGTCTCGTCGCGGTGCGGCATCTGGGTTGCCATGTGGCGCAGCAGCTTTTCGGACAAGGGGTCCGCCATCGGCTCCGCCGCGGGCTTGACGAAGGTCACGGGCGGAGGAGCAGCGCCGAAAAGGTCGGCCTGGCGCATCCGCAGCATCGCTGCGCAAAAGCCGAACACCGCCAGCAACGCCCCGCTCGCGATGACGCGCTTCGGCTCGAGCGATCCGCCCGGAAAGATTGCTGGCTCGGCGACCTCGAGGACAGCGATGAGGATGACGTGCACGGCCACGACACCGACCAGCAGCGGCCGGATGCGCCGCCGCCGCTCGACCAGATCGCCTTCCCGGCTCCGCCAGACTTCCCACAGCGCGGCGGCGGCAAAGGCGAGCATGAACACGCGAAACAGCACCCCCGAAACAAGGTTGATGATCCCCCCGCCAGCATGGCTCAGCTGGACAACCAGCGTATTGACCACGGACAGACCGACCAGCATCGCGCTGACGGCCGTCACCCGCCTCTCGTCGTTGAACCACGCCTTGGCGAACAGCCAGAACAGGCCCGGCGTGGCGCCGGCGCCCAGCGCGAACAGGAGATTGACGATACTGCGCTGGTCAGCAAGGCTGGAGGTCACCAGCAGATAGCTGCAGATCGCCGCGTTCATCGCCACGGCGAGACGCGCGGGCACATCCTGCCAATGGTCGCGGATCAGTATCCAGCTCCACAGAACCAGCAGCGCAATCGATCCGCCCCGGGTCATCTGATCGATATGTTCGAAAGCCGTCATCGCATCCTGGCTGCCAAAGCGCGGCCGCCGCAGCAAGCCGATTCCGAAATCGACCAGCGGGCATGGAATCGATCGGCCTCGCCCGATCCGGAATCGGCCAGCCGGATTTCAAAACCGGCAGGCATCGCTGCGCGGCTTGCGGCCACCTGCCCCCTGCGCCGCCCAGCACCGGGACGGCCGCAATCAGGAGACTCGACATGAAAGCTGCTATTGCTGCGATCGGGCTGGCCGTGCTTACCCTGCCCCACGCCGCTGCATATGGTACCGAAGCGGTTCCGGTCAGAACCGGCGACCTCGACCTCGCGTCGGACAAGGGCCAGGCCCGGCTCGCGCTGCGCATCCACCGCGCCGCCCGGGCGGTCTGCGCGGTGGGGGCGCCGCGCGGCCTGCCCGCCCGGCTGCGATCCGAGCGCAGGTGCATCAGCAAGACACAGGCTGACGCTCTGGTCGCGGCTCGGAAACTGACCGCCGCCCAGTCCGCCAGCGCGCTGGCGGCTGCTTCGGCCCGGTGACGTGCTAACAGCGCCCGGGCCGGCGCGCCCGGCTGACCACGGTCGCAATCCCCCTTGCGACTCGATTCGCATTCCAATCGGTGGCGCCGGCCCCATCAATGCAAACGTGGCTCAGCTGGTCGGCCGACCCGCGAAACGCGACCGCATGACATTTTTTCCCACAAATCTATTCATTTATATCAATGACATAGACGAAATCCTCTCACATTTGAAGTAAACGCAAAATTTACCACGCCCGCCTAGCCGTTGAGGCATCGGGGCGATGGGAGCGACCCCGACTTGAGGTTGCCGGCGTGAGGGCGTCGGTTTGAGTAGGGGAAAATTTCATGTCCAAGACAGCCTTGTTGCTGGTTACATCCTATTGCGCGCTGGCCGCACCCGCATGGGCGGCGACGGCGACCGCCGAGTCCGAGAGTGCGTCGTCCGAAGCCGATGCCACGCAGCAGAATTCCGCCGAAGCGCCCGCCAAGCCCGCGCAGGAGCTTTTCTCCACCGGCGTCGCCAAGGGCCGCGACCGGCTCGACAGCGCAATCTCGACCAGCGCGCTGCGCCGCGACGACATCACGATCCTGGGGCCGCGCCCGATCGGCGAGGTGCTGCGCACGATGGCGGGTCTGCGCGTCGCGACCAGCATCGGCGAAGGCAACAACAACTACACCGTGCGCGGCCTGCCGCTCGCCGCCGGTGGATCGAAATACATGCAGATTCAGGAAGATGGCCTGCCGCTGCTCGAATTCGCCGATCTGTTCAACGTCGGCGCGGACGTCTATCTGCGCAACGACCTGACCGTGAACGCGATCGAGACGATCCGCGGCGGCTCCGCCTCGACCTTCGCCTCCAACTCGCCCGGCGGACTGATCAACATCCTCTCGCGCACGGGCGATGTCGAGGGCGGGTCGGTACAGCTCACCACCGGGCTCGATTTCGATACCAAGCGCGTCGATTTCACCTATGGCGGCAAGCTGGGCGAGAACACCCGCTTCCATATCGGCGGCTTCTACCGCCAGGGCGAAGGCCCGCGCAACAACGGCTTTGACGGCTGGAAGGGCGGCCAGGTCAAGTTCAACATCACCCGCGAGTTCGAGAACGGCTATGTCAGGCTATATCTGAAATATCTCGACGACCGCTCGCCCACCTTCGCACCCTATTTCGCCAACATCACCGGCACCAACGCCAATCCGCGCATCCGTAGCTTCCCGGGCTTCGATCTGCGCGACGACACCATCCTGTCCTCGTTCCTGGGCCCGATCATCACGCTCGACCAGAACAACAACCCCGCCGCCTTCCCGGTTGCGACCGGACAGAGCGCGGAATCGAAGTCGATCGGGCTCGAGGGCCAGTTCGACGTCGCCGGCTGGACAATCACCGAACGCATGCGCTACGCGGCCAATGGCGGCGATTTCAGCCGCGGCTTTCCCAACACCGCCAATACGGTGTCGGCCTTTGCCGCCAGCCAGGGCGGCCTCGGCGCGACCGCGCGCTATGCGAGCGGACCTCTCGCCGGACAGCTGATCGATCCCAATGGCCTGATCAACGGCAACGGACTGCTGTCGCTCTATTTCTTCTCGTTCGTGCGGGCGCACTCGCTCGACAATTTCACCAACGATGTCCGCGCCAGCAAGGTGTGGGACCTGCCCGGCGGCAAGCTGACCACCACGGTCGGCGGCTATCTGGCGACGCAGGACCTCAACACCACCTGGCTGCACACCGCGATGAACATCGATGCCAATGGCGATAATGGCACCGCGCAGGTTGACATCTTCAACGCCGCCGGCCAGCCGCAGACGCTTAACGGCTATTTCGCCTTTGCCCGCGCCTCCAGCCTGTTCCGCCGCGCGTTCGACGTCAACTACAAGGTGTTCGCGCCCTATGGGTCGGTAAACTACCATTTCGGCAAGATCGCGATCGGCGGCAGCCTGCGCTACGACATCGGGCGGGTGCGCGGCACGCTGGTCGGCGCGGACCTCAACAACGGCAGCGTCGGCCTGATCACGCAGGACATCAACCGCGACGGGGTGATCAACCCGGCCGAGCGGCGCGTCGCCTTCCTGCCCTTCACCCAGCCCGCGCCGGTCAACTATAACTACGGCTATCTCAGCTATTCGGCGGGGATCAACTATCGCGCGGCCGAGCCCTTCTCGCTGTTCGCGCGCTACAGCAAGGGCGCGCGCGCCAATGCCGACAAGGTGCTGTTTACCCCGCTGATCAACAATGCCACCGGCGACATCCGCAGCAACACCGACAAGCAGGATGATGTGAAGCAGCTCGAGGGCGGCTTCAAGTTCCGCAAGCATGGCTTCACCTTCAACGCTACGGCGTTCCGCGTGACAGCTGCCGACCATAATGTGCTCAACGGCGCGGCGAACCGGACCGACCGGCGCTATCGCGCCACCGGCGTCGAGATGGAAGGTGGCATCCAGAATGGGCCGTTCAGCCTGTTGATCGGCGCGACTTATACCAAGGCGAAGATCACCCGCGACCTGCTCGACCCGACACTGACCGGCAAGGAGCCACGCCATCAGCCCGACTGGACGTTCTTCGCAACGCCTTCGGTCGATCTGGGCCGGGCGGTGATCGGTGCCAGCATTGCCGGGGTGACCAAGAGCTTCGCGCAGGATTCGAACCTGCTGGTGATGCCCGGCTTCACCACGGTCGACCTGTTCGCACAGGCCAGGCTGTTCAACGGCGGTACGCTCCAGGTCAACGCCAACAACGTGTTCAATACCCTGGGTATTTTCGAGGTGAACCAGGCCAGCGTGCCCGCCAACGGCATCGGCTTTGCCCGCGCCATCAACGGACGCACGATCTCCGCCTCGTTGCGCTTCGATTTCTGATTTCGCTCAAGGGCGGAAGCGGTCAGGCGCTGTCGGGGGGTCCGGCAGCGCCTGACTGCGTTCTGGCAAGCGCCGCCATCATGGCGCCGGTGCTGGTCTGGGTCGCGCAAGGCAGGAAAAGCGTCATCGTCGTGCCCTTGCCCAGCTCGCTCTCGATCCCGAGCCCGCCGCCCGATTGATGCGTGAAGCCGTGCACCATCGACACGCCCAGCCCCGTGCCCTTGCCGACCTGCTTGGTGGTGAAGAACGGCTCGGCGACACGCGCCAGCACATCGGGCGACATGCCGGTGCCGCTATCGATCACGCTGATCGCGGCATAATCGCCATCGGCCAGGTCGCGGGGGCAATCGGCTCCCGGCGCGCGCACCGCTCGCGCGAGGATGCGGATCGCACCGCCATCGGGCATCGCATCGCGCGCGTTGATCACCAGGTTGAGCAGGGCGGACTGAAGCTGCGCGGGGTCGGCCAGGATCGCGCCGGTGCCTCCGTCCTCGCTGACCTCGAGCGACACGCCCGAACCCGCCGAGACGCGCAGCAGCGGCTCGAGCTCGGCAAGGAACGCGGCCACGTCGATCCGCTCGGGCTCGAGCCGCTGCTGGCGCGCGAACGCCAGCAACTGCTTGACCAGCCCGGTGCCGCGCATCGCCGCGTTGGTGCTCATGTCGATCAGCTTGAGCGTCTCGGGATCGTCGAGCCGCCGTCCGATCAGCGAAAGCCCGCTCAGCACCGCCGCCAAGATGTTGTTGAAATCATGCGCGACGCCCGCGACCAGCCGCCCCATCGCCTCCATCTTCTGGCTGCGGATCAGCGCATCCTGCGCCGCCTCGCGCCGCGCGATCTCCTCGGTCAGCTGGGCATTGGCCTGGTGCAGCGCCGCGGTGCGCCGCGCGACGGTGATTTCCAGGTCGTCGGCCAGCGATTGCAGCGCGCGTTGCGCCTGCACGCGTCCCTCGATCACCGTTCCCGAGGGGATCAGCCCGGTGATTTCGCCAGCGCTGTCGCGCAGCGGCGCGAGCTGGAAATCGATCGTCACCAGCGCATCGCCCAGCCTGACCGGCACGTCATAGCGCACCACCGCGCCGCCGCGGGCAGCGGCGATCGCCCGTTTCAGCTGCTCCTGCACCTCCGAGTCATAAGACCACCACGGGGCTTCCCAGAACGGCCTGCCCGCGACCTCGGAGAGATGCAGCCCGGCGGCATCGAGCGGGGCGCGATTGGCATAGTCGATGTCGCCGTCGAGCGTCAGCACCCCGACAAAGGCGAACAGCTGGTCGAGCACGCGGCGCAGCCGGTCCTCGCGCTCGCGGATCTCGCGCTCCTGGATACGGCGCTCGGTCACGTCCTCGCAGATGATGCCGATGCCGCTGACCTCGCCCTCGCCGATGAAGATCGGGTAGAACTGTTCGCGCCATTCGCGGATCTGCCCGGGATAGGCGAGCGTGGTGCCGATGATGGCGACATCGCGCAGCGGCTCGCCGGTCTCGATCACCTGGAGCAGCATCGGCTCTGCGGTCTCGCGCAGATCGGGCACCAGATCCCAGACCTTCTTGCCGACATGCTCCTCGGGCGAGAACCCGTTCATGTCGGCCAGCGCGGGGTTGACCCGGACGAAGCGCAGATCGCGATCTACCAGCCCCAGCCCCAGCGGGGCGCGCGCATAGAGCGCATCGAGTTCGGCAACGCTGGTCGCGTCCTGCACGCGTGAAGCCCGAAATTCATCCACCAGATGCTCCCGCTTCATCGAATCGCTCGCCGGACAAGGGTCCGGCAACGGCAGCGCCTTCCGCTCCGATCCTGGTCTATGCGTCCAAACCGCATGACGTCCAATGAAATGTGCACAGACAACAGCAAAGCCGCACCGACAAACGCCGGCTCTCCAGACCACACTATTGCTATTATTGATATATGTTAATTACCCTGATCGATGGCGTTTCGTCGGAACGAACGCCGATACGAACTGGCGAACATAGCCGTCCGGCAAATGAAGACCAGAGACGCCATAGCCGCTGGGCCATTGCTGACGCGGCATGTAATACGTGCCGAACCAGCGATCGATCATCGGCAGATGGACGGCGAAATTCTTGTCCGTCGCCTCGGGCTCGATCGCATGATGCCAGTGATGGTAGCGCGGCATGGCGATCCAGCGTTCCAGCCAGGCGGTTTTCGGCGCGAAATTGGCATGGATGAACACCGCGTGCAGCGAAACGAAGCCCAGATAGGCATAGGTCGCATTGGGATCGAACCCCAGCATCACGATGGGCAGCAGCACGAGCCCGCGGGTGACGATGACATCGACCAGATGCAGCCGCGATCCGGCGAGCCAGTCCATCTGCTCCACCGAATGGTGCACGCGGTGGAAGCGCCAGAGAAGCGGCACGGCATGAAACGCGCGGTGCACCGCATATTGCGCCAGATCCGCGACCAGCACGATCAGCGCGAACTGCACCACCAGCGGCAGTGCCTGGACGACCGCCTGGACCGGTGCCACCGCCAGCGCCTGCCCCGCCCAGGTCGCGGGCACCAGCACCAGCAGCGACATCAATTGCACCAGCGCGTGGCTCATGAAGAAATAGCTCGCATCGGTCAGCCAGCCCTTGCGGAACGGCCCCTGCTCGTGCCGCAGCGCGAACGCGCGCTCGAGCGGGACGAACAGGGCAGCCGTGGTGAGCGTGCCGAGCACGAACCAGTCGAGCCCGATATGCACCCTGCTCGCGGGCGCATCGGCAATGGCGACCCCGCCTGCTCCCAGCGCCAGCGCCAGCCCCGCCAGCGCCAGACCCGCCAGGCCGAGTACCTTGCGCCGCCGGAGCAGCATCGACAGGCCCGCCAGCACCAGCGTCGCCAGAATGGCGCTGTCGATCGCAGCCCGGACCAGCGGCAGCGGATAGCGCGCGCGCAACTCGGGCATGGTCAGCCATTGCGGAAAGTGCAGGCACAGCACCGCCGCCACGCTGAGCAGCCCCAGCGCGATGGCCAGCACGCCGCTCAGCCAGCCGCTGCCGAAACGGCGCGGCGCGCGGTCTGCGAATATCCGGGTCAGCCATTGTTCTGCGGTCATCGCGCGCGAGCATGGCCGACAAGCGCAAACATATGGTTAGGGGACGCTCGGTGATCTTGACGAACCGCCGACATTCGCCTTTGGCGGGGAGCGGACGCAAGGGGGGCAATATGCGCATTCTGACCTGGCTGGCTGCGATCGTTCTGGCATGGGGTGCCATGCCACCCGCCGCAGCGCAGGTGACCATGCCCGACGGATCGGTCATCCCCAGCGATGTGATCGATGGTGCCGGTGCCGCCTGCAAGGCGGGCAAGGCCGATGCCTGTCTGGTGCGCGGGCTGGCGCTGACCAGCGGCATCGGCGAGGGAATCGAGATCGACCTGGCCGCCGCCGCGTTCCGCTCGGCCTGCGATGGGGGGCTGGGCATGGGCTGCGAACAAGAGGCCGATATCGCCGCGCGGCGGCACGACAAGCGCCAGGACCTGAAGCTCGCCGCCGAACGCTGGGCCAGGGCACGCACGATCTATACGGCGAGCTGCGAAGCCGGCAATCCGCTCGCCTGCCACCGCCTCGCCGGCATGCTGACCAACAACAGCGCCATGGCCGACAAGCCGCGCGCGGTGACGCTGCTCGCCAGGGCCTGTTTCGACCTCGAATACGGACCGTCCTGCATCGAGGGCAGCGCGCTGACCGGGCTGTCGACCTCGGCGGTGCGCGACCCCGCGCTCGCGGCGCGGTTCGAGGCGGCGGTCGATCCAACGCTCGCGGCGGCCTGCGAGGAAGGCCGCCTCGGTGCTTGTGCGATGCTCGGCGACTGGCTGCTCGGCCGTCTCGGACCCAAGGATATCGCCCGCATCGCCACCCTCGCCGACAAGGCATGCAGCGGCGAGGCCGTGCGCGGCTGCGCGCTGGCCGCCGATCTTGTCCGCCGCACCGATGGTAGCGCCGAAGGCTGGGACAAGCGCAACGCCTATCTCGATCGCGCCTGCGCCGCGCAATGGGGCTATTGCAGCGATCTGGCCGATCTGATGCGCGCCGCGCCGCCGATCCGTTCGGTCGACAGCGGCCTCCTTTTCCTCGCCGATATCAAGGCCTGTCTCGCCGAAGCCGAGGAGCATTGCTGGCGGCTGTACGAGCCTGCCGCAAGGCTCAACGCCAACGAGCTCGGGCAGCTGGTGGAGACCTTCGATCAGGCCTGCCTTCATCTGCCGAGGCCCAGTGCCGAGATCTGCGCCTCTGCCGCGAGCAACCATCTGGAACGCGCCGAAGCCCTGGCCGCCAGCGCCGTTACCGATCGGGCGGCCGCGCGCCGCCTGTACCAGCGTGCGCTCGAACTGCCCGAGGCGAACGAGGACAATCCGACCGCGCACAACGAGGCGCGGGCGTTTCTGGCCGGAAACTGAACGTCAGGCGGCGATGCTGCCGACGGCATCATCCTCGGCGAGCAGCCAGGCTTCGGCCTCTTCGATATCGGTGAAGAAGCGCGCGGCCCGTCCTTCGCTCGCGCGCAGCAATTGCATCCGCGCCAGCGACTGTGAGAACACGAAGGCAAGCTTGCGCGAGCGATAATGCGGCCCGGCGAGCACGGCGCCGAACGCCTGGACGATGTCCTGCGGCTGGATTTTCATGTCGCGCACATCGACCAGGGTCACATGCTCGTTGGGATCACAGGTCAGCCGCTCATGCGCGGCATTGCGCGCCGCGACGAAGCGCTGGACGTCGGCGGCCACGAAAAAACCCGCGAGATACTGCCGGACCATGTTGGTCGAAGGATCGACCGTGATGCGAAATACTGCCCCCATATCGGCGGGATATTTGGCGAACGTGAAGATTCGGTAAGCGGTGCTCCGCTCTCGCGGCACGCCCGCTAGTACAGGCCCAGTTCGCGAACGGCGTCCCAGGCGGCCTCGTCGACCCGGGTGAGCGCATCGAGATCGACCGGCTGCGCGGCCGCATCATCGACCCATTCGCGCAGGGCCGGGCCGCCGTTGATCACGTCGATCGCGAGCTTGCCGAGCTCGTATTCGTACGGGAAATCGCGCCAGAGCGGGTAATCGGGATAGAGCGCGCGGATCGCCTTGAACCCGAGCGCCTGGACGCGCCAGGGGCGGAAGGCATGATGGTCGTAGAACTGGCCCTCGGCATGGATGTGCACGCCATGGCAGAGCTGGCCGACATGCTTGTGGAAGGTCGGCTCGAACCAGATTTCGCGCAGGGCGCAGCCGGCCAGCCATTCGGGCGCGAGAGCATGCATCTTCGCGATGACGTCGCGTGCATCGATGTCGGGCGCGCCGAACAGCTCGAGCGGGCGCGTCGTCCCCCTGCCCTCGCTCAGTGTCGTGCCCTCCAGCATCACCGTGCCGGCATAGGCGCGCGCCATGTTCACGTTCGGCGCGTTTGGGCTGGGATTGACCCAGAGCCGGTCGGTGGGCCAGCCGAAGCCGGGCGCGGCCTCGGGCTGCCAGCCGCGCATCTCGACCACGCGATAGTCGACATCGAGCCCGTAATGCCGGATGAACCAGTGCCCCATCTCGCCCAGCGTCAGCCCGTGGCGCATCGGCATCGGCCCTGCGCCGACAAAGCTCTCCCAGCCGGTGCGCAGCGTCAGCCCCTCGACCGGGCGCCCGGCGGGATTGGGCCGGTCGAGCACCCAGACCGACTTGCCGTGCTCGGCGGCGGCCTCGAGAATGTAGAGCAGCGTCGTGACGAAGGTGTAGATGCGGCAGCCCAGGTCCTGCAGGTCGATCAGGATCACGTCGAAGCTGTCCATCATCGCCGGGGTCGGACGGCGCACCTCGCCATAGAGGCTGAACACGGGAATGCCGTGCACCGGATCGGTGAAATCCGGGCTCTCGACCATATTGTCCTGCTTATCGCCGCGCAGCCCGTGCTGCGGCCCGAACGCGGCAGTCAGCTGGATATCGTCGAGCGCGGCCAGGGCATCGAGCGAATGCACGAGATCGGCGGTCACCGAGGCGGGATGCGCGAGCAGCGCGACGCGGCGACCCTTGAGCGGCGCGCGCAGCTCTGGCTCTGCCAGAAGACGATCGATACCGAAGAGCATGGGGGCCTCGCGCAGCTTGATGGACGAGCGGGTTCTTTAGCCCAGCCGCGCGGCAAAACAATCCGGGTGGTGAAAATCGGGCTTGCCCGGCGGATGCGCGAGCGACCAGTAGCTCTTGGCTCCGTCGGTGGCTTCGATCACGGCGGTGACCGCCAGCCGCCAGGGCGCGGGGCCGAGCAGCGCATCGAGCCCGGCGAGCGGGATCGTCGCGGTCCACCGCCCGGCTGCGCCCGCGATCTGCGGATCGGCCGATACGGCGAAATCGCGCATGCCGGCACGGTAATCGTCGAACGCATAGGCCGCCCAGGCGCCCGATGGGGCCAGGTTGAACTCGGCATAGGCGGGGCCGGGGGTCGATCCGACGAACGCCTCGAAGCAAGTGTGCTGCCACAGGCCATCGCTGCGCCCCTGCGCCGGGGCGGGCCAGAGTATGCGATTGCCCTGGTCGGTGATGTGGTAGGCGATGGTCAGCCTGTCTTCTGCGGCCAACCACCAGTCAACCGACAGGGTCACGCCGTCGGGTGCGGGGAAAGCGGGATGGGCGTAAAGCTGCAACATGCTCACAACCTTCCCGACCAACCACCCACAGTTCAACCTTTTTCGTCATTCCCGCGAACACGGGAATCCCGCTTCTGCGCTGACGCAGAGGCAGAAGCGGGACCCCCGCCTCCGCGGGGGTGACGGGGTTGGGCGATAAGGGACAAAGCGAAAATGACGGAGTTGGCGCGCCGGTTCAGCAATGCTAGACTGACGCAAACGTAAAGCGCAGCAAGCGCATCGGGAGAGCATCATGGCGCTGGTCAAGGCCGCCAATCCATCGCAGATCTTCGGGCGCGAGGCGTTTCGCGATCTCACCGCCGTGTCGCGCTGGAAGGGCCTCGCGCTGGTCGCGCATGCTTGGGCGACGATCGTCGCGCTCGCCTGGGGCGCGGCCTGGATCGGCACCTGGTGGGCCTGGGTGGTCGCGATCGTGCTGATCGGCGGACGGCAGCTTGGTCTCGCCATCCTGATGCACGAAGGCGCGCACGGGCTGCTCCACCCCAACCGCGCCATCAACAACTGGGTCGGGCAATGGGTCACCGGGGTGCCGATGGGCACCGATCTGCACGCCTATCGCACCTATCATCTGACGCACCATCGCTACACGCAGCAGCCCGAGGACCCGGACCTCTCGCTCTCCGCGCCCTTCCCCACCACGCGTGCCAGCCTGATGCGCAAGGTCTTGCGCGATCTCACCGCCCAGACCTTCATCAAGCAGCGCGGCGCGCAACTGGCGATGGCGATCAAGGGCTTCGGTCCGGGCGCAAAGGAGCAGAACCTGTTCATCGGCAAGGTGACGCTGCGCTTCCTCGCCGCGCAGCTCGTGCTGTTGGCGCTCTCGTTCGCCACCGGCCTCGGCGCGTTGCCGTATCTCATCTGGCTGATCGCGATGGCGACGACGTTCCAGCTGTACCTGCGCATCCGCAATATCGCCGAACATGCCTGCACGACCACGGGGAGCGAGGACCCGTTCACCCATGCGCGCACGACCTATGCGGGTCTGCTGGAGCGGGCAACGGTCGCGCCCTATTGGGTGAATTTCCACAGCGAGCACCACCTTTTCATGGGCGTGCCCTGCTATAACCTGCCTCGCGCGCACCGCATGCTGGTGGAGGCAGGGCATGCCGGGCGGATGACCATCGCGCCCGGCTATGCCGCGGTGATGCGGCAGGTCGTCCGACCCGCCGCATGACCTGACGCATCATGCCATTTCGGCGCTGGCCTTTTCGCTGACCATTTCGGCGATCGCCTTGCCGAAGGCGGGCAGATCGTCGGGGCAACGGCTGGTGATCAGATTGCCGTCGATCGCGACCTCCTGGTCGACGAAATTCGCGCCGGCGTTCTTGAGGTCGGTGACGATCGACTTGTAGCAGGTCAGCGTCTTGCCCTCGACCAGCCCCGCCTCGATCAGCAGCCAGGGCGCGTGGCACACGGCGGCGACGGGCTTTCCGGCATCGGCAAAGGCCTTGATCAGCGCGAGCGCCTCGTCCTCGACGCGCAGCAGATCGGGGTTGATCTGGCCGCCGGGGAGCACCAGCGCATCGTATTGCTCGACCCGCGCGCCCGAAAGCGGCGCGTCGACGCTGACGCTCTGGCCCCAGTCGTCGCCCTTCCAGCCCTTGATCTCGCCGCTTTCGGGCGAGACGATGGTGACATTGGCGCCCGCGCCCTTGAGGTCATCGCGCGGCTGGAGGAGTTCGGATTCCTCGAAACCATGGGTGGCGAGGATGCAGATATTGCGACCGGAAAGATCGGGAAGGCTCATGGGGGTTCTCCTTTGGGGTTTCACCTCCCCTACGGATGCCCCTGGATGCCGTTCCCTAGAGCCATTTCGCCCATTTGAAGCGGATATAGAGGCCGATACAGATCGTCACCATCGCCCCTACGACCAGAAAATAGCCGTGCCGCCATTCGAGCTCGGGCATGTACTTGAAATTCATCCCGTAAATCCCCGCAATCGCGGTCGGCACGGCCAGGATCGCAGCCCAGGCGGCAAGCTGGCGGGTGATCACGCCCTGGCGCTGCTGTTCGAGCAGGCCACTGGTCTCGATCACCGAGGTCAGCGTGTCGCGCAGCCCCGCGACGCGATAATCGGCACGGCGGACATGGTCGTGCAGGTCGCGGAAATAGGGATGGATATCGGCATCGATCTGCGGCAGCTCGAGATGCATGCAGCGATTGGCGACATCCTGCATCGGGCTCAGCACGCGCTGCAGCCGGAACAGGTCGCGGCGCAGCGAGAAGAGCTGCGCGGTCTCGTCGCGGTCGAGAAAGGCATCGAGCGCGCGGTCCTCGATGCCCAGCACCTTGTCCTCCAGCGCGTCGATGACGTCGAGATAACCGTCGACGATGAAATCGAGGATCGCGTGCAGCACGAAATCCGCGCCGCGCTTCAGCAGCCGGGGCGTCGCCTCCAGCTTGTGGCGGATCGGACCATGGTCGCGCAACGATCCGTGCCGCACGGTGACGATGAACTGACGGCCCATGAAGATCGCGGTATTGCCATAGGTGATCGCGGTGTTGCTCTCGCTCTCGTCGAGATGCACAGTGCGCGCGACCGCGAACAGATGCTCGCCATATTGCTCGATCTTGGGCAGGTGCCTCCGGTCGAGCGCGTCTTCCACCGCCAGCGGGTGCAGGCCGAGCTGCGACTGGATCGGCATCAGCTCGGCCTCGGTCGGCTCGTGCAAGCCGATCCACAGCAGGTCGGCCGGATCGTCGAGCGCGGGCAGCGGCTGGGTCAGGTCGATATCACGCACCCGCTCCCCATCGCGATAGAGACGCGCGGCGATGACGGTCACCGGACGAAAGCCCGTGTCAAACCGTCTCTCCCGTCCGCCCCAGCGCTTCGGCGATCAGCTTGCGGGTATTGGCGATGCCGTACAGCGCGATGAAGCTGCCCATGCGCGGGCCCTGCTCGCTGCCCAGCAGCGTTTCGTAGAGCGCCTTGAACCAGTCGCGCAGGTTGCCGAAGCCATAGGCCTCGTCCTTGCCGATGGCATAGACGATGTTCTGGATGTCCTCGGCCGATGCGTTCTCCGGCAGTTCGGCCAGCTCGTTGTCCAGCCGGGTCAGCGCGTCGATCTCGGTCCCCTCGGGCCAACGCCGCTTGAGCGTCGGCGCGACAAAATCGCGGCCATAGTTCACCGCATTCTCGATCAGCCCGTCGAGCTCGGGATGCGTTGCGGGCGAGACGCCCGGCGCATATTTCTGCACGAAGCCCCAGACCAGATCCTTGTCGTCCATGCCCGGCAGGCTCACGACATTGAGCAGCAGGCCGAAGCTCACCGGCGGGCTGCCCGCAGGCACGTCGCCCGCATGGATATGGTGCGCAGGGTTGCCCAGCCGCTTGTCGGCATCCTGGCCGTGCCAGTTGTCGCGGAACTGGAAATATTCGTCCACCGCGCGCGGGATCACGCCCAGGTGCAGCTGCTTGGCCGCCTTGGGTTCGCGGAAGATGTAGAAGGCCAGGCTGTTCTCGCTGCCGTAGCGCAGCCACTCCTCGATCGACAGGCCGTTGCCCTTGGACTTGGAGATCTTCTCGCCCTTCTCGTCGAGGAACATCTCGTAGATCATGCCCTCGGGCTTCTGGCCGCCGAGCACGCGCGCGATCTTGCCCGATTGCACGCCGCTATCGGTCAGGTCCTTGCCGTACATTTCATAGTCGACGCCCAGCGCCACCCAGCGCATCGCCCAGTCGACCTTCCACTGCAGCTTCGCAGCCCCCGACAGCACCGATTGCTCGATCGTCTCGCCTTCGTCGACGAAGCGCACGATCCCGGCCTCGGCATCGACGACCTCGACCGGCACCTGCAGCACCACGCCCGACCTGGCGCTGATCGGCATGATCGGCGAATAGGTCGCGGCGCGCTCGGCACGCAGCGTCGGCAGCATGATGTCGAGGATCGCCTGATAGTTGCGCAGCACCCCGCGCAGCGCGTCGTCGAACGCGCCGCTGCGATAGCGCTCGGTCGAGGAGACGAACTCGTAGTCGAAGCCGAACTGGTCGAGAAACGCGCGCAGCATCGCGTTGTTGTGGTGCGCGAAGCTTTCGAACTTGCCGAACGGATCGGGGATCTGCGTCAGCGGCTTGCCCAGATGCTGGCGCAGCATCTCGGGGTTGGGCACATTGTCGGGCACCTTGCGGAGGCCATCCATGTCGTCGCTGAACGCCACCAGCCGCGTCGGCGCGCCGTCGGTCAGCGTCTCGTACGCGCGGCGCACCAGGGTCGTGCGGAACACCTCCTGGAACGTGCCGATATGCGGCAGGCCCGACGGACCATAGCCGGTCTCGAACAGCATCGGCCCCTGCCCCTCGGACTTGCCGTTCGGATAGCGTTTCAGCAGCTTGCGCGCTTCCTCGAACGGCCATGCCTTGGATCGCATTGCAGCTTCGCGATACGCGCTCACACGTGTTTCCTTTTCGTTCCGATGTCGCCATATAGGGCTGATAATGATCGCTTCCCTAAACTTTCCAGCCCTGCATGCAAGCCATAGCGCGATCTGGTTCGCGCATCCCGGCGAGCCTGCGGTGCGCATCGCCAAGGGCGAGGCGATTGCCCGCGCGGCCGAGACGCCGCTGATCATGCTCAACGCGCCGCTGGTGGCGCAGCGGCTGGGATATCCCGAGCTTTCGGGGCTCGATCTGCTCGAGCTGTTCGCCTTCGTGCATCCGGCACAGTTCATGGTTCCGACGCCGATGGGATTGGCCAAGGCGCTCAAGCTCGAGCTTCCCAGCCCGCCGCTCCCCCGCGAAGGCGGGGGCCCATCTCCCGAACT
>AYSC01000005.1 GCA_000503195.1 Blastomonas sp. CACIA14H2
TTGATCAGGAAATTGGTGTGCTTCTCGCTGACCTGCACGCCGCCGAGCATCAGGCCGCGACAGCCCGCCGCATCGACCAGCGCCCAGGCCTTGTGGCCATCGGGGTTCTTGAAGGTCGACCCGCCGGTCTTGCTGCGCAGCGGCTGGCTCGCCTCGCGCGAGGCGGCGATGCGGTCCATCTCGGCCTGGATCGCCTGCGGTTCGGCGGGGTGGCCACGAAAAGTGGCGGCGATGACAATCGCGCCTTCGGGCAGCTCGGAATGGCGATAGGTGTAATGCAGGTCGGCCAGCGGCAGCGTCCGGCGCGTGCCATCGCGCAGCACGACCTCGCAATCGATGAGAATATCCTTGACCTCGCGGCCATAGGCCCCGCCGTTCATCCGCACGAACCCGCCGACGGTGCCGGGGATCGAGCGCAGGAATTCGAGGCCACCGATGCCTGCGTCGCGCGCAGTCGAGGAGACGAGAATGCCCGAGGCCCCTGCCCCGCAGGCGAGCGTCACGTCATCGATCCGCTCGACCCTGGCAAAGGCCTTGCCCAGCCGCACCACGACGCCGGGAACGCCCCCATCGCGCACGATCAGATTGGAGCCCAGTCCCAGCGCCATCACGGGAACCGAGGGGTCGAGATCGCTCAGGAACTGCACCAGATCATCGGCATCCTTCGGCTCGAACAGCCATTGCGCCGCGCCGCCCGTTTTGAACCAGACGAGCGGTGCGAGAGGGGCATTGGGTGTCAGCTTGCCCCGAACACCTTCCCCCATTGCATGGTCGCCAGACACACCCACACCCGTTTGTCCCGAGCGCAGTCGAGGGACCTGACGCAACCCATCGGGATTACGTCCCTCGACTTCGCTCGGGACAAACGGAGGGGTAACAGGTGTGATCATCTCACACCCCAAATCGAAAGCCAGCCCTTGACCGCCTTCTGCTGGGCCGCCGCCGCGTCGCGCAGTGCCGACGCGCCGTCGACCGACTTCTGCCAGGCATCGATCATCTTCTGCCCCGCCTGCATCTGCTGGCGCTGCGTTTCGATCATCTGCTTCTGCAGGTCGATCATCCAGTCGAAGGGCGAGTTCATGCGGCGAGCCTCCGTTGTGCGATGGCATCGGCAAGCCCTGCCGCCCATTTGGTGATGTCGCCCGCGCCGAGGCAGATGACCATGTCGCCGTCCTGCGCATCGGCCGCCAGCAGCTCGGCGAGCTCTTCGGGCCCGGTGATCGTGCGCGCCTGGCGGTGGCCGCGCTGCTTGAGGCCGCTGGCGAGCGCCTCGGCATTGACGCCCTCGACCGGCTCCTCGCCCGCGGCATAGACCGGCGCGACATAGACGATATCGGCATCGTTGAACGCCTGCTGGAACTCGTCCATCAGGTCACCGAGCCGCGAATAGCGGTGCGGCTGGACCACCGCGATGATGCGGTTCTTCACGCCCTCGCGCGCCGCTGCCAGCACCGCGCGGATTTCCACCGGGTGATGGCCGTAATCGTCGATGATCGTGACGCCATCGACCTCGCCCACCTTGGTGAAGCGGCGCTTGACCCCGCCGAACTTGGCAAAGCCGGTGACGATGTCCGCATCCGCCATGCCCATCTGCAGCCCGACCGCGATCGCGGCAATGGCATTCTGCACATTGTGGCGGCCCGGCATCGGCAGCTCGATGCCCATGATCTGCCGGGTCGAGCCGTCACGCTCGCGCACGGTGACGTCGAAGCGGTTGCCGCCGGGAATCGAGACGACATTGTCGCCGCGCACATCGGCCTGGGCGGAAAAGCCATAAGTCACCACGCGCCGGTCCTTGACGCGCGGCAGGATCGCCTGGACCTCGGGATGGTCGAGGCACAGGATCGCCGCGCCGTAGAACGGCACGTTCTGGACGAACTCGACGAACGCGTCCTTGACCCGGTCGAAGCTGCCATAATGGTCGAGATGTTCGGGATCGATATTGGTGACGACTGCGATGGTGCCGTCGAGCCTCAGGAAGCTGCCGTCGCTCTCGTCGGCCTCGACCACCATCCATTCGCTCGCGCCGAGACGCGCGTTCGATCCGTAATTGTTGATGATGCCGCCATTGATCACGGTGGGGTCGATGCCGCCCGCATCGAGCATCGCGGCGATCATCGAGGTGGTGGTGGTCTTGCCGTGCGTGCCCGCCACCGCGACGGTGGACTTGAGGCGCATCAGCTCGGCCAGCATCTCGGCGCGGCGGACGACGGGGACGCGGTTCTCGAGCGCCAGATCGACCTCCGGATTGCCGCGCTTGATCGCGGTCGAGGTGACCACCACGGCGGCATCGCCGAGATTCTCGGCCTTGTGGCCGATCATCACCGGAATGCCGCGCTTGCGCAGGCCTTCGACGACATAGCTTTCCGCAATGTCCGAACCCTGCACCTTGTAGCCCAGATTGTGCATCACCTCGGCAATGCCCGACATGCCGATGCCGCCAATGCCGATGAAATGGATGGTTCCGATGTCGATGCCGACGCCCTTCATGCTTCCTGTCCTTCAGCGTCGCGGGCCAGAGCCTCGCCGCCCAGGGCCTGGCCCTTGGCGGCGGGGGCCACGCGAATGATATCTGCCAGCGGCGCGGCGCCGAAGCTCTCGACGAGATCGGCCAGATCGCGCACCGCATTGGGGTAACCGCATTTGTGCGCGGCGAGCGCCGCGTTCTCGAGCGCCTGCGGGTCGAGCGCCATTTTCTGGATCTGCTTGGCCAGTTCCTTTGGCGTGAACGCCTCCTGCCGGATCGACCGAGCGCCGCCGGCCTTGACCATCTCGCGCGCGTTGGCGGTCTGGTGGTCGTCGGTAGCAATGGGCAGCGGCACCAGGATCGCCGGGCGTCCGGCCACGGTCAGCTCGGCAATGGTCGATGCGCCCGCACGGCCAATGAACAGGTGCGACCAGCCGAGCTTCTCGGGCAGGTCGTTCATATAGGTGGCGAGCTCTGCCGGAATGCCGTGCTCGGCATATTTGGCGCGCACGCCCTCGATATCCTCCTCGCGGCACTGCTGCACCACCTGCAGCCGGCGGCGCAGGTTGACCGGCAGCATCGCCAGGCCATCGGGCACCACGTCGGACAGCACCCGCGCGCCCTGGCTGCCGCCGGTGACGAGCACGCGGAACACGCCATCCTCGAGCAGCGGCGGATAATTCTCGCCGCGCAGCGACAGCACCTCGTCGCGCACCGGATTGCCGACCAGATGCACGCGCTCCTTGAGCTTCGGGTTCAGCCGGTCGACCTGCTTGTAGGCGGTGGCGATCGCGTTGACCCGGCCCGCCATGAAGCGGTTGACCCGGCCCAGCACCGCATTCTGTTCGTGGATGATCGTGGGGATGCGCGCCTTCTGCGCCGCGAGCAGCGTCGGCAGCGCCGGATAGCCGCCGAAGCCGATCACCGCACTCGGCTGGAAATTCTCGAACAGGTTGAGCGCCATGGCGCGGCCCGCCCAGATGCCCCTGATGCCGCGGAGCCAACCGATCGGTCCGCCCGCGATGCGTCCGGGCGGCAGGATATGCACCTGGTCACCTTCGAAAATGCCCGGAATCTTCGCGCCGCGCTCGTCGGTCACCAGCGCGATATGGTGCCCGCGCTGCTGCAGCTCGCGCGCGAGCGCATAGGCCGGAATCAAGTGTCCGCCGGTGCCGCCTGCGGCGAGCACATAATGGCGCGAGATGGTCATCAGTTCTTCCAGTCAGATCCGAGCAGGCTGCGGTCCTCGAACGGGTTACGCCGGGTGAGCGACAGCAGCAAGCCCGCGCCGATGCCGAGCGCGATCATGGACGAACCGCCATAGCTGATGAAGGGCAGCGTCATGCCCTTGGACGGGAAAAGCTGCAGGTTCACCGCGATGTTGATGAACGCCTGCCCGCCGAGCTGCGCGGTCAGGCCCGTCACCGCCAGGATGGTGAACAGGTCGCGCTCATCGAGCAGGCGCATGCAGATGCGCACGATGATCGCGAAATAGACCAGAGCGATCGCCGCGCAGGCGAGCAGCCCGAATTCCTCGCCGATCACCGAGAAGATATAGTCGGTATGCGCCTCGGGCAGGTTGAACTTGTGCACGCCCAGACCCGGACCGGTGCCGATCAGCCCACCACCGGTGAGCGTCTTGTGCGCGAACATCACATGGTCATATTCACCCGCGCCGAACAGCCAGCCGTTGATGCGCTGCGTCGCCACCGGATAGAAGAAATAGGCGAGCGTCATGCCGACCGCGCCCGCACCGACGCCGAGGCCGACCACCTGCATCGGCAGGCCCGCGAGCAGCATCAGCGTGAACCAGATGCCGATGAACATGATCGTCTGGCCCAAGTCGGGCTGGCGCATCAGCAGCACCGCGATGCACGCGGTGATCGCCGCCGAAAGCTTGAGCACCGGGAGGCTGGGGTCCTTGACGCGCAGCGAGATGATCCAGCCCATTGTCACCGCGTAAGCGGGCTTGAGGAATTCCGACGGCTGGATGCCGATGCCATAGCCGATCCAGCGCTTCGATCCGTTCACCGCATTGCCGAAGATCGGCACCAGCGCGAGCAGCACGAAGAAGATGCAGGCCATGATGATCGCCAGCCGCCGCGCCTCGCGCTTCGGCAGCATCGAGACCACGAACATGAAGCCCAGGCTGACGATCACCCAGCCGAGCTGGCGGTAGAAGAAGTAGAGCGGGCTGAGCGTCTCGGTCGCGGTCGAAAGCCGGCGCGCGGTGGCGGGCGAGGCCGCCTGCACCGCGATCAGGCCGATCGCGATCAGCATCATGATCATCGCCAGGAGCACGCGATCGAGTTCCCAGAACCAGATCGCCAGCTGCGACCGGTCGCTGCGCCCCAGCCTGCGCCCGAGATTGCGCGGCAGCTTGTACGCGCGCTTGCCCGAAAGGCCGGCGGCGGGGGCGGTGGCAGCCAGATCATTCATCGCTTGGCATCCTCCTGCTGGGTCGCATCTTCGGCAATCAGCGCGTCGACGATCTTGCGGAAGCAATCGCCACGCGCTTCGAAATCGCGGAACTGGTCGAAAGAGGCGCAGGCGGGCGACAGCAGCACCACCTCGCCGGGCTTCGCATGGGCCATTGCGCTGCGCACCGCATTGGCGAGCAATTCCGCGCGTGTCACGGGCATCACCTTTTCGAGCTGATCCGCGAACACCGGCCCCGCCTCGCCGATGGTATAGGCGTGCACGACATGGTCGAAATGCGGCGCACATTCGTCGAGGCTGTCGCCCTTGGGCAGCCCGCCGACGATCCAGTGGATGCGCGGATAGGCACCGAGCGCGGGCGCGGTCGAGGCCGGATTGGTCGCCTTGCTGTCGTTGACATAGAGCACGCCGCGATGCTCGGCGGTGCGCTCCATGCGGTGCGGCAGGCTCGAATAGGTGGCGAGCGACGCACGGCTGCGGGTCTGATCGAGCCCGAGCGCATCGACAGTGGCCAGCGCGACCGCGACGTTCTGCGCATTGTGCGGACCCTGCAATGCGGGCCAGGCGCGCTGGTCGTCGCCCGAGATATCGGCAGCGTGCACCTCGACCGGGGCGGCCAGCGTTGCGGCGATCGTGCGGGTTGGCGCGTCATCGGTGGCGATCACCGCGACATGCGCGGGATCGTGCTGCATCGCGAACAGCCGCGCCTTGGCGGCGCAATAGTCGGCAAAACCTTCATAGCGATCGAGATGATCGGGCGTGATGTTGAGCAGCACCGCGACATCGCAGTCGAGGCTGAAGGTCAGGTCGATCTGATAGCTCGACAATTCGAGCACATAGATGCCGCCCTCCGGCAGCGGCGGCTGCGACAGGATCGGCAGGCCGATATTGCCGCCCATGATCGTCGGAACGCCCGCCTCGCGGATGATATGGTGGATCAGCGCGGTGGTGGTCGACTTGCCGTTGGTGCCGGTAATGCCCACCACGCGGTGCGGCGGCAGGCTTGCACGGGCGAGCGCGAACAGCTCGATATCGCCGATGATCGGAACGCCGGCGGCGCGGGCGCGGTCCGCAACCGGGTGACGGTTGAGCGGCACGCCCGGCGAGACGATCAGCCCGTCGAACCCGGCCAGGTCGATCTCCATCGGGTCGCCGATCCGCACCTCCGGGTGGTTCGACACCGCCGTCTCGCGCGCCTCGTCGCGGTTGTCCCACACGGTGCACCCCGCGCCCGAAGCCATCAGCGCGTCGAGCGTCGCCAGGCCCGAGCGCGCCAGCCCCAGGATGCAATAGCGTTTCGCGGCAAAGGCGGAGGAGGTGATCACCGGATCTTCAGCGTCGCAAGACCGGCCAGCGCGAGCACCAGCGAAATGATCCAGAAGCGCACGACCACGGTCGATTCGGCCCAGCCCAGCTGCTCGAAATGGTGGTGGATCGGCGCCATGCGGAACACGCGCTTGCCGGTGCGCTTGAAGAAAAACACCTGGATGATCACCGACATCGCCTCGACCACGAACAGGCCGCCGACAATGCCGAGAACGATTTCATGGTGCGCAGCCACCGCGATGGCCCCGAGCGCGCCGCCCAGCGCGAGCGAACCGGTATCGCCCATGAATACCGCCGCCGGCGGGGCGTTGAACCAGAGGAAGGCGAGGCAGGCACCGATGATGCAGCCGCAATAGATCGCAAGGTCCCCCGCACCCGGAACGTGCGGAATGCCGAGATAGGCGGCGAACTTGGCATTGCCGACCATGTACACGATCAGCAGGAAGGTGAGGCTGGCGATGATCACCGGAAAGGTCGCGAGACCATCGAGTCCGTCGGTGAGGTTCACCGCATTGCCGAAGGCGACGATAGTGAAGGCGGCGAACGGAATGTAGAACAGCCCCAGGTCGAACGGCGGATAATTGATGAACGGCACGTAGAGCAACGTACCGGTCTCGCCCAGGATCACCCAGCTGGCGACGCCGGCGATCAGGAATTCGCCCATCAGCCGTACCTTGCCCGACACGCCCTTGTGGCTCGCCTTGCGCACCTTGTCGAAATCGTCGAGGAACCCGATCAGCCCGAAGCCGAGCGTGACGCACAGGCACGCCCAGACGAAGACGTTGGTCAGATCCATCCACAGCAGCACCGAAATGGTGAGCGAGATGAGGATCATCAGCCCGCCCATGGTCGGCGTGCCGCGCTTGGCGAGATGCGTCTGCGGGCCGTCGAGGCGGATCGGCTGGCCCTTGCCCTGGCGCATGCGCAGCATCAGGATGAACCGGGGGCCGATGACCAGCCCGATGAGCAGCGCGGTGACGATCGCCGCGCCCGAGCGGAAGCTCAGATAGCGGATGAGGTTCAGCGGCCCTTCAAAGTCCAGATATTGCGCCAGCAGATACAGCATCAAACCCCCTCCCGCGCCACGGCGGATGCAGCTGGCGATGTTGCCAGCGCGCGCACCAGTGCGGACAATCCCACGGAATTGGACCCCTTGACGAGCAGAGCATCGCCATCGCCCAAAATGGCCAGCAGCGCAGGCAGCGCCGCGTCGGCGGCGGGCACATGCGCGATTGTGCCCTGCCACTCAAGCGAATTGGCGAGCGCATCGGCCAAGGGTGCCATTTCATCGCCGACCAGAATGACATGATCGACCTTTGCCGCCATCACCGGCGCAGCGAGGCCCGCATGATAGCCGTCCGAGGTCTCGCCGAGCTCCTTCATCGCACCGAGTACGGCGATGCGGCGCCTGGCCTGTTCCTGGCCCAGCAGCGCCAGCGTCGCTGCCATCGAGGCGGGGTTGGCATTATAGGCTTCGTCGATCAGCAGCGCGCTGCCGCCATCGCCCGTCGCGACCTGCACGCGCTCGCCGCGGCCCGACATGCCGGGAAGATCGGCCAGCGCAAGTCCCGCCACCGCAAGGTCACCGCCCGCGGCATCGACTGCGGTCATCACCACGAGCGCGTTCATCACCCAATGCTCGCCGGGCGCCGAGACGCGAAAGCACAGCCGCGCCTCGCCGATCTCGGCGGTGATCAGCGATCCGCCCTCGGGCGCGCGGATAGCATCGATCAGCCGGGTTTCGCTGTCTGGCTGGCTGCCGAAGCGGCGGATAGTGTGCGCGCATGTCTGTGCGGCGGCATAGAGGCGCGGATAATGGCGGTTGTTGTGCGGCACGATCGCGGTGCCGCCGGGCTCGAGACCCTGGAAGATCTCCGCCTTGGCATCGGCAATGCCTTCCTCGCCATTGCTGAAATTGCCGATATGCGCAGGCGCGATCGTGGTGATCATCGCGATATGCGGGCGGACGATGCGGGTCAGTTCGGCAAGCTCGCCCGCATGGTTCATGCCCATCTCGAACACGCCGAACCTGGCGTCGCGCGGCATGCGGGCCAGGCTCAAGGGCACGCCGACATGGTTGTTGTAGCTCTTGACCGAACGGTGCACCGCGCCCGGCACCATCCGGTCGAGTGCGTGGAACAGCGCCTCCTTGGTGCTGGTCTTGCCCGCCGAACCGGTGACGCCGAAAATCGTCGCGCTGGTCCGCGCACGCGCGGCATGGCCGAGCGCGGTGAGCGCGGCGGCGCTGTCAGCGACCAGCACGTGCGGGTGATCGATCGGCTGCTCGCAGATCACGCCTGCCGCGCCTGCCGCCATCGCGCGGTCGATAAACAGATGCCCGTCGGTCGCCTCGCCGCGCATGGCGATGAACAGGTCGCCGGGCTGGATCTCGCGCGAGTCGAACGCGACGCCGGTGACGGCGAACTCCGCCGAGGCGGTGCCGCCGGTGGCTTCCGCAAGCTCGGATGCGGTCCAGAGGCTCATTTCTCCTCTCCCCTTGCGGGAGAGGACAGACTTGGCCTGGCAGCTTGCTGCCTGGCAAGTCTTGGAGAGGGGGCAGCGGCCTCGTGGCAAGTCTGGCGCGATCTCGCCCCCACCCTCACCCAGCTTCGACTAGGCAGCAGAGCTGCCAAGTCTGCGCAGCCCTCTCCCGTCAAGGGAGAGGGGTTGGGCATGGCGGTGGCGACGCTCACGCCGCGCACTCCCGCGCGACCTGGACGTCGTCGAACGGCAGGACGCGGTCGCCGACGATCTGGCCCTGTTCGTGGCCCTTGCCTGCGAGCAGCACGATATCGTCCTTGCCCGCCATGGCGATGGCAGCGGCGATCGCCTCGCGCCGCCCGCCGATCTCGGTCGCACCGGGCGCGGCGGCCATGATCGCGGCGCGGATGCTCGCCGGGTCTTCGGAGCGCGGATTATCGTCGGTGACGATCACGACATCGGACAGGTCGGCCGCCGCCTTGCCCATTTCGGGGCGCTTGCCGGTATCGCGGTCGCCGCCCGCGCCGAATAGCGTGATCAGCCTGCCCGAGACATGCGGGCGCAGCGCGGAAATCGCGGCGACCAGCCCGTCGGGCGTGTGCGCATAATCGACATAAACCGGCGCGCCCTCGCGGGTGATGACCGCGCGCTCGAGCCGTCCGCGCACCGGCTGCAGCCGCGCCATATGGTCGAACACCTGCGCCGGGGCCCCGCCCGCCGCGATGACGATCCCTGCGGACACCAGCGCATTGGCGGCCTGATAGGCACCGATCAGCGGGAGATTGACCTTTACCTGCTTGCCCCCATGCTCGAGCACGAGCTGCTGGCCGAGCTGGGTCGGCGTGCGACTGATCAGCCGGATCGCCTCGCCCCCCTCGCCCACCGTCATCAGGTTGAGCCCGCGCGCCTTGACGCGATCGATCACCCGGGCCGACCATTCGTCATCGGCCCCGACGACGAAATGGCCATCATGGGCAACGACCTCGTCGACCAGCCGCATCTTGGCCTCGAAATAGGCCTCCATCGTGCCGTGATAGTCGAGATGGTCGCGGCTGAGATTGGTGAACGCCCCGACCTGCACCGGCAACCCCTCGGTGCGGAACTGCGACAGGCCGTGGCTCGATGCCTCGAAGATCGCATGCGTCACGCCCTCGCGCGCCAGGCCGGACATGTTGCCCAGGAAGGTCACGATGTCGGGCGTGGTGAGCCCGGTCGACGCCTGATCGACCGAGGTGGTGACGCCCAGCGTGCCGATCGAGGCGGCATTGTGCCCCGCCATGCGCCAGAGCTGGCGAGTCATCTCGGCGGTCGAGGTCTTGCCGTTGGTGCCGGTGACCGCCGCGACATGCGCGGGAACAGGAGTGAAGAAGCGCGCGGCAATCTGCGCAAAGGCGCGGCGCGGGTTGGCATCGGCGATATGCACCGCGCCCTCGACCTTGGCCTCGGGCGCAGCGACGATGGCGATGGCGCCTGCGGCGATGGCATCGGCGATGAAATCCTCGCCGTTGAAGCGGGCACCGGCAAAGGCTCCGAAGACGGTGCCGGGCGCAACCTTGCGGTGATCGATGGCAAATCCGGTTACCGTCCGCGCAGCATCGTCGCCGGACAGGCCCGAAGCCAGTTCACCCAATTTCATTGCACGTCCCTTTTGCCGACCCTGAAAATCCCCGCCTCCTCTATGTTTCGCCGCATCAGATGCAACCCCCTGCATCGCGGCGCCTGTGTATAATTGCCTATACCGGATCGTCGGATTTCTTGCCCGGAGCCTTCCACAGCAGCGGCATCAGCTCCGACACGTCGACATCGCGCCGGTCATCGGGAATGACGCCGAGCATCGGCCCGATGCGCGGGACCAGCTTGGCGACCACCGGAGCGGCGGTCCAGCCCGCGGTACGCTGGAAGGACGAGGCCGAGTTGCCCGAGGGTTCGTCGATCATCACGATCACGACATAGCGCGGCTTGTCCATCGGGAAAGCAGCGGCAAAGGTGGCGACCACCGAGCTGCGCCGGTATCCGCCTGCACCCGGCTTTTCGGCCGAGCCGGTCTTGCCGCCGACACGGAAACCGGACGCCTCGGCCTTGCGACCGGTGCCATCGCGCACGATCATGCGCAGCAGCTGGTTCATCCGCGCGCTGGTCGAGGCCTTGAACACGCGCTCGCCGCGCGGCACGTCGGCCGGATTGAGCTTGAGCAGCGTCGCCGGGCGGTAGAGCCCGCCATTGACCATCGCCGCATAGGCCGAGGCGAGATGCAGCGGCGTCACCGCGATGCCATGGCCATAGCTGACGGTCATGTTGGTCAGCCGTCCCCATTGCGACGGCCAGAGCGGCTTGGCGCGCTCGCGCAGGTTGATATCGGCCTGGCGATCGAAATGCAGCTTGCGCATCACCGCCTGCAACCGCTCGGGTCCCAGCTCGTCGGCAATCTGCGCGGTGACGATGTTCGAGCTGTGCACCAGCGTCTCGGGCACGTTGAGCCAGCGACCCGACGAGTGCGAATCGCGGATCTGGAAACCGGCGACCTTGAGCGGGCGGCTGGCATCGTAGCGGCGCGACAGGTTGGTCACGGTGCCCGCGTCGATCGCGGCGGCGACGGTCAGCGGCTTGAACGTCGAACCCAGCTCGAAGAAGCGATAGGTGACCTGGTTCGCCTCGAACGCGACGCTGTTGGCGTTGAACTGGTTGGGGTTGAAGCTGGGCAGCGAGGTCATCGCCATCACCTCGCCCGTCTCGACATCGAGCACGATCCCGGCGGCGGCCTTGGCATCATAGGCCTTCATGCCCTTGCCGAGCTCGTCCTCCAGCGCCGCCTGGACGCGGATGTCGATCGACAGCGCCGACGGGGTGAGCCGCTTCTTCGGATCGATCAGCTCGGCGTCCATCGCGCGCTCCATGCCCGACACGCCATGGCCATCGGGATGGACATAGCCGAGCACGTGCGCCGCGAGCTGCAGCTGCGGATAGAAGCGCTCCTTCTCGCGCGGGAATTCGATGCCGACCTCACCCAGCGCGTGGACGCGGTTGACCTCTTCGGGGATCGCGCGATGGCGCAGATAGGTGGGCTTGGTCCGGCTGAGCAGCTTGAGAAAGCGCTCCTCGGACGTGTCGGGGAAGATTTCGGCCAGCTTGGCGGCCAGCACCTTGCGGTCGCCGATCAGCTTGGACGGCACCACGCGGATGGCATAGCCGTCGATCGTGCGCGCCAGCGGCACGCCATTGCGGTCGACGATATCGCCCCGGCCCGGATCGACCAGCGCGCCGCGCGTCGCGGCCTGGGCCTGCTCGCCGAACACGCCGATAAAGGTGAGCCGAAGCAGGATCGCGCCAGCGCCCAGCCCGAAAAGCGCGAGCACCGCCACCAGACGGACCTGGGCGGTGAGCGTGAGATGCTGGCGCTTGCTGGCCAGACGGACCCTGTGACTTCCGGATGCAAGCGCGGTCATTGACCCCCCGTTTTCTTCAGTTCGGCATCGGCCTGTTTGTTGATGCGGTCGAGCAGCCGGTCATCGAGCAGGCGGCGGCCGGCGCCTTTCTCCTCGCCCGCCTTGGCCGCTTTCGGCGCAGTGGCCGATGTCGCGGCGCGAGCGGGGCTGATGATCGCGACGCTGGCCGAGACCGAGAGCGGCTCGGGCGTCTTGATGGTGTTGGCGGCCAGTTCGGACGGCTTGATCGCCTGGGGCTCGGCCTGCGGCTTGATCGTCATCGCGGCGACGCGCACCGGCTGGTCGAGCGGCTTGTCGATCTCGCCCAGATTGGCGAGCTCGCGCTCGCCATCGAGATATTGCGCGGCGCTGGGGGCCTCATAGCCATATTCCAGGTCGTTCCACATCGCGAGCTGGGCGAGGCTGGCGCGGGTGGCGAATTCGGTTTCGAGATAGCGGATCTCGGCGCGGGTGCGCAGGATGTCGCGCTCGGTGCGCGTGAGGTCGCTGCGCAGCGTCGCGACGCTGAGCGACAGCGGATAGAGCGCGATCGCGACGATGAAGATCAGCGCGATCCAGCCGATGGTCTTGAGGCGCTTGACGGCAAGGATCATGCTGCCTGCCTTTCCGCATCATCATGCGTGCCCCAGGCCGGGGCATCGCTACGGACCGCGACCCGCAAGGTGGCCGAACGCGCGCGGGGGTTACGCGCGCATTCGGCCTCGCCCGCCCGGGTCGGTCTGGCGGGTTTTTCGAAACTGGGCGCCCGGCGCTGGCCGGGATGGTCGGGAAGATGGCGCGAGCCTGCGCCCTCGCTGCCGCTGCGTGCCTTGAGGAAGCGCTTGACGATGCGGTCTTCCAGGCTGTGGAAGCTGACGACGGCAAGGCGACCGCCGGGTGCGAGCATCGCCTCGGCCGCGACCAGCCCTTCGCGCAGCTCGTCCAGCTCTCCGTTCACATGGATGCGGATCGCCTGGAAGGTGCGCGTCGCGGGGTCCTTGGGCGCGCCGGGCCGATAGCCCAGAGCCTTGCGCACCACCGTCGCCAGCTCGAGCGTCCTCTGCAACGGACGGGCGGCAACGATGGCGCGGGCGATCCGGCGCGACTGGCGCTCCTCGCCATACAAGTAGAGAATGTCGGCAATATCGCCTTCGTCGGCGGTGTTGACGAAATCGGCGGCGCTCAGGCCATCCTGGCCCATGCGCATGTCGAGCGGGCCGTCGTACTGGAACGAGAAGCCGCGCTCGGCCTGGTCGAGCTGCATCGACGAGACGCCGATATCGAAGACGATGCCATCGACCTGGACGACGCCCGCCGCGCGCAGCATCTGCGCCAGCTGCGAGAAACGCCCGGCATGGAAGACGAAGCGCCCTTCGCTCTGCGCTGCCAGTTCCGCGCCGGTGGCCGCCGCATCGGGGTCGCGGTCGAAGCCGTGCACGCTCGCGCCGGCGGCGAGCATCGCGCGGCTGTATCCGCCCGCGCCGAAGGTCGCATCGACATGCACTTCGCCCGGCGCGATCGCCAGGCCTTCGAGAACCTCGTCGAGCAGCACCGGGATGTGCGGAGCGGACGGGGCCAGCGCGGGGGTTTGAGCAGCGGCCATCAGCGCTTGCCCCCCAGCTCTTCCATCAGGAAGCGCGCATTGAATTGCTGCGAGGCGAGGCGCGGGTCGTCGAGCGACATCAGGTGCTCGTAGCCCCAGACGCTGAAATCGGTGCCGTTGCCGCTGAAGAACACGTGCTTTTCGATCCTGGCCATCGCGACCAGCATCTTGGGCAGGATCAGGCGGCCGCTGCCATCGAAGCTGATCGTCGCGGTGCTGTTGAACCGCGGTCCGCCGAACAGTTCGGTGCGGAATTCCTCGCCGGTTTCGTTGGCGATCTGCTCGCGGCGGCGCATCTGCTCGATCAGCGCCTTGAGTCGCTCGGTGCCATAGCCCTGCAGGCACTGGCCCTGCGCATTGAACGAGAAGACGACCGCGCTTTCGCCGTCGGAATTGGCGATGATGGGATTGCGGAAGGCAGCCGGGATGGCCATCCGCCCCTTGGGGTCGATGGTGGTCAATGCAGAACCAAGAAAGGCACTGATTTCCGCCACTTGGTCGATTCACCCCTTATGTCCGCGCCCTTGCGTATCCCTTTGCCCGGGGGTGCTCGCCTCATCCTGCCCAACCTGCAATCGACCGCTCCCGCCGCATGGCGGGCAAAGTCCTGAGGCCCCCACGCCGCGCAGGCGCCGCAGGTCGGCAAGGAATCAAAGATGGTTGAACCCCGAGTAAGGAGTTCATAACAAGGGATAGCTGGGGATGAAAGGGGTTTTTTGGGTTTAGAGCGGTAACATTGGGGGCAATGTTCCATATTTGGGGTGAACCGATAACCCCCTTGAGCCAGCCATCATCCGCTCTCCTCCTGCGTCAATTCGCGCAGAAGATCGCGGACGAAGCGCCGGTTGGCGGGGCCGGATTGCGCCGGGTTTGCGAGGATTTCGGGATCGAGCAGATCGGCATCGGCGACGATCACCGCGCGCCCCTGGCCGACCCGGCAGCGGGCGACCGCCGCAGCGGAATCAATCCGGCAAAGGCCGTCCCCAGATTTCCCCTGCAAAACCCCAAATTGCCCGGGATGAACCAGTAACACGCCCGATTTACCCAGCCGGACCGATTCGATTCCGGGGTTCTGCAGTTCCAGTCCCCAATGGGCGAGCAGCGGCGATATCAGCGACGAGCGCAGCGGGCCGCGCGGATCGGCGAGTCCGATGCCATGGGGCCAGTCGAGCTGCGGATCGGCAAACAGCAGCAGCCTGCCGCCCGAGCGGACATGATCGTCAAGCGCGACCAGTTCTGCGGGCGCGAACGCGCGCGGCTGGACGAGGATGACGAGCCGCACGCCCTTGAGCGCGGCGGCATCGAGCGCATCGGGCAGTCTCAGATCATGCGCTGCGGCCAGCGCCTCGTGGAGCGGGTGCGGTTCGGCCTGGCCCGCGATGACGCCCGCCATATCGACGCCTGCACCATAGACCAGCGGCAGGCTGCTCATCAGCACAACCTTCTGGCGCGGCATATCGGGAAGGATCGCTGCAACAGCCGCGCCCTGTTCCGGCTGTTCGGACGCAGCCGGAGCGCACGCCGCCGCCGCGAGGCTTGCGGCGACCAGCGCAAGGCCAGCGCGCATCACTGTTGGGGCTGGCTGGGCGAACCCGATTGCGGGGCGTTCTGCAGTTCGCCGACCACCGGCGTCTGGCCGCCCGCGCTGTGCTGCGTGCCTTCGGCCGGAAGATCGGGCACCACGCCCAGATCGACCAGCGGCTCGCTGGCGGCCGGGGCCTGCACGACGGGTGGCGCGGTGGTCGTCGCGACGCCCGGCTCGGTGACGCTTGCGCTTTCGGCAGGCGCTTCGCTCGCCGCGCGCTGCAACAGCATGTCGGCGAGCGCGACCATCACCAGCACGGCGAAGATGCCGCCGATGCCGATCTGCAATCGGTGCATCAGGGGATTGCCCCCGACATTACGGGCTTTTTCAGCGACCATGCGCGGCAATATAGGTCAATCGGCCAGCCAGGGGAAGACGGGCAATCCCTTCGCGCGCAGCCATTCGGGATTGTACAGCGTCGACAGATAGCGGAACCCCGTGTCGCACAGGATGGTGACCACGCGCGATCCGGGGCCGAGCGTCCGGCCCAGTTCGACCGCGCCTGCGACATTGATGCCCGAGGACAGGCCGAGGCACAGCCCCTCTTCCTTGAGCAGCCGCTGCACCCAGTAGAGGCCGACCTCGTCCGAGATGCGGAACTGCGTGTCGATCGGCGCATCCTCGAGATTGCCGGTGATCCGCCCCTGGCCGATCCCTTCCGCGACCGACGAGCCTTCGGCCTTGAGCTCGCCATTGGCATAATAGTTGAACAGCGCCGCGCCGTGCGGATCGGTGAGCGCGATCGTGACATTGGGGTCGTGCGCCTTGAGCCCCATGCCGACGCCCGCGATCGTCCCGCCGGTGCCCGCGGCGCAGGTAAAGCCGTCGATCCGGCCTTCCATCTGCGCCCAGATTTCCTCTGCCGTGCCTTCGATATGCGCGCGGCGATTGGCGATATTGTCGAACTGCTGCGCCCAGACCGCGCCGGGCGTCTCTTCCGCCAGGCGGCGCGAGGTGTGCACGAAATGGCCGGGATTGGCATAGGGCGCCGCCGGGACGAGCACGAGCTCCGCCCCCAGCGCGCGCAGCGTGTCCATCTTCTCCTTGGACTGGGTCTCGGGCATGACGATGATCGTCTTGTAGCCCCTGGCATTGGCGACCAGCGCGATGCCGATGCCGGTATTGCCCGCCGTGCCCTCGACGATCGTGCCGCCGGGCTGCAAGGTCCCGCGCTCCTCGGCATCGCGTACGATATAGAGCGCCGCGCGGTCCTTCACCGAAGCGCCGGGATTGGCATATTCGCACTTGCCGTAGATGTCGCAGCCCGCCGCCTCGCTCGGGCCTTGGAGCCGCACCAGCGGAGTGTTGCCAATCAGGTCGAGCGTGGTCGGTGCAATGGTCATCGCCGCTAGATAGCCATGGGGCCAGCATGCGGCAAGGTGGGAGGGAGCGAAGCCGCACCGATGCGCCTCGCCCCCTCACCTGCCGCTCAGTCGCGGTCAGCCGCCGCAGCACCCGCGCCGGTCACCGGGAAGCCGCGCCGCTTGAGCAGCGCATTGACGTCCGGATCGCGGCCGCGGAATGCCCGATAGGCCTCGACCCGCTCGGTCTCGTTGCCCGTGGACAGCAGCGTCTTGCGGAACCGGTCGGCAATCTCGCGGTTCCAGACATCGCCCGATTCCTCGAACGCGGCCCAGGTGTCGGCGTCCATCGTTTCCGACCACAAATAGCTGTAATAGCCGGCCGAATAGCTGTCGGACGAGAACAGGTGCCCGAATTGCGGCAGCCGATGGCGCATCACCAGCTCGCTCGGCATGCCGAGTTCGGCCAGCGTCGCCTTTTCGAACGCGCGCGGATCGGCGACCGGATCGGTTCGGTAATGCAGCTTCATGTCGACGATCGCCGACGACAGATACTCGACCGTCGAGAAGCCCTGGTTGAAGGTCTCGCTCGCATTGATCTTCTGCACCAGCGCCTCGGGGATCGGCTCGCCCGTCTTGTAGTGGGTCGCGTAGGTCTTGAGGATATAGGGCGTCAGCAGCCAGTTCTCGTTCACCTGGCTGGGATATTCGACGAAATCGCGCGGCGTGCCGCGCAGCCCCGGATATTCGACATCGGTGAGCAGCGCGTGCAGCGCATGGCCGAACTCGTGGAACAGGGTCGAGGCATCGTCGAGGCTGATCAGCGCGACCTCACCCGGCGCGGGCTTGACGAAATTGTTGTTGTTCGCCGACAGCACGTTGCGATCGCCACCGAGCCGCTGCTGCGCGCGATAGGTGGTCGCCCAGGCGCCCGAGCGCTTGCCGGTGCGGGCATAGGCATCCATGTAGAACAGCCCGACATTCTCGCCCGTCCGCTTGTTGGTGACGACATAGGTGGTGACGTCGGGATGGAAGACCGGAACCTCGCCGGTATTCTCCTTGAACTCCAGATCATAGAGCTTGCCCGCGGCATCGAACATGCCCGCAATCATCTTGTTCAGCTGGAAATAGGGTTTGATCTCGTTCTGATCGAGATCGTATTTCGCCTTGCGCACCTTCTCGGCATAGAAGCGATAGTCCCAGGGCTCGATCTTCAGCCCCGCGCCCTCGGCATCGGCCACCGCCTGCATGTCGGCGACTTCCTGCTTCACGCGGGCGACGGCGGCGGGCCAGACCTTCATCATCAGGTCCATCGCGCGCTCGGGATCCTTCGCCATGGTATCGTCCATGCGCAGATGCGCGTGCGTCTTGAACCCGAGCAATTGCGCGCGCTGCTGGCGCAGCTTCAGGATTTCCGCGATCGTGGCATTGGTGTCATTGGCATCGCCATTGTCGCCGCGCATGACATAGGACCGCCAGACCTTCTCGCGCAGCGCGCGGTTGGTCGCGTTTTCGAGCACCGGCTGCATCACCGAGCGGGTGTTGACCAGCACCCAGCCGGCCACCTTGCGCTCGTCGGCAGCGGCCTTGAGCGAGGCGATGAAGCTGTCCGACAATCCCGCCAGCTCGGCCTGGTCGGTGACGGTGATGTACTTTTCCTCGTCGGCCTGCAGCTTTTCGTTGAAGGTCGAATAGAGCCCCGCGAGCTGGCCGTTGACCGCGATCAGCTGCGCCTTGGCGGCATCGTCGAGCAGCGCCCCGCCGCGCACCAGCGCGTCATAATCGCGCTCGACCAGCCGCTTCTGCTGCGCATCAAGGCCGAGCGAGTCGCGGCGGTCATAGACCGACTTGATCCGCTTGAGGATGCGCGGATCGAGCGTCAGCTCGTTGTAGAACTTGCTGATCTTCGGCGCCCATTCGGCCTGCAGCGCGCGCACCCGCTTGTCGGCGAGATTGCTGGTATAGACGCCCCACATCGCGAACACGCGGTCCATGTCGTCGCCCGCCATCTCGAGCGCGAGATTGGTGTTCTGGAAATCGGGCGCGGCCGGGTTGGTCGCCACCGCTTCGAATTCGGCCTTGAGCTTGTCCATCGCCGTCTGGATCGCCAGCGGGAAGGATTCGGTGCTCACCCGGTCCCAGGGCGGAACCCCCTCATAGGGACCGGTCCAGGGTTGATGGATCAGCCTGGCCTGCGCCTCGGTCGACACGGGCGTTGCCACCTGTGCCCATGCCGGGGCCGCCGCGCCCATTGCGAGTGCCGATGCTGCCATCAGCAAAACCGTCTTCATCATGCCTTGTCCTTCGCATCCGTCCGCGCGCCCTGGGCTGCGCGGTCACGCTCCCCCGCCCTGGGGGCGTGTTCGCATGTCATCGAGGAAAAGGCCAGTGCCGCCGCGCGGTCAGCCGGTCAGGCAGGCCGCTCGGCCAGCAGGCTGCGCACCAGCGGCTGCATCTTCTCGTCAAAACGCGCCAGCATCACATGCTCGTCGGCGGTTTCGTAATGCGTGATCAGCTCGCGGCCGTTCCACCAGTGCAGCGCAAAGGCGGGCGGGTCGGCGATGATCATGTTGCGGCCGTCGGGCCGGTCGGGATCGATCGGCGCGAGTTCGAGCGCCACCTGCGGCGCGCTCGACGGGCAGATCGCGACCGGAAAGCCGTTCCACTGGCTGACGATCGCGCGATGGACATGGCCGCAGACCATGCCGATGACATTGGGCCGGTTGGCCAGGCAACCGCGCAGCCGCTCCACCCAGGGCTCCTCGGGATGCGTGTTCATCCATTCGATGCCCACCTCGATCGGCGGGTGATGCTGGACGATCAGCGTCGGGCGATCGGTCTGTTCGGCGAGCCGCGCGCGCAGCCATTCGGCGCGAACCTCGCAGAACGCCCCGCCATGCCGCCCCTGTTCGAGCGTATCGAGCACGAGCAACCGGATCGGCCCTGCATCGACCTCGTACTGCACGAAGCCGTCGGCCATCGGCACATCGGGGAATTGCGCGGCGAAGGTGTCGCGCTGGTCGTGATTGCCCATGCACATATAGACCGGAAACGGACAGACCGAGAGCGCATTGCGGAGCCGCCGATAACTGTCCTCATCCCCCCGGTCGATCAGATCGCCGGTGGCGAGCAGCAGATCGGGCACAGGGTCCAGATCGCGCAGCATCGCGATGATCTGGTCCAACCGCTTGCGATTGAATTCGGCGGGGTTATCCGGATCGAAGCCCAGATGGATATCGGTGATCTGAGCTATCAGCATTCTGCGACCCGGTCCCTTGTTGTTTGTTGCGATGGGAGAGGCGCCTATCGTCGCAGTCGCGCCGCTGTCCCGCCTGGATGCGCCATGGAGGCCGTAATCTCTGGCCGCTTCTTCTTCTTGTCTTGCTCGCGAAGCAGCCATGGCGCCCCCTTGTCGGCATGGTAATCGTGACACATTGCACAGGTCGATTCGACCGGTTTCTTCACCTTGATCAGCGAAGCGCCAGTCTCTCCGACATGACAGGTCCGGCAATCCTTGATTCCGGGCAGTAACAGGTCGGATGCGTCGCTCGACTTTTCGGCAATGTGGCAGCTGGTGCACTCTTCCTTGTCGTGCGCATCATGCGTGAACCAGCCCTTCTGCATGTAACGGCTGGTCTGCGCGACCGGAGCGATGCGGAAATCGAGCCCGCCCGATCCCGAGGGCGGCACGACGACATGGCAGTCATAGCAGGCGCCGCCGCGGCTGAAGACCTGACGGATCGCCTGATCGGCCCGGCCGCCGCGGAAATTCACCGCGCGCGCATAGTCCGCTGCCGTCCGCCGCGAGTTCACGACGCCCGGCCGCTGGCGTGCCAGGCTGCCCAGGTTGATCGGGCGTGCAGGCGGGGTCGAGCGGTAGAAGGCGCGCAGGTCCGCCTTGACCTGTTCGGGCTGGCCGTGGCGCAGCGTGCGATAGGTATCGCCGATCTTGTCGAAGGCGAGGCTGTGGCACATCGCACAGCTCTTCTCCATGTCGACCGCGACAAAGCCGACATTGTTCTTGTCCGCCTCGTGGCAATCCTTGCACTCGAGCGCGTCGCCAAAGCCGTATTTGGCGCTGAGCCGCCGCCCCATCTGCGCGACGCCGTTGGTCTTGCTCAGATGCATGTCGTGCGGGAACTTGAGGCCGTTATTCTCTTTGGGCTTGCGGTCGAGCGAGATGCGCTTGCGCGGGGCCTTGGCATCGTCGCCGACCAGCGGACGCACCAGCACCGCCGCCTGGAACTGCGGATGGGCCTTGCCGAAATCGGCGGCATTTCCGAGTTTGGTGTCAGTCAAGCGCGTGTTCATCCCGTCATGACATTCCGCACAGAAGCGTTGCTGAGTCGGTTCCATAGCACCGGCCCCCTCATGCTCGGTGTGACATTCGACACAGCGTCCTGCCGGTTTGTTGAAACTGGCCGCAACGAATCGGGTAAAGGCGGCAAAACCGGTGGGGTCGCCACGCGCATCGAGCTGCCGCGCCATCGGTGCGTGGGGCCCGGCATCCTTCTGATGGCAGGTCATGCAGGCATTGTCGCGGACGGACACGAACGCATCGACATGGCACGACTGGCAATCGTCCTTGAGCGTCTTGTGCGCCAGGCTGAGCTTGCCCGAAGACCACATGGTGTCGGCATGGAAGCCGTCGGGCCGCGAGATTTTTTCCTTGTAAGCCAGGTCCTTGTAGCTCGACCAGGTATAAATCGGCCAGGCGAGGCACGCGATCAGCACCAGCAGGGCAAAGCCCCAGGCGCTCATCCGCTTGCCGGGCAGCAGCCCTTTCAGCGAATAGATCGCCGCCTCGTCCTTGTCCTCGGCGCTGTCCGATACCGCCTCGACGCGGCGAACCGTCAGCGTGATCGCATCACCTTCGGTGCCCAGCGCGATGATATGGCCGCCAAAACGCAGTTCGGCGCCGCGCGTGATATCGATGGTGGTCGATTCGACGCTGCGGCCATCGACATCGAAGGGCTGCGCCGATTCGGCGGTGACGATCAGGTCGCCGCCGCGCCGCACCATCTTGGCATGAACCGGGTTCACCGCCAGGTCAGGCAGATGCACGCCATTGCTGGCGTTGCGGCCGATGAAAATCTCCTCGCCCGCGACCTCGGTCTGGCGGACGATCTCGCTGCCATCTGCCTTCAAGGCCACCTGGCGGACGATAAACATCATTCAACTGCCCCCAACACTTGCCGACACCCCGCCCCCGGGACTTTGGATCACCAGTAGAAAAACACGCTGACAATATGCGCCGACAGCGCGGCGAGCAGCGCGAACGTCATCGGCACATGGACATAGAGCCAGACCTGCAGCAGCGCCTTGATCTGCAGATGCTTGCGCAGCCGCGCCAATGTGGATTCCTTGCGCTGCAAGAGCCCATCGACCTTGTCGAGCGGGTCGTCGCCCATGCGCGGCTGATAGGCGCGCATCCTGCGCAGCTCGGCGATGGCAGCGCGCGTCTCGCAGCCCGAATAGCTGTTGGTGATGCGCTGGAAGAAATTGCCGGCAAACGGGTCCTGCTCGAGCGAGGCCTGGACCAGCGCCGCCTGCCCCGGGTCGAGCGGCTGGCCGGCATCGTGCAGCTGGCGGTCGAGCGAGCGCAGCTGCTCGATCATCATCTTTTCGGTGACGGCTCCATCCGAATCGGCGCGGTTGCTCGACAGATTGTCGGGCAGCGTCGCGTAGAAATAGATGCCGACAATGCCCGAGATGATCACGATCATCATCAGCGACCAGGCCAGCGTGTGCACGTTCCAGCCGAGCTGGAAGCCGGTGTGCAGCGTGCCGATGACGATCAGGCTGAAGCCGAGATAGACATGCGCGCTGGTCCACGCCTTGAGCGACCAGCCCCCCGGCGTGATCGCGCGCTTGCGCAGGCCCAGGCAGGTCAGCCACAGGATCAGCAACGCGCCGATGGTGCCCAGGGTATAGCCGTACCACGATCCGCCATTGTGCCGCGGCTGCACGTCGATCAGGAAATAGCTGACGAGGCACGTGATGCTGAGCACCGTCCCGATCTTCATCCAGCGGAAATTCTTGTGGCGAAGAAAGCCGTCATGCATCGAATTGCGCTGGCGGCCGGTGGTCTTCTTGCGCACGGCGGGTGCGGCGGTTTGCGCCTGGCTGGCCATGGTCAAGCCTCCTCCTGCTCGAGCCGCGCGACGGTCAGGAACTCGTCCGGCGCAACGCGGATCGCCGCGCCCGTCGGGCAGGCGCGCACGCAGCTGGGGCCACCCTCGATCCCGGCGCACATGTCGCACTTGATCGCCTTTTTGGGCTTCTCGACGCTGTGGTCGCTATGGGCATAGGCCCATTTCTTGCTCGGCTCGCCGGGTCCCGGGCCGAAGCCGAAGAACAGCCACGAGAGCAGGCTCGGCTTCTTGGGCGGCACCTTGTCCATGCGGATCACGCCATAGGGGCAGTTGCGCTGGCAGTTGCCGCAGCCGATGCACGTGTCGTTGATATAGACCTCGCCATCGGGCCCGCGGTTGATCGCGTTCGGGGGGCAATCGGCCATGCAGTGCGGATGCTCGCAATGGCGGCAGCTGGTCGGCACGTGGAGGTGCGCATAGGTGCGCCCCGCCTCGCGGTCGAGCCGCGACAGACCGTCATGGCTGTCCGCGCACGCCTTTTCGCAATTGTCGCAGCCCACGCACAGCGTCTCGTCGATCAGCAGCACGTCGGTCGCCTCGCCGATGCCGTTCTCGACCAGGAAGTTGGCAACGCCCGAATACATGTCGACCACGCCCGAGAAGCTGTCCTTCTTCGCCTCGATAAAGGCGTTGATGTCCTGACGGCTGGCCATATCGCGCTTGGCGCGCTTCAAGAGTTCGGGATTGGCCTCGAGCACCTTCTTGAAGGCATCGCCGTCGATCTGGATGACCTCGGACTTGATCGCCGCCTTGACCGTCGCGGTACGCCTGCCGCCCGCGATCAGCGCCATTTCGCCGACATAGGAGCCCGCAGGCAGGTACGAGAGGAACACCGGCTTACCGCCGATCTCCTTCTCGACGATCATCGATCCGACGCGGATCACGTAGATCTCGTTGCCCTCGTCGCCTTCCTTCAGGATCGCCTCGCCCGGCCGGACCTGGCGGATCTTGCTGGTATCGACGACTTCGCGAATGTCCTCGGGCTTGAGGCCGGAGCCGAACATCTGGAGGAGCAGGCGCTCGGTCGAGATCCGCTCGATCGCCTTTTTCGCGGTCGGCACCTGGCTCTGCAGCTTGAGCGCGGCGTTGCGCGAGATCTCGACGCAGATCGTGTCTTCGGCGGCGACCACGGTCGCGCCGCGACGGCGGCCCGAGATCAGGCCGACCTCGCCAAAGATCGAACCCTTGCCGATCGGCACGGTCTTCGACGGGTCATTGGGGTCGATCTGCACCGCGACCGAGCCTTCGGCGATCGCGAACAGCGAGGATCCGGGCGCGGCGCGCTCGAAGATCACATCGCCGCGGCGATAGAATTTGGCATCCGAATCGAGCATGAACTCGCGCATCTGCAGCGGGTTCATGCCATTGAGGATGGTCACGTTCTCGCGCAGCAGGTCGAGCCATTCGGCGACCGACTTGCGGCCCGGCAGGTCCTTGAACTTGGCCTCGAGGATCGGCTCGTCAGCCGGCTTCAGCTCGGTATTGCCGTTGATGAACTCGATGACGTCATAGCCCTGGTTCATGCAGTGCTTGATCAGCGGGTAACCGGCGAGCGCGCCGATGACGAAGATGCTGGGCGCAGTCGATTCGAACACCGGCGACAGTTGCGGGAAGGCCAGGCGATCGGCGCTGGTGAACGCGATGCCGCATTCCTCGATGAACGCGCGCGGCGGTGCCGAGCCGATTCGCGCGATGATGCGGTCGCAGCGCACCCGCTCCTCGCCGTCGCGCGTGCTGAAGGTGATCCAGCCCGGCTCGATGCTGGCGGTATCGGTCTCGAAGCGGATCTGCAGCTTGCCCGCATTGCGATCGGCGAGCAGCGCCAGCGCATTGGCCTCCTTGGCGGTGGGGAAGGTTTCCTTGGGGCTCGGCGCTTCGGGTCCGCGGTTGACGATGGTGACGACATTGCCCTGCGCCGAATCCTCGGCCAGGCCGCGTGCATTCTCGATCCCCGCATCGCCCGCGCCGATGACCACGATATGCTCGTCGACATATTCGGTGGGGTCATCCAGCTGGTATTGCACATGCGGCAGATCGCCGCCGGGGCAGCGCATGCGGTTGGGATTGCCCTGCGTGCCGATGGCGAGCACCACGTTTTCGGCGATGATCTTCTCGCCGTTGGTCAGTTCGATCTCATAGGGCGGGGCGTAGCGCTGGATTTCCTTTTTCGTCACCGATCCGTCGCGCGCGCGCTGCTCGATGACGTGCACGCTGCCCGCGATCGCGGGACCGGTGCCCTTGATCGCCTTGACCTCGGCATTGAACTTCACGTTGACGTTCAGTTCCTTGGTGCGCGCGTTCCACTTTTCCAGGATCGCCTCGCGCTTGCCCGCCTCGAACTCGTGGTCGGAGCGCAGGACCAGCTGCGATGGCGTCGCCATCACGTGCTTGCCCTTCTGGTATTTGTAGATGGTGTCGGAGAGGTGATCGGTCTTTTCGAGCAGGACATGGCTCATGCCGAGGCTCGCGGCGCGCGCAGCAGCGCTCTTGCCCGCCGGCCCCGACCCGATGATAGCAACGCGGTAGATCTCGCTCACTGGTTCGCGTCCCCCAAATGCGGACGCTCGCACGTCCGCGCTTGCCAGCAGACGTTGCCCGATCCGGCGCCCTGCAGCCCGATTTCTCCCCGATCGGTGCTGCTATCGCCAGATTGCCCCGCTGCCGCAAGAACTTGCCCAAAATTCGGTTGCGAACCCTATGGCGATATTTCTAGCAAAGAATGTGATCTTTACCACTTAGAAATTGGAAAATTTGGCGGATCGGCTAGCCTTCCACCCGGACGCGACAAAGAGACAGCCCGATGACCGAACTGCAGACCGATACCTCCTCTCCCTCTCCGGCGGCTGAAGCCCCCGCCCGCAGCGCCGGGGGTGGCTTCGGCCCCGGCAGGATCGTGCTGGCGATCGCCGCGCTGATCGCTGTAACCGCAGTGGGTTACAAGCTGTACAGCGATCAGGCGCCCACCGCCGCCGGGCCGGTCGCGCCGCTCAATGCGCAGGGTCAGCCCGCCTCGGTCGATGAGGTCATCACCCAGCTCGAGGCGCGGCTGCGCGACAATCCGAACGACGCCGAGGGGTGGCGGATGCTCGGCTGGAGCTATTTCGAGACCCAGCGCTTTGCCGAATCGGCCACCGCCATGCGCCGCGCGATCCAGCTGGCGCCGAAGAACAGCGAATATCATTCGATGCTGGGCGAGGCGCTGGTCATGGCCAGCAAGGACGAGGCGATCAGCCAGGATGCCCGCGCCGCGTTCAAGCGCGCGATCGAGCTCGATCCCAAGGACGCCAGGGCGCGCTATTTCCTCGCCGCCGCCAAGGACATTGACGGCCAGCATGCCGAAGCGATCGAGGACTGGTTCGCGCTGCTCGCCGACACGCCCGCCGACGCCCCCTATGCCAAGGACATTCGCGACGTGATCCGCAATGTCGGCAAGGAACGCGGCATCGAGGTGGAAAAGCGCCTCGCCTCGGCCAAGTTCGCGCCGCCGACCGCCGGCTTCCGCACCGACGGCGTCGAAACCGCTACCGCCGCCATCCCCGGCCCGTCGCGCGACCAGATGGCCGCCGCCGCCGCCCTGCCCCAGGGCCAGCAGGACATGATGATCCAGCAGATGGTCGATGGCCTGGCCGACCGCCTGAAGCGCGAGCCCGGCGATACCGATGGCTGGATCATGCTGCTGCGCAGCCGCATGCAGCTGGGCGAGACGGGCAAGGCCCAGGCGGCGCTGCGCGACGCCACGGCGGCCTTGAAGAACAAGGCCGCAGACCAGCGCAAGGTGCGCGAGGCCGCCGCCGCGCTCGGCGTGCCTGGAGCCTGAAACCAACGGGCTGGCAAGGCCGCGTTCGACCTCGTGCAGCCTCGGCAAAATTGATCCGATGTGGACCAATGTAACGGTTTAATCGTTGCGATCCGAACATAACGCCAATAGCTAGTCGAAAATCATTCGCAACTAACCGTGTTACTCGCAGACAGATTTCTGGCATTGCGGGTATCCCTTGCCACCGGGATTTAGACCAGGCTCATGCCGGAACTGGACCATGTCGAGCGCGCGTCGCAGGCTATCGAAGCCGCGCGAACGCTCGAGGAACTGCTGGAGATTACCGCACGCGCGGCAGCGCCTTTCGGTTTTGCCCATGCGGCGCTTGCGCGCCATGTCCATGTGCAGTCGGGTCTGATGGAACCCGAGATGGTGACCAACTATCCCAAGGCCTGGCACGACCTGTTTGAACGGCGCGATTATGGCCTCACCAGCCCGGTTCTGGCAGCGTGCCAGCGCCGCGGCGGCGCGATCCGCTGGACGGAACTTGAAACCATCATCCCGCTCACCCGCATCCAGCGCGAATATCTGGACGAGATGCGCAAGCTGGGCCTCAATTCGGGCTGCACCATCGCCGGGCACATGCCCGACCGGCCGACCATTTCGGTGCATTTCGTGGTGGGCGGAGGTGAGCCGCTCGAGTCCCGGCCGTTCATGCTCGCCATCCTGCTCGGCATCGCAGCTGGGCAGCAGGCGCGCACGCTCTGGCAATCGCAGCTTCCGCAAGCGAACGTCACCGCCGACGAGCGCCTGTCACCGCGCCAGGTCGATTGCATCAAGCTGGTGGCACGCGGCATGACCAGCTGGGAGATCGCCGCCGTGCTCGGGATTTCGGACCAGACGGTGAGCGAATATCTGACCGACGCGCGCCGCCGTCTGGGGGTATCCAACCGCGCGCAGCTGGTGCTCAAGTCTCTGAAACTGGGCTATTTCACGCTCGACGACGTCACCGAATAGCCGCTGAACGGGCATCGGCCTGTACGATCGTCCAGCTTGATCGGCAGCGCCCCGACCGGCGAAAAGCACCGCGCCGGTGGGGCGCATCGCCGCGCCGATCGCTTCTGGAGTTCGACCCGTGAAACACGCCATCGCAACCGCCACGCTGGCGGGCCTCGGCATGCTGACTGCCGCCACCGCCTTCACCGCCAGCGCTCCGCGGCGCAAGCCAAGACGATCACCGGCGACTGTTCGCTGACCGTCGACGGCAAGGTCTATGTCGACATCAAGAAGACCTGCCGCATCGAGTTCATGGGGGGCGACGGATCGTTCACGATCAACGCCGGCACCACCAAGCCGGGTTATTTCGCCTATGTCACCATGCTGGAAAAGGGCCTGGCCAGCGTCAGCTGGAACGAGACGCCAAAGTCGATGAGCGCCCAGGCACCGCTGGGCGAGGATTTCCGGCGCAAGGGCGGCTGTTGGATCGGCAAGCGAGCCAAGGTCTGCGCGTTCAAGGGCTGAGCCTCGGCCCATCGCGCCGTCACGCCCGCTGCATCCAGATGGCGGTGATGGTGCTGCCCTGGCCGGGCCGCGATTCGACTTCCAGCACCGCGTCGATGCGTCGCGCGCGTTCGCGCATGATCTGAAGCCCCAGATGTCCGTCGGGCACCTGGCCGGGATCGAACCCGCGCCCATTGTCGCTGATCGAGAGCATCGCCTGGCCCGGCAGCGCCTCGAGCGCGATGGAGACGCGGCTGGCCTGGGCATGGCGGACTACGTTGTTGAGGCTTTCCTGCGCTATCCGGTACATCATCGCCTGCACGTCGAGCGGCAGCAATGTATCGCCGCTGATCTCGCACTCGATCCGCACCGCTTGGCCGATGCTGTCCGCAAACTCGCTGGCGAGCGTCGAGATCAGCTGCGACAGCGGCTTTTCCACCGCGCCCTCGGTGCGCAATTCGGCGAGCATCAGCCGCATTTCCGCCAGCGCATGCCGGTTCATCTGCGCGAGCTGGCGCAGCTTGGCGACCGACATGGCCGGATCCTGCTGCCATTGATCGGCCAGCGCATCGGAAAGCACGGCAGCGGAAAACAACGTCTGCGTCACGGTATCGTGCAGGTCGCCCGACAGGCGGTTACGCTCTTCCAGCCGGGCGTTGCGTGCCGCGAAATCGGCGAGCTCCGCGCTGCGACGCGCCACCTGCTCCTCGAGCGTGTTGACCAGATGGTGCTGCGCGCGCGCCATCTCGTTGAACGATTCGGCAAGATAGCCGATCTCGTCGTTAAAGCTGACCTCGACCTGCCGTTCGAGATCGCCATCGCGGAAGCGCCGCATCGCGCGCAGCAACCGGTCGAGCGGGCGCACCAGAAAACCCTGGAACAGCAGCGGAATGCCGAGCAGCACGATGAGCATCGTGCCCAGGGTGAAGGCGAGCACCGGTGCAAAGAGCCTGTCGAGATGCGCCAAGAAGCCGCGATAATGATCGAACATCATCGGCTGGACGCCTGATCGGCCGAGCCCTGGTGTGATACCGGTCACCCATGGCGCGCCCAGCGGGTCGCCCAGCTGGTAGAGCGGCTCGGGCGGCCCGGCGAGAAAGTTCATCACGATGCGCCCGTCGGCATGGACGACGGTCTGCACCGCCCAGCAGCTGTCGCGCTGCGGCGCGGCGCACCCGTCTCGCCGGGTGACGACGAGCCGGTCGATCGTGGCGCGCGCGGTGACCTCGCTGCCCTGCGCCGGAAGGCGCACCAGCAGCGGGACGATCGCGGGCTGCACGCCGAAGCGGATCGTCGGGTCGATCAGCTGCGGGACCCTGGCCATGCCGATCGACCCGTGCCGCGCGACATGCACGGCCGTGTACGTCCGGCCATAGAAGCGCAGCGCGAACGGCAGCCTGATGGTCGTGCCCTGTGCGCCGACCGGCCGTCCGGCAGCGGAAAGGCGCGTGGCGGGGCCCGTGCGCAGGCGGTAGCTGCCGCGTGTGTCGGGCAGGAATTCCAGCGCGGTTCCGGGGCGGGGCAGACCGGCGGGACGATATTGCGCCATATAGGGCGCCCCCAGCACCCAGCACGCGCCATTGATCGCGCCGAACAGCAGCACCAGGCTGATGATCGTCAGCTTGAAGATGAACGACGAGCGCTCGGGCAGATAGCCGAAATAAACCAGGGTCAGACCGCTCAGCTGCACCAGCACCGACCAGCAGATCAGCACGTCCATCGAGAACGGGCCAAGGTAGCCATCCTGCTGGAACAGCAGCGCCAGCGTGTGCGTGATCGGGAACAGCGCAAACAGGATGAAGCCGCGCGCCGCGCTCGCGCTGCGATCGGCAGGGCGCGTGACCAGCGCGGCGAACCAGGCGATCACCCCCTTGTCGCGCGACCAGCCTTGCGCATGCGCGAGCTGGCGCATGAACACCAGTATCGCCCAGACCATGCTGGTGCTGGTCCAGAGCGCCGCCCAGTCTGGGCGGAACCAGATGAGATGCCGCATCAGCATCTTGTCGGTGTGGAGCGAACTGGCAATCTCGGCACAGACGCACAGCGCCATCGCGCAGCCGACCAGCATCGCCTCGCGCTGCGCGCCGGGCAGCCATTGCGGCACGCGATAGGCGAACTGGACAAAGGCGATCGCCGAAATGCCGGTAAAGGTCGTGACCCAGGGCATGGCCAGCACCACGAAGCTGTCCGGCGCGAGCCAGGGCATCGCATAGCTGGCCCAGCCACCGCCGGTCAGCGCGTGGAGCAGCGAGACCAACAGGCCGGGGACAAAGCACCAGAAGGTCAGACCGAACAGCAAGGTCGGCGCGGTGATCCCGCCGCCGCGATGCTCGCGCACCAGCCGGTGGACCACATAGACCGACAGCACGATCGCCAGCAGCAGCTCGACCAGGAAGCCGACCGCGCCGGGATTCCAGTACAGCGTCTGCGCCGCGTCACGCACAGCTCAGCGCTTCTGGGCGCACGCACTGTCGCCGATATGCCGATGTTTCGCCAAGATCCCCCCGGACCGCGCCGCTCCGATCCCCCAGCATGACAGAAACGAGCGGGGCGATAAAGCCGCCCTACCCGCTCGCCTCGAGCAAGAAGCCGATCAGTAGTGGCCCATCGCCTTGTGGGTGCAATTTTCCAGCGCGACCATCACGTCTTCCATCCTGGTCCGTCCGATCGGCCAGCTATAGGCCTTGCTGTCCAGCGTGATGTCGATCGTGCCCTGCACGGTCATCAGCGCGTTGATCGCGGTCGGATCGACGGCCGCCCAGGCACGGATCCGCTTGGGATCGGTCGCGGGCGTCGCCGAGAAGGTCTCGCCGCCGAAATGGAAATCGATCGTCCTGGCCGGCACTGGCACGCCGGGCACGCTGATCGAATAGACCAGCCCCTTGGTATAGGCGATGCGCAGCATGTTGGGGCCAGGTGACAAGGTAGCGGCGCAGCGGTCGAACTTGCCCTTTTCGGTAATGTAGTCGATCGTGAACGGGCCGACCTTGGACTGCGACAAGGTCCCGGTCTGGGCCTGACCAGCCGCGGAACAGGCCAGCGATAGGGTCAGTGCAGTCAATAGGACACGGGCATACTTCATGATCATCTTTCCTGTTCGAGAGTGTGGATCGAAAGGCGGCGTCACATCGCGCCCCAGCTGCCATCGGGCTGCTTCGTCATCAGCGTGAACGAGCCGGGATCGATTTCCATATCGGCCTGGCCCATCTGGAAATACCAGCCATGGCCCTGCGACACCCGCCAGAAGGCAGCGAGCTCGTCATTGACGCCGAGATCGCCGCACGCGCTGCGCGGGCCGGTCTGCGTCGCTCCGCCCGCCCCATCGACCACCAGCGCATCGCGGGGCCAGCCCTGGCCCCTGGCCGGGCGGGCCGAACACCTTGCGGCTTCTGCCGGGTCCGCGATCGCCTGGCGGGCCCGCGCGGTCACGCCCTGCCGGGCATCGCCCTCGACAGGGTAGACCAGCACATAGGCCGGAGGCTCGTCGATCTTGCCGAGATAGGCGGAGCTGACCAGTCTCAGTTCGCCGCGCCCGGCGCCGCCCGCAAATTCGAGCTTCGTCTCGCCTGCCTCGCATTTCAGCCCGCGATAGAGCAGCACGCCATCGGGCATCTGGGTTTCCATCACCTGCCAGCTGCAGCCATCGGGCGCTGGCGGCGAGGCGCTGGCATCCATCGCGAGATAGTTGACCGCGCGGCCCGTGCACAGGCCGGTCAGCGGCAGACGATCGCCGTCATCGGCGCACGAATGCGCCGCCGCTGCGGGCCTGGCCGGGGCCTCAGCCCCCTCCCTGGGTGCACCATGGCAAGCGCCCGCCGCCAGCGCTGCCAGTGCGATCGTCGCCCTCCATTTGGTCATAGCTCCCCCCGGCAAGCTGCCTGCTGACCTGTCTGATCGGGGGAAAGGGCAGCGCCGACAAGCCGGGCTGGACGATCGTCCAAGCCTTCAGAAATCGCTGTTGCTGACCAGCCGGTTGCGGATCGCCATGGCGGCGGCTTCGGCGCGGTTCGAGACACCCAGCTTCACCAGGATCGCGCTGACATGATAGCGCGCGGTCGGCATCGAGATGCCCAGATATTTCGCGATCTCGGGATTGGTATAGCCCTTGCTGAGCAGCGCGAGCACCCGCCGCTGCTGCGCGGACAGCTCCAGATCGTCCTCGCTCGGCGTGGTCGGATCGAAGGCGGTGGCGACCTGCGGCAGGCAGCCGGGATCGACCACCGTTTCGCCGTGATGCACCCGGCGGATCGCCGCCTTGAGATCGCCCGCCGACACGCTCTTGGGCAGGAAGCCGCGCGCGCCCGCCGCGAGCATCCGCGCCACCGTCGGCGGGTCGGCAAAGCTGCTCAGACCGATGACCGCGATATTGGGATGGTATCTGCAGATCGCCTCGGTCGCGGCGATGCCGCCCATGCCCTGCATGCGTACGTCCATCAGCACGACATCGGGCCGTTCGCGCTGGCACTGGAACAGCGCCTCCTCGCCATTTTCCGCTTCGGCGACGACGACCAGGCCCGGCACGCTGCCGACCACCTGCGCCAGGCCTGCACGCACCACCATGTGATCGTCGACCAGCAGGATGCGCACCGGCTCGGCCAGTTCGCGCGCCGTCTCGGGCCCGGCCTCGCCCTGGGTGCCGTCCGGCGGAGGCGACTGCTGCTGCTCTTCCATCATTCGGACGCCCGCTCCAACCGGCTGCATCTCCGCGCCGCTACCCTGTCAGGCCGATGCCGACCTGATCGCTTTGCCCGCAATCTGGCACTTTTGCTGCGTCCGCAAGCCTGTACGATTGTCCAAGCAGCATGATGGATCGATCACGCCCATCCCGCCGCGTTTCAGGGCAGGCGCGCACTGGCGACAATCTTGCGATAATCCTCCACCGTGCGCGCGAAGTAATGCAGCCGGGGTGCATCGAAACTGATCATGTACAGCCGCCCGCCGACGATCGCGGCCTGCGCCTCGCCCTTGCGGGTCAATTCGTCGCCATCGACATATTCGAAGGCGAACATCACGCCCTCCTGCCCCAGAAAGCGTATGGGCTGCACATCGGTGACGCGAAAATCGGCAATCTGCTTGGCGCTGCGATAGGTCGCCTCGAACAGTTCGGGAATTTCGACCAGCAATGTCGATGCGCCGAACCTGGGCAAGGGCTCGCGTTTCTTGCTGCGTTCGCGCACCAGCGGCTTGCCCGGCTCGATCCCGGCAAAGAAGGTGAGATCGTTGAGCTGCCCGCCATCGAGCGTCCAGTTCTCGGTGCGCTTGCCGATATTGCCGTCGAGCCGGTTCCAGTCGCGCCCCGGCGTGACGGTGAGCGGCGAATCGGCGATGGTGACCGCAACCCCCTGCTCGCGCAGCTTGTGCGCCATCGCAGCCGGTGACAGCAGCGCTGCCACGAGCACCGCGAGGATTGCGCGAACCAGACCGGGCATCATGGCGCGGGTACCTCTTTGGGGATCATCATGCCGATCAGCTTCGCGTCGGGCGCATCAGGCTTGAGCGCCAGATAGCGGCGCAGCGCCTGCTGGCCGGGGGCGGTCTGCCCGGACTTGAGCAGCGACAGGCCGAGGCCACGATGCGCCTCGGCATGGGTATCATCCAGCGCGATCGCCTGCGCATAGAACTGCGCGGCATGGACCAGATCGCGGGGCGCGCCGCGCATCCGGTAAAGCTCGCCGCGTGCATGCCAGAGCGGCGCGGTCCAGCCGCTCTCCGCGAGCGACTGGATGATAAATTCGCTCGCGCCGAAATCGTTGAGCTTGATCTGATCCTCCAGCAGCTGCGGCAGCCAGGGGGCCAGCGCCGCACGATAGCGCGCCGCGCCATCGTCGCGCGTCGCCGCATCGGGCCGGGCGAGCAGGGTCAGCGTGGCGGCGCGTTCGGCTTCGGGCGGGTGCGTGGCGTAAAAGGGGATGCGATCGAAGCGCGGCTTTTTAAGGCCTTTTGCTCGGGCATCGGCAGTGAATTCGCTCATCAGCCGTTCCCAGACCTGCGCTGCTGCCTGCGGTCGCAACGCACTGGAGTTGAGATAGCCGATGCCGAGGCCATCGGCTTCCCGCTCCTGATTGCGGCCGAAGCGGTAGAAATTGCCGATGATGGTCAGCTGCAGGTTTCGATAGGCGCGCACGACATCATAGCTGGGTGCCATATTGGCGAGGACAAAGGCCCAGGCCATCACGTCGCCGCTGGATCGTTGGGTCTTGAGTTGCTCGAGCGAATGCCGCGCCTCGAAATGGCCGAACTCATGCCCCAGCACCGCGCCCAGCTCCGCCTCGCTGTGCACGCGCAGAAGCAGGCCGGAATAGACCTGCATCAGGCCGTTGGGCGACATGCTGGCGTTGAACACGGGCACGCGCACGATATAGACCCTGGTCGCACCGCAGCGATCGGCACCCACGGTATCGCACAGCACCTTGGTGACATAGGCTTGGAGCGCCGCTTCGCGCATCACCATGTCCGATTGCGCGAAGCGCCGTTCTTCCTCGTCCATCAAGGCCCACAGGCCCTGCTCGTCCACCCCCTGCGGCTGATAGGCCCCGGCATAAGGCGGGGGCAGAGCAGGTTCGGCCTGGCCCATGCGGCCTGCGACCAGCGCAACCAGGCCGATCGCCAGCCGTGCCCGCGCGATCATGGCTTGCCCCCGGATGGGGTCTCGGCTGACGGCGCGTCCCTGGGGATCGCGCTGCCTGGAAAATCCTCCAGCAGCTGGCGTACGCGCTTCATCGCGCCGTCCGCCTCGCGCACATCGCCGCCCATCTGGAAATCCGCATTCAACCACAGCAGGTCACCGGTCTTCAGATCGACCAGTCCCGCAGAGCCCTTGTGAACGCCGGAGGTGAAGCCCACGCCCGCGATCGCCCCGACAATCTGCAGCATCTTGCGGCCGGTCGATCCAAACTGGTCATCGGTATGGAGAAACAGGGCGTAATCGGCCTGTTCCGCTCCGGGGAGCTTCGCAACATCGGGTCCCAGCGACCAGTCGAACTGGCCAGCCTTGTTGTCGCGCTTCTTGGTGGGCAGACGGTTGCCGACAAAGAACTGGTACTGAACCACCGCATCGGAAACCGCGCCGAACAGCGCCAGATGCTCGGCAACCGTGCGGGCATCCTCGCCATAGGCCTCGGGCGCGGCGATCACGGTGTTGCCGAGCTGGCGCTGCAGTTCGACCAGTGCGGCACCGATATGGGCGCGCGCCTGATCGGTCCATTCGGCGCGCGGCTCGGCCAGGCCCCCGGTCGATTGTTCCGCCACCCTGACCGAAGGGCGCAGCACCAGGATCGTCTTGCCGCTTTGCGGAGGCAGGACAAAACCCTGCCGCACGGCGGAGCGCTCCTGCGCCTGCAACGATGACGACCCGATGGCGCAATACAGGATTGCCGCCCCCAACACGCTGAGTATCGCGCGCATGACATGCCCCCATTTCAGGAACGGGAGCATAAATGCGACGCGCCGAGGTCTTCTAGTGGGAAACCGGCAATTGCTTCATTATGGATGAGATAGTTACGGCCTGTCGGCGCTACTCATCGGGCGCCAAATAGCGCCGAACCCACCCGCACATGCGTCGCGCCGATGCGCACCGCGGTCTCGAAATCGCCCGACATGCCCATGCTGAGCTGATCAAGACCATGGTCGCGGGCCAGCTTGGCGAGCAGCGCGAAATAGGGCGAAGGCTCCAGATCGGCGGGCGGTACCGCCATCAGCCCGACGACCGGCAGGCCGAGCGCGCCCACCTCGTCCAGAAACCGCGGCAATTCGCCGATCGCGCAGCCGCCCTTCTGCTCTTCCTCGCCGATATTCACCTGGACGAAGCACGGCACGCGCCTGCCCGCCTTGGCCATCGCGGCCGCGAGCGCCTTGGCCAGCGACGGGCGGTCGAGCGAATGGATGCAGTCGAACAGGGCGACCGCTTCGTCCGCCTTGTTCGACTGCAGCTGGCCGACCATGTGCAGCTGCAGATCCGGGTAGCGCTCGCGCAACGCCGGGAACTTGAGCGCGGCCTCCTGCACCCGATTCTCGCCAAACACCATCTGTCCCTCGCCGATCAGCGCCTCGATGGCTTCGACCGGCTTGGTCTTGGAAATGGCGATCAGCGTCGTCGAGCCGGCGGGGCGACCGGCGATCTTTTCCGACCGGGCGATGGCATCGCGCACGGTCGAGAGTGCAGTGGCGGGGGCGTCGCTTTGTATATCCATGGCGCGCGGCTATAAGCCCGGACATGCGCCGCCGCCAGCCCGGAAACACCAAGTCAGGAACCACCCTGCCCAGGCTCTGGCTGATCAGCGATGCGCGCAACGACGCGGTGCTGGAACGCGCCATCCGGCGGCTGCCGCGCGGCGCAGGACTGGTATTCCGCCATTATCATCTCGATCCCCAGGCCCGGCGCGCCCGGTTCGCGCGGCTGGCAAGACTGGTCCGCGCACGCGGCGGGGCGATCGTGCTCGCGGGGGATGGGCAGACCGCGAAGCGCTGGCGCGCCGACGGCTGCTATGGCGCGCCCGGCGGAGGGGCGGAAGGCGGGCTCATCCGGCTGCTGACCGTGCACGATCTGCGCGAACTCACGCGGGCGAACGCGGCGCGAGGCCAAGCGCAGGCGCTGATCTCCCCGGTCTTCCCAACCCGCACGCATCCGGGCGGGGCGTCACTGGGCGTATCAAGATTTGCAGGGCTGGCGCGCCTGGCGCGCCTGCCCGTCATCGCACTGGGGGGCATGACACGAACGCGGGCGAAGCAGATCGCCGCGATCAGCGATGGCTGGGCGGCGATCGACGGGCTGTCGGGGTGACGGCATCGGCTGGCGCAAGGGGGCGCCGCGCCATCTCGATCAAGGCCTTGAACGCGGCGGAGGAATTGCGGCGGTTCGGATAATAGAGGCACAGGCGCTCGAGCGGCGGCGTCCATGCCTCGAGCAGCCGCACGACCCGCCCTGCCTCCAGATCCTCGCGGACGTCCGATTCCATGAAATAGCCGATGCCGACATTCTCGAGCACCGCGATCCGCGCCAGGCTCGCTTCGTCGAGCGTGATCGGACCCTCGACATCGATCTGGAAAGGCTGGCCGTCTTTCTCGAACTGCCAGCGATGCAGCGCCCCGTTGGGCAGCCGGACGCGCAGACAACGATGCCGCAACAGATCCGGCGGCGTTTCCGGCATGCCATGCGCCTCAAGATAGCCGGGCGATGCGACCACGGCAAAGCGGCGCGGCGGCCCCACCGGAATGGCGATCATGTCGCTGGGCACGAGCTCGGCGCTGCGCAATCCAAGATCGAACCCCTCGGCGACGATGTCGACGATGCGCCCCTCGGTGACGAGATCGATATGCACCGCGGGATATTGCCGGAGGAACCGGAGCAGCAGCGGTGCCAGAATCTCGCGCGCGGCGGTCGGAAAGGCGTTGATACGGATCGTGCCCGAGGGTGATTCCCGCTGCGCGCTCGCCGCCAGCATCGCATGGTGCAGCGTGGCCACGGCGGGCGCGACCTGATCGACGAAGCTGCGGCCGGCATCGGTGAGCGAGACGCTGCGTGTGGTGCGGTTGAACAGGCGGACGCCGAGCCGGCGTTCAAGCGCCGCGACAAGATTGCTGAGGCTGGTGGTCGAGAGCCCGAGCTCCAGCGCCGCCGCGCGAAACGACCCGCGCCGCGCGATGGCGAGAACGGCATCGAATTCGACCAGGCCCTGTCGCGACATTATCCCTCTTTTCGCAACACCGCATATCAGTTTGTACCGCTTATTGGCAACATGCCGGATCGCTATACTCGCTGCGTCCCAACAAGGAGCAGAACCATGTCGATCGAAACACCCGACCCCATTGCCGAATATGTCGCCGCCAACGCGCGGCTCGATGTCGATGCGATGCTGGCGCCGTTCGCGCCCGGCGCGGTCGTTATCGACAACGGCAAGCGGTACGAGGGGACCGCACAGATTCGCACGCTGTTCGAGCAGGAGGTCATCCCGGTCGAGGCGATCTTCACGCCGGACACCGCGCAGCACGAAGGCGATCGGGTGATTGTCGAGGGCCCCGCACATGGCCGTTTCAAGGGCAGCCCGATCCGCTTCACCTATGATTTCACGCTGGCAGGTGATGCCATCACGGCGCTGGAGATCAGGCTGTGAGCTTCCGGATCGATCCAACCGAATTTGCCGGCAAGCGCGTCGTGGTCAGCGGCGGTTCCAAGGGGCTCGGCCGCGCCACCGTCGAGCGCTTTCTCGCGGGCGGCGCGCAGGTCGCGACGGCGGCCCGCTCCAGCCCCGAGCCGCTCGAAGGCCTGATGTCGGTCCAGGCCGATCTGACCAGCGCGCAAGGCTGCGCGGCGCTCGCTCAGGCCGCGCTCGACCATCTGGGCGGGGTCGATATCGTCGCGCATGTGCTCGGCGGGTCATCCTCGCCGGGTGGCGGCTTTGCCGCGCTGTCGGACGATCACTGGCTGGCCGAACTCAACCTCAACCTGCTCGCGGCGGTGCGTCTCGACCGGCTGCTCGTGCCGCAAATGGCCGCGCGCGGCTCGGGCGCGGTGGTGCACGTGACATCGATCCAGTCGGTCATGCCGCTGCCCGAATCGACCACCGCCTATGCCGCCGCCAAGGCCGGCTTGAGGACCTATAGCAAGGCGCTGTCCAAGGAGATCGGGCCGCAGGGCGTGCGTGTGAACAGCGTCTCGCCCGGCTGGATCATGACCGAAGCATCCTCGGAGTTTCTGGAGCGGCTGCAGGCGGCCGAGGGCGGCACTATCGAGCAGGTGCGGCAGCGCGTGCTCGACGGGCTGGGCGGCATCCCGATCGGGCGCGCGGCCGAACCGCACGAGGTCGCCGATCTCATCGCTTATCTCGCCTCGGATCGCGCAGCGGCGATCCATGGGGCGGAATTTGTCATCGATGGAGGGACGATCCGGACGGTGTGAGGGGCTTTCGCCTTCTCCCCCTCACCCAGCTTCGCCTGATCCGCTTCGCTCACACAGCTACGCAACCCTCTCCCATCGAGGAGAGGGAAGCCAGTGCAGATCTAGCGCGAATCAGAAGCGGAATTCGGTCCCGACATAGACAGCCTGGCTGTCATACTGCTCGTTGGTCAGGCCGGTCAGGCGGTCGCGCTCGCTGCGCAGGCGGATGCCGGCGGTGACGTCGAGATTGCGCGTGACCTTGTACGCGCCGCCCACGTCGAGCGAATAGCTGCCCTGGTCGTTGAACGGACGGACCGCGCGGGTGGTCGGTGCCTGGACATCGTCCATCTCGATCCGCGGGCTGAAACGGCTCTTGCGCTGTGTCGAACTGCCACGGCCGAGCTCGCCGATATCGGGCAGCGCATCGTCCGACTGGCGAATGCTGGCGGGCAGCGCGAACTTGGTGAAGCCCTTGGCCACACCCAGGCTGTAGGCGGTCGGCGTGATCTGGACGACGCCGTCGCCCTTGCCGCTGTCGCTCGCCAGTTCAGGCCGCATGTTGATCGCCTTGGCCGAATCGGGGCGGATGCGGACCGCGATGGTCAGCGCGCGCGGGCCATCGGTCGCGGCAGAGGCAGCAGGCGTGAAGCGGAACATCTTGTCGCCGCGCAGCGCCGAGAATTTGAGCTTGTTCGCCAGACGCGGATCGACCGAGGCCGGCGTGAACGATCCGATGCCGCCACGCGCGTCGATCGAGACGGGCCGCGAATCGAAACCGGAGGAAAAAGCGAGCGCAATCGACGGCACCAACGCCGCTCCACCGAGCAAAAGCCCGGAAATTGCCAGCTTTTTTGTAACTCCCGCTTTCATCGTCTTTGTCCGACCCCGCCGCATCCCTGATCCAAGCGTTAACACAAAAACGCCGCTTGGGGGGATCAAAGCGCCTTCCCGCCAAAATATTCTGAAACCGTTGCAAACAATCCACAATCGGTTGCGGGTCGTATGCGACAGATTGTTGCCCTGCCTGCCACGACCACGGCGCAGGATAGCCCCGCGATTCTTGCTAGGCGCTGAACGCGCGACCCCATGCGCAAGTGCTTGCCCACGCCCGCCAAGCCACTATAGAAGGCCGCTGTTTCAAGCTGCGAAGATATAAGGAAGCCGCCATGCCCGTACCTCCCTTTGCCCGTGCCGCCCTTTGCGCCGCTGGCACGCTGGCGCTGCTTTCTGCCTGCGGTGGTGGGGAAAAGCGCGCCGAAGCGGATATCGCCGCCAGCCAGGTGACCACGATCGGCGTGAACAGCTATCTGTGGCGCGCTTCGCTCGACGCGCTGTCGTTCATGCCGCTGCTCCAGGCCGATAGCGCCGGCGGCGTGATCGTGACCGACTGGTATGCCAATCCGCAGAGCCCGACCGAGCGGATGAAGGTGACCGTCTCGATCCTCGACCAGGATCTGCGCGCCGACGCGCTGCGCGTCGCCGCCAGCCGCCAGGTCAACCAGAACGGCCAGTGGGTCGATGCCCCGGTCCGCGCTGCCACCGTGCAGAAGCTCGAGGAGGTCATCCTCACCAAGGCCCGCGACCTGCGCCAGTCCGCCATTCGCGAATAACACCCTGTCTTTCAGAGGGATACAATGAACGAGAAGACGCGGTTCAATCCGCTGGCCGCCGATGCCCGCTGGCAGTCGGTGTGGGACGAGCGCCAGTCCTTCAAGGCAGACAGCAACAGCCCGAAGAAAAAGGCCTATGTGCTGGAGATGTTCCCCTATCCGTCGGGGCGCATCCATATCGGCCATGTGCGCAACTATACCATGGGCGATGTCATCGCACGCTTCCGCAGGATGCAGGGCTTCGAGGTGCTGCACCCGATGGGCTGGGATGCGTTCGGCATGCCGGCCGAGAATGCCGCGATGGAAAAGGGCGTGCACCCCGGCGGCTGGACCCGCGACAATATCGCCGCGATGCGCAAGCAATTGAAGCGCCTGGGCTTCGCGCTCGACTGGAGCCGCGAACTCGCCACCTGCGAGCCCGAATATTATGGCCATGAACAGGCGCTGTTCCTCGACCTGTACGAAGCCGGGCTGGTCTATCGCAAGGAAAGCGCGGTCAACTGGGACCCGGTCGATCAGACCGTGCTCGCCAACGAGCAGGTGATCGACGGCAAGGGCTGGCGCTCGGGCGCGCAGGTCGAGCGCCGCAAGCTCAGCCAGTGGTTCCTCAAGATCACCGACTTTGCCGACGAGCTGCTCGAAGGCCTGGATACGCTGGAAGACTGGCCCGAAAAGGTGCGCTCGATGCAGGCGAACTGGATCGGCAAGTCGCAGGGACTGACGTTCAGCTTCACGCTGTCGGGCGGAGCCGGGACGATCCCCGTCTATTCCACCCGTCCCGACACGATCTTCGGCGCGAGCTTCGTCGCGATCGCGGCGGACCATCCGCTGGCGGTCGAACTGGCCGCGACCAATGCCGAGGCGCAAGCGTTCATCGATCGCTGCAAGGCGGGTGGCACCACCGCAGCCGAGCTGGAAACGGCAGAGAAACTGGGCTTCGATACCGGCCTCAAGGCTATCCACCCGTTCGACCCGAGCTGGGAACTGCCGGTCTTCATCGCCAATTTCGTGCTGATGGACTATGGCACCGGCGCGGTGATGGGCGTGCCCGGGCACGACCAGCGCGATCTCGATTTCGCGCGCAAGTACATGCTGCAGGTGACCCGCGTCGTCGCGGCCGAGGGCGAAGAGAACGCGCCGATCCATGACGAGGCCTATACCGGGCCGGGCAGGATCATCAATTCGAGCTTTCTCGACGGCATGGCGGCGGAAGAGGCCAAGGCTGCGGTAATCGCGCGCGCCGAAGCCGAAGGCTGGGGCCAGGGCACCACCGTGTGGCGGCTGCGCGACTGGGGCGTATCGCGTCAGCGTTACTGGGGCACGCCGATCCCGTTCATCCATTGCGACGATTGCGGCGTCGTTCCCGTCCCCAAGGACCAGCTGCCCGTCACCCTGCCCGAAGATGTCAGCTTCGAGATCCCCGGCAATCCGCTCGTGCGCCACCCGACATGGAAGCATGTCGACTGCCCCAAATGCGGCAAGCCGGCGCAGCGCGAAACCGACACGCTCGACACGTTCGTCGATTCGAGCTGGTATTTCCTGCGCTTCGCCAGCCAGCCGTCGGACAAGCCGTTCGACCGAGACGAGATCGCCAAATGGCTGCCGGTCGGCCAGTATATCGGCGGGGTCGAGCATGCGATCCTGCACCTGCTCTACGCCCGTTTCTGGACCCGCGCGCTGGCGCGGATCGGCAAGCTGGAGGTGACCGAGCCGTTCGCCAGCCTGTTCACGCAGGGCATGGTGACGCACCAGACCTGGCAGGACGCGAACGGCAAGTGGCTGGGCCCCGATCAGGTCGAGAAGAACGGCGACGACTGGATCATCACCGAGACCGGAGAGGCCGCGGTTCCGGGCCGCGTCGAGAAGATGTCCAAGTCCAAGAAGAACGTGGTCGATCCCGACGAGATCGTGAACCGCTATGGCGCGGACGCGGTGCGCTGGTTCATGCTGTCCGACAGCCCGCCCGAGCGCGACCTGCCGTGGAGCGAAGCGGGCATCGAGGGCTGCTGGCGCTTCGTCCAGCGGCTGTGGCGCGTGTTCAACTCGGTCGAGGCGGCCGAGGGCCAGGACAAGGCGCTCGAGCGCAAATTGCACCAGACGATCGATCTGGTCGCCAAGGACATCGAGGCGCTCGCCTTCAACAAGGCGGTGGCGCGGCTGTACGAACTGACCAACGCGATCGAGAAGGCCGAGAAGTCCGCCAGCCGCAACATCGCGGTGCGCGCGCTCGCCAGGCTGGTCGCGCCGATGGTGCCGCATCTGGCCGAAGAGGCCTGGCAGGTGCTCGAAGGCCATGGCCTGATCGCCGATGCGGGCTGGCCCGAGGTCGATCCGGCGCTGCTGGTCGAGGACGAGGTCACCATCGCGGTGCAGATCAAGGGCAAGCTGCGCGACACGCTGACCGTCGCCAAGGGCCTGCCCAACGAGGAGCTCGAACGGCTTGCGCTGGCATCGGACAAGGTGCAGCGTAGCCTGGACGGCGCGGCGATCCGCAAGGTGATCGTGGTGCCCGACCGGCTGGTCAATCTGGTGGTGTGATGCCCTTCCGGTCCCCCGCGCAGGCGGGGGCCCATCTCCATCCGGTTGCGACAGACGGCAGCCTGGGAGATGGATTCCCGCCTTCGCGGGAAACCGGAACTGGTCTATAGGTCGGTACAGATGAAACGCATTGCCCTCCCCCTCGCCCTGCTCGCCACGCTGTCCGCGTGCGGGATGAAGCCGCTCTATTCGAACGGCACCCGGGGCGCGGTCGCGACCACGCTCGGCGATGTCGCGGTCGCGCCGATCCAGGGGCGCGCGGGCTGGCTGGTGAAGAATGCGCTCGACGACAGGCTGGATGCACTGAGTAACGGCAATCAGCGCTACAAGCTGCAGGTCGTGCTCGACGACAGGATCACCGGCTTCGGCCTGCTCGCCAATGATCAGGTAACGCGCGAGCGCCGCACGCTACGCGCGCGCTATCAGCTGGTGGACATCGCGAGCGGCGAGACCGTGCTCGATGCGACCGCAGCCTCCGACGCCGGTATCGATATCGTCAGCAGCGAATATGCGACCATCGCGGCGGAGAACCGCGCGCTCGAGAACCTGTCGCTCGAGATTGCCGACCAGATTGTCACGCGCCTGTCGCTGTTCGCGCGCGAGGTTTCGGCCGCGCAATGAAGGGCGATGCTGGTGCCATCCAGGCGCTCGCCCGCAAGCCGCGCCCCGATATCCGGCTCTACCTGATCTTCGGCACCGACGATGGCGGCAATGCCGCGCTGATGGCGGATATCATCGCGAGCTTCCCCAAGGGCACCGAGCGCACCGATATCGACGGGAACCAGCTCGCCAAGGATCCCTCGCTGCTCGCCGCCGAGGCCGCCTCGCTCTCATTGTTCGGTGATGCGCGCTATATCCGCGTCCATACCAGCGGCGAGGAAAGCCTGCCTGCGGTCGAGGCGCTGCTCGCGGCGGAAAAGGCGGTAAACCCCGTCGTCATGCTGGCGACCGGCATCACCGAAAAGTCGCGCATCGCAAAGGCCGTGCTCGCCGCACCCAATGCGATGGCGGTGCAGACCAAGATCCCGGGACCCGACGACATGGCGCGGATCGTGACCGATCTCGGCCGCGCGGCGGGGCTGGCGATCGATGCCGGACTGGCGCATGTCATCGCGGGCTTCACCGCGGCCGATCGCAGGCTGGCGGCGCAGGAGATCGAGAAGCTCTCGCTCTATCTCGATGCCAGCCCGGATGAACCGAAGCCGGTGACGCGCGAGGCCATCGCCGCGCTGCGCGCCGATGCCGAGGATGACGCGATGCAGCCGATCATCAACGCGGCGCTCTCCGGCGATCTGAAGCGCCTGCCCGAGGAACTCAAGCGCATGCGCGAGCAGGCGGTGTCCGAGGTCGGACTGGTCATCGTGATGCAGCGCCAGGTGATGCAGCTCGCCGGGCACGCCCAGCGCATGGGCCAGCCCCGCGATGTCGCTGCCTGGGTGCGGCAGGAGATGCAGAGCCGCCGTTTGTGGGGCGGCGGCAGCGCCAACGACTGGACGCGCCAGCTGCGCGCCTGGGGCCGTCCGCAAGCGGTCGCGCGGCTTTCCGAGCGTCTGCTGGTGCTGCAACAGGCGATGATGAAGGCGAGCCCCGGCCCCGCGCTGCTGCTCGAGCAGGAGCTTCTCGAAATCGCGAGGGTTGCCGCGCGCGCATCTTGATCTTTGCCCCGTCCGGTCCATGTTAATGTCTCCCCAGGAGACACCCGATGAGCGACCCGAAGATCAGCGACGCCGAATGGCGCCAGCGCCTCAGCCCCGAACAATATCATGTGCTGCGCGAAGGCGGCACCGAGCGGGCGTTTACCGGCAAGTATAACGACCACAAGGGCACCGGCATGTACCGCTGCGCCGGATGCGGTGCGCCGCTGTTCGAATCCGACACCAAGTACAATAGCGGCTCTGGCTGGCCGAGCTTTACCGCGCCGGTGGAGCAGGAAGCGGTCAGCGAGATCGTCGACACGAGCCATGGCATGGTCCGCACCGAGGTGCGCTGCGCGCGCTGCGACGGGCATCTGGGCCATGTGTTCCCCGATGGCCCGGGACCCGAAGGCCTGCGCTACTGCATGAACAGCGCCTCGCTCGATTTCGAGCCCAAGGAAGACTGAAGCCCCCGTCATTCCCGCGAACGCGGGAATCCCGCTTCTGCTCGACGGCTGTGAAAAAAGCAGAACCCCCGCCTTCGCGGGGGTGACGGCTGAAGATTAGGCGTGAAATGCGCGAGGCGCGCCCCTCAGCCTCTCCGTCTCCTTAGCACGATGTACAGTGCGCCATCGCCCCCATGCCGGGGATGCGCGTTGCGCACCGCCGCGATATCGCCCGCGTGGCGCGACGAGGCCAGCCAGTCCGAGACCGCTGCGCGGATCGCCCCGCGCCCGGTCTCCGGGGCTCTCGCCTTGCCGGTGATCAGCAGCATCAGCCGCATGTCCGCCGCCACCGCCTGACCCAGCGCCAGGTCGAGCCGCGCATAGGCGCTGGCGAGCGTGTGCCCGTGCAGGTCGATGGTGACATCGGGCTGCACCCCGCCCTTGGCCATGCGCCGGTCCCAATGGCCGTCGAGATTGCCCTTGACCGTGGGCACGGGCGCGGGGGTGAAGGTCCAGCCGGGGGTGGGTTTGGTTGCGCTGCCGCTCAGCCAGTCCTCCCCCTTGATCGGGGAGGCGCGAGACTTGGCCGCGTGCGGCCTAGTCGCAGCGGTGGGGGTGATAGTGCCGCCAGTGATGCTCTTCGACGAGCCTTCACCCCCTCCCAACCCTCCCCCATCAAGGGGGAGGGCTTTGGGGGTGCTGGGGGCCTTGACCCTCTCCTTGAACGGCTCGACGGTCGCGATCACCCGTTTCCACAGGGCCGCTTCCGCATCGGTCAGCGGCCTTCGGCTCATCGTCAGCGCGCCTGGGCAGCAAGCCGGTCGTAGGTCCCGCGCGGCAGCAGGATCAGCGCCAGCCCGCGCGCGGACATGCCGCCGGCGATGGTCCGCGCCTGATCGCCCGCACCCCAGAAAGTGTCGAACCGGTTCGCGCCCTTGATCGCGCCGCCGGTATCCTGCGCCACCCACAAGCCATTGGGTTCGGCGCGGTCCATCGACAGGAAGACCGGCGCGCCGAGCGGAATGAACTTGGGGTCGGCGGCGACGGTACTGCCCGCCTCGACCTGATAGCCAAGCGCACCGAGCGGCCCCGGCCCGGTCAGCTCGCGGAAGAAGACGAAGCTCTTGTTCTCGCGCATGATCGCGCGGCCTTGTTCCGGGTTCGCGCGCAGCCAGGCGACGATGCCCTGCATGCTCGCCTGACCCGGCGCGAGCAGGCCGCGATCGCGCATCAATGCGCCGATGCCGGTATAGTCGCGCCCGTTCTGCGACGCATAGCCGATCCGCACCACCGACCCATCGGGCGCGCGCAATCGGCCCGAACCCTGGACCTGGAGAAAGAAGAATTCGATCTCGTCCGCCGCCCAGGCGATGATGGGGGCACGGCCGTTCAGCGATCCCTGCTCGATCTGCGTGCGGTCGTCATAAGGCACGAAATCGCTACCCTTGACCTTGCCGCGGATCTTCTTCCCCGCCCATTCGGGGGAGAATTGCGACAGGTCGACATCGACCAGATCGGACGGGCGGCCATATACCGGTACCTCGAACCCCGGCTGGCGGGTGCGGGTGCCGGCGATCTCGGGTTCGAAATAGCCGGTGGCAAAGGCGGCCCCTTCGCCGATCTGGACCGCCTCGAACGCTTCGGCAAAGAAGCGCACTGGGTCCTTGTCGCCCCAGGCAGCAGCGGCATCGCAGGGCGCGCGCCAGTCCTCGGGCCGGGTCAGACCGCTCGCATCCTGCCGCCTGGTGACCGAGGGGCAAGTCAGGCGGAAAGCGGCGAGCGCCGCGCGCGCATCGTCGGAGGCGATCGGCAGCCCGGCGATATCGGGCCCACGCCGCAGCGTCTGGCCTGCCGCCTGCGCGATATCCGCGCTGGCGATCACGCCTGCGCCCGTCATTGCGGGCAGCGGCGTCGCGCGCGGGATCACGTAACTGGAACTGGCACCCCCCGTCGGTGGCGGCGCAACCGGGCGCGAGGGAGCCGGGGTCACCGTCTCATAGGGCAGACGCGAAGGTGGCGGGGCCGTACTGGTCTGCGCATTGGGAATTGTCCCCGCGCATCCGGCGAGCGCCAGCGGCAAAAGGGCAAGCGCCAGCCTTCGCATTGCAGCCCCCTGCCCCATCGCGATCAGGCCTGATCGGTTTCGACCAGAATCCAGTTGGGATCGTTGCTGCGCAGGTCGCGCTGGAAGGTCCAGACATCGTGCGTCTCGACCGCATCGGTCAGCGAACCGGCGACCAGCTCGCCATCGGGACCGCGAACGACCGCTGCGATATCGGAATCGAAGCGCACGGTGATGCGCGCCATCGGCGCGTCATATTCGGCGTCGACGATGCGGGTCTCGTCGATCCGCACCAACCGGTTTTCCAGCGTCTCGCCGCGCGCAGTGCGCTGCTCGATCGATTCGGCGAAGCTTTCGTACACCTCATCGTCGCAAAGGCTGCGCAGCTGCTCGCGATCGCCCGACCAGAAAGCCTCGAGGATCATCGCATAGGCTGCCTTGGCGCCTTCGCGGAACCGGCCGACATCGAAGCTGCGATCGGCGGCGAGCATCTGGCGGATGCCGGGCTCTGCGGCGATGTCGAACACGGTCGAGGTACCCGGCGTCAGCCCTGCGGGCTTGTCATCGAGCTGCGGCCGCTCGATCGCGGCGGGGCGCTTGGTGACAGGCGTGTCCATCCCGCGGGTCAGCGGCTCCTGCTCGTGCCCGGTACGTTTGCCCAGCACCGAATAGAGCCGAAGGCCCAGAAAGGCTGCAACCATGGCCAGGATGATGATTTCTACCGTCACAAGACTTCCCGTTTGCCCACCCGTGTGGAACGTGATGCTGCCAGCGCAGCAGGTTGAAAGCACAACATAGGACATGTCGGCCAATATGCAAATCGCTTTGGCCCGATATCCGTTGCGCCGGACCTGCACTTTCGCGACGCTTGCGCATGCAGCACAGCCCGATTAGAGCGCCGATCAGGACGCGCGGGGCGCGCACGAGCATCGAAAGGGAATATCCATGGCCGAAGACGGCACCGACAACTCGCAAAATCCGGCGCTGAACGGCGCAGCGGGACCGCAGGCGGGCCTGATCTCGCAATATGTGAAGGACCTTTCGGTCGAGAACCCGAACGCGCCCGACAGCTATCAGTGGCCCGGCCAGCTGAGCTTCGACGTGCAGTTCCGCGCCGAATCGCGCCAGCTGAACGAAGAGGTGCATGAAATGCTGTGCACCTACACGATCGCCGCCAAGGCCGAACAGGGCACCGCCTATCTGGTCGAGCTCGCCTATGGCGCGCTGGTCGGCCTGCGCGGGATGGACGAGGAGCAGACCCGCCGCTTCCTGTTCGCCGATACGCCGCGCATGGTCTTCCCCAACATCCGCCTGATCCTGGGCAATGTCATCCGCGATGCGGGCTATCCGCCGCTGGTGCTCGAGCCGATCGACTTTGCCGGCCTCTACGACCAGCAGAGCCAGGACCCGAATTTCGGCGCGGCGATGCCGCCGGCGGAAGGCAACGCCTGATCCGCGCCTGCCGGGTCATCGCCCGATGAACCTGCTGCCATGAACCTCCTGCGCGCCGTCTCCACCATTGGCGGGCTGACCCTGGTCAGCCGCGTGCTGGGGATGGTGCGCGACATATTGATGGCGCGCTATGTCGGCGCGGGCATGGCATCGGACGCGTTCCTGATCGCGTGGCGCCTGCCCAACCTGTTCCGCGCGCTGTTTGCCGAAGGCGCGTTCGCCGCGGTCTTCGTGCCGATGTTCAACCGCAAGCTGGCCGAGGCCGACAAGGACGCGCCGGGCACCGGCCTTGAGGTCGCGAAGGCCTTTGCCGGCCAGGTGCTGTCGGTGCTGGTGCCGTTCCTGGTCGTGTTCACCGCGCTGATGATGCTGGCCGCCGGGCCCGTCGTCTATGCGATGACCGGCGGCTTTCCCGATGGCGGGCCGGAAAAGTTCGCGCTCGCGCGGCACCTGACGATCATCACCTTCCCCTATCTCGGGCTGATCTCGCTCGTGTCGCTGCTCGGCGGCATCCTCAATTCCTTGAACCGCTTCTGGGTCAATGCCGCAGCGCCGATCCTGCTCAACATCTGCATGATCGTGGCCCTCCTGTTCTTCCGGGGCGACAACCAGGTCGACACCGCGATCACCCAGGCGATCGCGGTGACCGTCTCCGGCGCGATGCAGCTCTTGTGGCTGATCCTGTCGTGCCGCGCCAATGGCGTGGTGCTCAAGCTCTCGCGTCCGCGCCTGTCGCCCGACGTCAAGGCGATGCTGCTGCTGATCGCCCCTGCGGCGATCGGCCAGGGCGCGATCCAGTTCAACCTGCTGATATCCACCTCGCTCGCCGCGCGCTACTTGAGCGAAGGCGCGGTCTCGTGGATCTATTATGCCGACCGTCTGAACCAGCTGCCGCTGGGGCTGATCGGCATCGGCGTCGGCACCGCAATCCTGCCGATGCTCTCGCGCCAGATCGGCGGCGGCGACAGCGCGGCGGCGCTCAATACGCAGAATCGCGCGCTCGAACTGGCGCTGCTGCTGGCGCTGCCCGCCGCGGTCGCTCTGGTCACCGCCGCCGGGCCGATCATCCATGGCGTGTTCCAGTATGGCGCCTTCACCGCCGAGGACACATTGGCCACCGCGCAGGTGCTCGCCGCCTTTGCCTGCGGCGTGCCGGCCTATGTGCTGATCAAGGTGCTGACCCCCGGCTTCTATGCACGCGCCGATACGAAGACGCCGGTGCGCCTCGCGCTGGCGGCGATGCTGGTCAACCTTGTCGGCAATCTGGTGCTGATCTGGCCGCTGGGCCCGGTGGGCGTGGGCGTGGCGACCGCGCTGTCGGCCTGGGTCAATGTCGGCTTGCTGTTCGGCGTGCTCTACAAGCGCGGGCATATCCAGCCCGACCGGCGGTTGATCGCCAAGACCTGGCGCATCGTCGCGGCGGCGGCGCTGATGGGCGCGGCCTTGTGGTTCGGCGGGCATCTGGCCGAAGGCTGGATGGAAGGCCGGCTCGAGCATCGCATCGCCGCACTCGCCGTCTTGTGCGGCGGCGGCGCGGCGGTATATGGGATCGCAACGCTGGCGCTGGGCGCTTACCGGCTCAGCGAGATCAAGGGCATGCTGCGCCGCAAGGGCTAGGCTTCCCCTTCCCTTCAGGCGAGAAAGTAACAGACATGCGCGTCCTTTCCGGCATCCAGCCGACCGGCAATCTGCATCTGGGCAATTATCTGGGCGCGATCCGCAACTGGGTGAAGATGCAGGACGAGATGGACGCGGAGAGCGCGTGCTTCTTCTTCCTTGCCGATCTCCACTCGATTACCGTGCAAGAGGAACGCGAGACGCGCATCCGCAACGTGCGCGAGATGGCTGCCGCGCTGATCGCCTGCGGCATCGATGCCGATCGCAGCGTGCTGTTCAACCAGGCGCGGGTTCCTGCGCATGCCGAGCTCGCCTGGCTGCTCAACGGCACCGCGCGCATCGGCTGGCTCAACCGCATGACCCAGTTCAAGGACAAGGCCGGCAAGAACCGCGAGGGCGCGAGCGTCGGCCTGTTCGTCTATCCGGTGCTGCAGGCTGCCGACATCCTGCTCTACCAGGCGACGCACGTGCCGGTGGGCGAGGACCAGAAGCAGCATCTGGAGCTGACCCGCGACATCGCGATGAAGTTCAACACCGATTTCGGCGTCGAGCTGTTCACCCTGCCCGATCCCTATATCCCCAAGGAATCGGCGCGGATCATGTCCCTGCGCGACGGCAATGCCAAGATGTCCAAGTCCGACCCTTCGCACATGAGCCGGATCAACCTGACCGATAGCGACGACGAGATCGCGCAGAAGATCCGCAAGGCCAAGACCGATCCCGAGCCGCTGCCCGAAATCGCATCCGCGCTCGAAGGCCGGGCCGAGGCGCTCAACCTGATCGGCATCTATGCGACGCTGACCGAATCGACGCCCGATGCGGTGTGCGCGCAGTTCGCGGGCCAGGGCTTCGGTGCGTTCAAGCCTGCGCTGGCCGAGGTGCTGGTCGAGACGCTGCGCCCGATCCGCGAGCGCTTCGTCGAGCTGAAGGAAGACGAAACCGCGCTCGACGCCATTCTCGACAAGGGCGCGGAAAAGGCGCGGAGCGTCGCCGCACCGACGCTGGACGGAGCGTACGAGGCGCTTGGGCTGATGCGCTGAGCGGAAGCTGAATCTGCGCAGATTTGCGTTCAATCGGGGTTCATTCGCGGCGGATTAGACCTATATCCATATTCGGACGGCGCAGGGTCGCGCGCGTCCGCGATGGAGAGATTCACATGACTGCTCGCAGCCGCTTTACTCGCCGCGCCGCGCTGGTCGCGGTGCCCGCCCTTGCCCTCGCGCTTTCGGCTTGCGCCACCCCGTTCAAGGCCGATGTTGCCCGCTTCCAGGCGCTGCCCGCTCCCCAGGGACAGAGCTTTTTCGTCACTGCATCCGATCCCCGGCTGCAGGGCGGGCTCGAATTCGCGCAATATGCCGGCCTGGTGACGCGCCAGATGGCGCAGCTCGGCTATGTCCCCGCCAACGATCCTTCGCGCGCCGACATGGTCGTGAGCTTCGCCTATGATGTCGACAATGGCCGTGAAAAGGTCGTTTCCGATGGCTTTGGCGGTGGCTGGGGTGCCGGTTTTGGCCCCTGGGGCGGACCGTGGGGCGGCTTCTATGGCCGCCGCGCCTTCGGCTTCGGCTTCTACGATCCGTTCATCTTCGGTCCCGGCTGGAACAACGACGTGCGCAGCTACACCGTGTACACCAGCGAACTCGACCTGAAAATCGACCGTGTCGCGGACAATCAGCGCCTGTTCGAAGGCAAGGCCGAGGCCCAGTCGCGCAGCAAGAACCTGCAATATCTGGTGCCCAACCTGGTCGATGCGATCTTCACCGATTTCCCCGGCCGCTCGGGCGAGACCGTGCGCATCTCGATCGCGCCTGAAGGCAAGAAGGTGAAACCGATCCGCGAGACGCGGTGAGAAAGCCTCTCCCCTCCCCTTGGGGAGGGGTGCCCGCAGGGCGGGGTGGGGTAGCGCCTACTCCCGAAAAGCCCTCCCCCTCGATGGGGGAGGGTTGGGTGGGGGTGCGCTCTCCGGATCGTACGATGTCCGAATAAAGGCATCTTCGCACGCGCCCGCGCCATCACCCTCACCGCTGCGACTAGGCGCCTTCGTCGCCAAGTCTCGCTGCCTCTCCCATCAAGGGAGAGGCAAAGTCTCAGCCCGAGACCCTATACCCCCGTCGAGCCGAAGCCGCCTGCGCCGCGTTCGGTAGCATCCAGATCGTCAACCTCGGCGAAATCCGCGCGCTGCACCGGCGCTGCCACGAGCTGCGCGATGCGGTCGCCCCGGCGGATCGGGAAGGGCGTGTCGCCATGGTTGATCAGGATGACCTTCAATTCGCCGCGATAATCGCTGTCGATCGTCCCGGGCGTGTTGGGCACCGTGATGCCGTGCTTGAGCGCCAGGCCCGAGCGCGGGCGCACCTGCACCTCGTACCCGTCCGGAATCGCCATCGCGAACCCCGTCGCCACCGCATGACGCTGGCCCGGCATCAGGTCGAGATCTTCGGCGGCAACCACGTCCATGCCCGCCGCCCCTGCCGTGGCATAGCCCGGCACCGGCAGCCCCTCGCCATGCGCCAGCCGCTTGAGCCAGATGGTGATGGGCGGCAGCGGGTGTTCAGCGGACGGCATCGGCGATCTTCTCCATCAGTTTGCGCGCGACCTGATCCTTGGGCAGGTTCGACCAGCTTTCGACACCGTCGGCGGTGACGATATGCACCGCGTTCTCGCTGCCGCCCATCACGTCGCCCGACACGTCGTTGGCGACGATCCAGTCGCAGCCCTTGCGCGCCAGCTTGGCCTGGGCGTGCGCGATGACATTCTCGGTCTCGGCGGCAAAGCCGACCAGCAGCGCGGGCCGCCGTGCGTCCCGGGCCAGCCCCGCCAGGATGTCCGGATTCTCCGCCAGCTGCAGCACCGGAAGCGCACCGCCGGTCTTCTTGATCTTCTGCTCGGCCGCATCTGCGGTGCGCCAGTCGGCCACCGCCGCGACCAGGATCGCGATATCGGCAGGCAGCGCCGCATTGACCGCCGCCGCCATCTCGCGCGCGGTCTCGACATCGATCCGGGTCACCCCCGGCGGGGTCGCCAGGTGCACCGGCCCGGCGATCAGCTGCACCTCCGCGCCCATGGCCGCCGCCGCTTCGGCAATGGCAAAGCCCTGCCGCCCGCTCGACCGGTTGGCGATATAGCGCACCGGATCGATCGGCTCGTGCGTCGGTCCGGCGGTGACGAGGATGCGCTTGCCGCGCAACGCCTCTCCCCTCCCGCTCGCGGGAGGGGTGGCCGAAGGCCGGGGTGGGAGCGACATCGCGTCCGCACTGGCCAAGCCCGGCTCAGCACGCTGAACCTGCCCCCCCCGCACGCGGGAGGGGAGAGATAGTGCCGCCTCGATCCGCTCCATGATCGCCACCGGCTCGGGTAACCGGCCCGGCCCGTACTCGCCGCAGGCCATCGCGCCGTCATCGGGATCGACCACCGTGATGCCATCCGCCCGAAGCCGTGCGACATTGCGCTGGGTCGCCGCATGCTGCCACATACGCACGTTCATCGCCGGAACCGCGAGCACCGGCGTATCGGTCGCCAGCAGCACCGTCGTCGCCAGGCTGTCCGAGATGCCCGCCGCCATCTTGGCGAGCAGATCGGCGGTCGCAGGACACACCACGATCAGATCGGCCTCGCGGCTGAGCTGGATATGCCCCATCTCGGTCTCGTTCTTGAGATCCCAGAGCGTCGTGAACACCTCGTTCTCGCTCAAGGCCGCGAGCGTCATCGGGGTGATGAACTGCGCGCCGCCATCGGTCAGCACGCAGCGCACGCTCATGCCTGCCTTGCGGATCAGCCGGATCAGCTCGCACGCCTTGTACGCCGCGATGCCGCCGCCGACGATGAGGAGGATATGGGGTGGTTTCATAGGGCGAGATGGTCCTTTAGCGCTGCGCGGATGGCGCGCTGATCATCTGGAGCCAGCTGGCCTACCGCGATCGCGCCATCGACCGCGACCGAATGGAACTTCATCCGCACCTTGCTGGGCTTGTGCAATCCGGCGCTGGCCTGATCGACCAGCACGACATCACCAGGCCAGGGACTTGCGGCTTCTCTGGTGATCATCGCCAGTGATGCCACGCCAGTATCAGCGATGAACTGTGCCGGAGAGAGCACCAGTGCAGGGCGCAAGCGCACGCGCTCCTGATCCACAAACGGGAACTCGATGACGAGCAGATCGAATTGACGCAAGGCGGAGGGCACCAAGAATGCGTACTCCTAAAGATCAGCCCAATAGGCGTCTTCTTCCTCGCTGAACCATTCGGGCATCGACAGCTTCATCATCTCGACCCATTCCGCATCGATGGTGGCGCGGGCCGGCTTTTCGCGCGCCATCACCGCCTCGCCATCGCGCAGCTCGAACCGGACATGATCGCCCGCCTTGAGGCCGAGCGCCTCGCGCACGTCCTTGGGCACAGTGATCTGGTGCTTGCTGGTGAGCCTGCCGCTTTTCATGGCGATACAGGTAAACCTCTGCATGCAGCCGGTCAACGATAGTGCCAGCTTTCGAGCAGCCGCGAGGTGCCGGGGCGATAGGGCTTGCCATAGGCATCGGTGGGCCGCGTCTCGCCACAGCGATAGAGCGGCCCTGCGACCAGGCGCCTGCGGTACAGGCCGGTCAGCATGATGGCATGGACGAGCGCGCACAGCGCGACGCCGGTCAGCTGGCCCACGCGCCCCTCGATCAGCAGCATGCCCTGGGGGATAAGGTCGGACAGGCGAATCAGGCCGATGGCATGCGCGCACAGCATCGCCGCCGCCAGAGCGGCCAAGTGATCGCGCATCCGCAACAGGGTGAAGGACAGGAACATGCGATCCACCTACACGCCGCGCAGGGCGCGCGCTGTGCGGCAGATCGCAGTCAGGCGAAAATCACGCAGCGACCGCGCGCAGCCCTTCGATGAAGTGCGGGATGTTCGCGTCGGTGAACCCGGCAATGTTGATCCGGCCCGATCCCGCCATGTACACGCCCCAGTCGGCGCGCAGCGCGGCGATCTGGTCGGGGGTCAGCTGAAGGACCGAAAACAGCCCGTTCTGCTGGCCGACCGCTGCCAGATTGACCGATCCGACCGACTGGTACGACGCCAGCCTCTCGCGCACGCTGCGCATCCGCTCGCGCATCGAATCGAGCTCGGCGAGCCAGATCTTGGTCAGCCCCTCGTCTTCGAGCACGATCCGCACCGCAGCCGCGCCGTGATCGGGGGGCATCGACCAGTTGGCGCGGGCGAGCGCGGCGAGATTGGACTGGATCGCGGGCTGCTGCTCGGCGCTTTCGGTCATCACATAGAGCGCGCCGACGCGCTCGCGATACAGGCCGAAATTCTTGTCGCAGCTATAGGCGATCAGCGCCTCGGGCACCTTGGCCAGCACCGCGCGCAGGCCATAGCCGTCCGCCTCGAAACCATGGCCCAGGCCGTGATAGGCCAGGTCGATCAGCGGGAAGAGCCGCTTGGCCGCGACCGTCTCGGCAATCTGCTGCCATTGCGCTTCGCTGTAATCCGCGCCGGTGGGGTTGTGGCAGCAGCCGTGCAGGAGCACCGCATCGCCCGCATCGGCCTTGTCCAGCGCGGCTTCGAGCGAGGTGAAATCGAGCTTCTGCGTCGCCACATCGAGATGGCGGAAGGTTTCGCAGGCCAGGCCCACCGCGCTCAGGATCTGGGCGTGATTCGGCCAGCTCGGCGTGCCCATCCAGATCCGCTTGACGCCCGCCTTGAGCAGCAAGTCTGCCGCCAGCCGGACCGCGCCGGTGCCGCCTGGGGTCTGCAGACCGTCGATGCGACCCGCGGGGTCGAAATCACCGAGCATCCAGGGCATGATCGCGCGGACAAAGCCCATATCGCCTTCGGGGCCGAGATAGCTCTTGCTGTCCTGGCCATCGAGCAGCCGCGCCTCGGCTGCCTTGATCGCCTTGAACACCGGGGTGGCGCCATCGGCGGTGCGATAGACGCCCACGCCCAGGTCGATCTTGGTCGGGCGGTCATCGGCCGCATAAAGCTTGATCAGCGCGAGCAGCGCATCGGCCGGTTGCGCCTTCAATAGTTCCAGCACGGGTCAATCCCCCATTTCAGCTATGAATATTGCCGGAAGAGCCGTTCCGGCATCAGGAAAATGCGCGAGCCTCCATGCCGACCGATGCGCGCCGGGGCAAGGCAAAAAGGCCGGTTGCCGCACCATGTACGACAACCGGCCCTCGATTTTGCCCTTTTTGGCAGTTGCGACCCTGCGGGCTATGTCTGCCGCGAAGCGGTTCGTCAGAAGGGGACGAAATTGCGCTTGCGGGTGAATTTCATGTAACCGGCATTGACACCGAGGCGCAGGCCCAGCCCCATGCGCACCGGGATCAGCACCACATCGCCGCGGCGCAGATAGCTGGTGTGGAATCCGCCGACCAGATAGGCTGCGCCCTCGCCCGCGCCGAAGCGCTTGTACAGGTCCTCGGTGTCGTAGAGATTGTAGACAAGCACGAAGGTGTTGCCGGCATTGGCCCCGGCATCGAAACCGATCGACGGGCCGGTCCAGTAGACGGGCCGGTCGCCCTCGATCTTGTGGTGCAGCGTGCCCGATCCGTAGCGAAGCCCGACAACGAACGCGCCCGACGCCTCGCGCCCGACGATATAGCCATTGGGCTCGCCCTGCTTGCGCAAGATGTCCTCGATCAGCCCGGCCAGCCCTTCGGCGCCCTTGCCGAACACACCCTCGGCCGCGCCGATCAGATCGTCCTTCTGATAGCCGTTGCCCGCAACCGCAGGGACCGTGGCCGCCGGCGTGCCGCTCTCGGGAACGGCAGGCAGGGTTTCGTCACTGCTGCTGGTGGTGTCGGTCGTCCCGTCGTCGGGCTGGCCATAATCATAGCCGCCATCCAGCGGCGCCTCGGTCACCGGCTCGGCGCTGCTGCCGGGCCGCGAAGGCGCAAGGTCGGCATCGATCGCCTCGTTGGGGTCAACCGTCCTGACTTGGGCCGATGCGGGGTCGGTCATCGGCCCGGCCCCCAGCCCCCATGTCGCCAGGGCGACGATCGCCAGACCCTGTCCGAACCAGCCCTTTGCCATGCTTGCCTCCCGCCTGTGCATCATTAACCACAATCGCCGCATTCTTGGGACCAAGACAATGAATGGGCGATGACCCGAGTCGATGACGCGGCGACCCGAGTCCGATTTGCGACAAATGCCGTTGAAACCGTCATTTGCGGGCCATCCGCACAAATCGGCAGGACGCCGGCCGAAAGCGAACTTAACCGGTTGATCCCCGCCCCACCCGCCGCTATAGCGCGCTCTGGCCAATCGACCGGCCCCGTAGCTGGGGCAAGCAAGCATCGACATGCTGCCATGCGGAGACGTGGGTGAGTGGCTGAAACCAACGGTTTGCTAAACCGTCGTACTGGTAAATCCGGTACCGAGGGTTCGAATCCCTCCGTCTCCGCCACTTCCCAGCATTCCGTCGGACTTTACGGGTGAGCGGCCCTGCCCCCGTGGCGGTTCGCCATCTCGCTTGTCGGAGCGCAGATGGCACGCTCCATTGATCGCCGAGGCTGCGCTGTCAGCTCTGCGTCCCGGCGGGTCAGGCGCAGAATCCTGCAAATCCGGCTGGCGCGACCAGCCCGCGTCGATGGCCGGTGTCTGCGCTCTTCCCCGGGTGGCGCGCATGCGATCGCTCCAGGCGGGCAACCGGCTTGCGAGACTGCATCGGAGCCATGAACCATCCACACCAGAAAAGCACAAATTTTTCGCCCGATGTCACATTCCGGCGCGCTGTCTCGTCAAGGCTTGCATCAACACCGAAGGAGCAAGTCATGTCCCAGCGTCTGAACCATTTGAAGCAGAATCCCGAACTCACCGCCAAGCTCACCGAGCTTACGCTCGCGGTGAAGAAGGGCGCGTTGGAGAAGTCAACGCTCTCGCTTGTCGAAATCCGCGCGTCGCAGCTCAACGGCTGTGCGTTCTGCCTCGACATGCACATCAAGGAAGCCACGCTTCAGGGTGAACGCCCGCTGCGCCTGCACCATGTCGCGATCTGGCGCGAATCGGCATTGTTCAGCGATCGGGAGCGCGCGGCGCTGGCCTGGACCGAGGCGCTGACGCGGCTGACGCCCGAAGGCGTGCCCGACCATGTCTATGATCAGGCGAGGGAAGAATTCTCGGAACGGGAGCTGGTCGACCTCACCTACATGATCATGGTCATCAACGCCTGGAACCGCGCCTCCATCGCCTTCCGCTCGGTGCCCGGATCGGCGGACAAGGCCTTCGGCCTCGACCGCGCCGGCCTGGCCTGAGCGGGAGCAGGCCGATGGCGTCCATTCTTTCGATCCACGCCAGCCCCCATGGCGCCGCCTCGCGCGGCGCCACGCTGGCGTTGCAGGCTGTCGCCAATCTGCAGGCGGCGGATCCCTCGCTGGCTCTCGTGGAGCGCGATCTGTCCGTTCTTTCTCACGCGAACGTTCCGCAGGCCTATTCCGAGGCGGTGCTGGCGCAACAGCCGGACGACCACGCCGCCTTTGCCCTTTCCGAAACGCTGATCAGCGAGGTGGAGGACGCCGCCTTCATCACCATCGCCACGCCAATGCACAATTACACCGTGCCCGCCTGCCTGAAACTGTGGATCGATCTGGTGCTTCGCCATCGGCGCAGCTTCGCGTCCGCAAATGGCGTGAAGACCGGGCTGCTGGGCGATCGACCCGTATTGGTGGTGGTCACCGCGGGCGGGCTGGTGACCGGGCCGGGTGCCGTGCAGCCGAACCACCTCGCCGGTTATCTCACCGATGTGCTGGCGACCGTCGGCATATCGGACGTGCGCTTCGTCTATCTTGAGGGGCTTGTAAATCCGGTGCAGGCTGACATCGCAATGGCGCAAGGAATCAGGATGATATCCGAGGACCCGGCATTCGGCAGCAGGCGAGGCAATCCGACCGCCATGGCGCAGGCGGTGAACCGGTGATGGACGCGCAGCAATCCGCCGCCTTGAAGACCTTCGATTCGCTTCGGCCCCGGCTGATCCGGGTCGCCTATAGCATGCTCGGCTCGGTGGCCGATGCCGAGGATGTGGTGCAGGAAGCCTTTATCCGCTGGCTGCGCACCAGCCATGCAGAGATCCGTGAACCCGGAGCGTTCCTGCGCACGACGGTGACTCGGCTGTGCCTCGATCAGCTCCGATCGGCCCGCCGCCGCCGCGAGACGTATATCGGCCCATGGCTGCCCGATCCGGTGCTGGACGAAGAGGAAGAGGAGGACGTGACGCTTCCGCTGATGCTCGCGCTGGAGCGGCTGTCACCGCTCGAGCGCGCGGCCTTCCTGCTGCACGATGTCTTCGGCGCGGCGTTCGACGAGGTTGCCGCCACCATCGGCCGCGATGCCGCCGCCTGCCGCCAGCTCGCCGCGCGGGCCCGCGCCCATGTGCGGGAGGCGCGGCCGCGCTTCGCGGTCGATACGCAGCGCGGCCTCGCCATCGCGCAGGCCTTTTTCGAGGCATCGCGCAGCGGAGACATGGCGGCGCTGGGTGCGATGCTGGCGAGCGATGTCGCCATGCATTCGGACGGCGGCGGCAAGCGCCCTGCGGTGGTCCGGCCGATCTTCGGCAGCCGTCTGGTGTTGCAGCTGCACAAGGCGCTGGCGGTGCTGTTCCGCAAGCAAGCCTCGAAGCTGGTGGGCGTGCGGGTCATCAATGGCCTGCCCGGCTTCGTCACCCGGGAGGGCGATGGCGAGTTGCAGACCACGGCGCTGGAGATCGAGAACGAACGGATCATCGGCATCTATGTGATGCGTAATCCCGACAAGCTGCAGCATCTGCACTGAGGGCGGACAGCCAGCGCGCATCGGGCCTGCCCGCCCTGGCGAGCTTTCAGGCTCGCGCGCTCCGAACTAGCAGGAACAGCCCGTCCATTGCGAGGACAGCGTCCAGAGGCGTTCTGCCGCCTCATCGTCGATGGCCCAGGGTGCGACGCCCTTGCGCCCCATTTCCGCGTGGTTGATCCCGGCGATATCGCAATCCTCGCAATACACCCCTCCTATCCCGTCCAGCTGCACACTCGTGGCGCACCACAAGGCGGTTGCCGCGCCTTGCTCGGGTGTCTTCATGCCGCGTGCCGGATCGATGATTGGCTTGCCTTGCGCGTCGAACGCGTCGAATCCTGCCAGTTCCTCGTCCGAGAGATGGCGCGCCAGATCGGTGATGATCTGGCCGGGGTGCAGCGAGAAGGCGCGGACCCCGTGCTTCTCGCCCCGCCGGTCCAGAGCGCGGGCGAACAGGATGTTCGCGGTCTTTGACTGCCCATAGGCCACCCATTTGTCATAGGGGCGACGATCAAAATCGATATCGTCGAAATCGACGCCGGCAATCTGGTGTCCGCGCGAAGACACGGCGATGACGCGAGCGCCCTGATCGACCAGCGCGGGCCATAACAGGCAGGCAAGCCGGAAATGGCCGAGGTGGTTCGTCGCAAAATGCCCCTCGTGCCCGGCGGCATCGCGTCGTAACGGCGCGGCCATGATTCCCGCGCTGTTGATCAGCAGGTGCAGCGGCCGCTTGCTCGCCAGGAAATCCTCGGCGAAGCGGGCGACCGATGGAGCATCGATCAGGTCCATGGGCGCGATCTCCACGCTCCCGATCCCGGCGAGCGCTGCTTCGGCCTTGGCGATATCGCGCGCCGACACGATCACCTCCGCGCCGGCGCGGGAAAGCGCTTTCGTGGTGGCAAGACCGAGGCCGGAATAGCCACCCGTGACGATGGCCGTGCGGCCGGATAGATCGGTTCCGGCGATGATGTCGTCGGCAGTGGATGCGGCGCCGAAAGGCGATCCGATGGGGTGTTGTGGTGTCGTCATGCCCATCGTTTTGGATTAGACGGGACGGATGATCGATCCTCATTCATCCGGATTCCTGTCGTGATCGTCCAGGATGCACCCACCGACCCCCTCTCGGACGTGCTCGATATCGTGCAGGCGCGCGCCGCACGCAGCGTGCGCTTCACAGCCGGCGGCGACTGGGCGCTGCGGTTCTCGCCGACCCAGGTCAAGTTCAACGTCGTGCGCTCCGGCAGCTGCTGGATCCTGACAGAGGGCACCACGCGGCGCTTGTCGAGCGGCGATTGCTTCATGGTTTCGGGCACGCCCTTCGTGCTGGCGAGCGATCCGGACCTCCCACCGGTCGACGCTGCAACTGCATTCGGCCACGACCCCAGCCTGGGGCAGGTGGGAATGACGCCGGACACCGAGATGCTGGGCGGCAGCGTGAGTTTCGACAACGCCCAGTCGGACCTGCTGTTGCCGCTTCTGCCCCGCCTGTTGGTGACGGAGGCAGAACAGGCGGGTGCTTCGCCCATGGGATGGCTGATCGCGCAGCTCGATTCCGAATGGCGCGGCGGCCTGCCGGGCGCACGGACCGCATGCGATGACATCATCCGCCTTCTTTTCGTGCAGGCGATCCGTAGCCATTTCGGTGGCGGAACGGGCATCCCCAGCTGGCTCGGCGGACTTTCCGATCCGCCGGTCGCAAGGGCGCTCCAGGCCATCCACGGCGACCCGGCGCGCCACTGGCAGCTTGGGGAACTCGCCAGAATCGCAGGCTGTTCGCGATCGGCCTTTGCCGAGCGGTTTGCGCGCCGCGTCGGGAGACCGCCGGTCGGCTATGCCACCAACTGGAGGATGCGGGTGGCGGCAAGGCAGCTGGCAGGCGGCTTGAAGACGATCAGCACGGTGGCATCGGAGGCAGGCTATCTCAGCGACAGCGCTTTCCACGCCGCCTTCCGCCGGGAGATGGGCGCCTCTCCCGCCGAATATCGGCGGAAATATCGGGCCGCATAGACTCCAGCGAACGATGCGCATCCTCCCCGATCCGATGGACAGCGATACCGCAACCGACGGCTAGTCCGGACTGGCTGTGTCTCCGTCAAACGTGACCGCCTGCGCCGCAGCGCCGGACATGATGAAGCCGATCGGTCGGCTCGCCTCTTCGTTGAGATGGGCGATGAGGCTGGCCGTACGCGCCAGCAGCGAAATGCCCTTCAGCGCGGCGAGCGGGAAGCCGACATCGAGCATGACCGCCGGGATCGCCCCGTTGACGTTGATCGGCAGCGGCCGACCCAGCGTTTCGGGCAGGCAATCGCGCAAGGCATAGAGCATCCCGATATGCTCGCCGACGATGCCATGCTCTTCGGCCATCGCGAGCAGGAGCAGCGCGCGTGGATCGCCCGCCGAATGCTGAGGATGGCCAAAGCCGGGGATGGCCTGCCTGGCCGCGCGCAGCGTGCGGACGCCTTCGGCGGCCACTTCGCCCGGCGTGCCTGTTCCGGCGCGGACCGTGCCCACCAGATCGGCATAGAAGCGGCCCGCCACTTCGGCGCTGCCCAGCACCACCGACCCGCAGCCCAGCAGGCCCGCGGCGACGGCCCCGTGAAATGCCTCGGGCGCGGCGGCATAGGTCATGCGCGATGCGACCACGCTCGGTACCAGGCCATGTTCGGCAATGGCGGCCAGCACGGCATTGGCGAACAGCTTCTGTACCTCGCTCGGTTCCTCACCCGTCACCAGCAGCCAGAAATAGCTGGTGAAGTCCATCTTGCCGATAATGTCCCCGCAAAGATCGCGTCCGCGGACGGTGATGCTGTGCGCGTCGGAGGTGCAGATCGAGGTGAACGGGGCGTCCTGCTTGCCAATGCGCATATGTGTTCCTGTTCCGCTGCGCGGCGCGCCCATACCGGGCCGCCGCAGGTTTTCGATTTACGAAGTTGATTTCGTATATCGAATTTTCTATGAGTGGCGATCAGGGAGATGTCAATATGGCCAAGCCGCTCGCCAATGTCACCGTGCTCGAAATGGGCACGTTCATCACCGGTCCCTGCGCCGGAATGATGCTTGCCGATCTGGGGGCCGATGTGATCAAGGTCGAGCGGCCCGATGGCGGCGACCCGTTCCGCGCATTTCGCGGTGGCTTCTACAGCCCGCATTTCCAGACCTATAACCGCAACAAGCGTTCGATCACGCTCGACACACGCGGCGGACCCGACCTCGAGGCATTTGATCGCATGGCCGCCTCGGCCGATGTGTTCATCCAGAATTTCCGCCCCGGCGTCGCCGACAAGCTCAAGGTCGACCCCGAACGGCTGCGCGCGATCAATCCGCGGCTGATCTACCTCTCGATCTCGGGCTTCGGCGCGACCGGGCCCGACCGCGACCGGCCCGCTTTCGATACCGTCGCCCAGGCCGCCAGCGGCTTTTTGCGGCTGCTGGTCAACCCCGCCAATCCGCGCGTCGTCGGGCCCGCACTGGCGGATGCGATTACCGGCTTCTACGGCGCGCAGGGCGTGCTGGCGGCGCTGCACGAGCGCGCCAGCACCGGCAAGGGCCGGCTGGTCGAAGTCTCGATGTTCGAGGCGATGGCGCATTTCAACCTCGACGATTTCACCCATTATTTCTCCGACGATCAGGTGATGGGCCCCTATAGCCGGCCCAATGTCTCGCAATCCTATGTCTTCCAGTGCCAGGGCGGCGAATGGATCGCGCTGCACATGTCATCGCCGCCCAAATTCTGGGAGAATCTGGCGATAGCGGTCGGCCAGCCCGGAATGCTGGAGCGGCCCGAATTTGCCAGCCGCGAGGCACGCATCGCCAATTACGAGAAAGTCGCCGCATTCCTCGCGCCGCTGTTCGCGGCGAAGTCCCGCGCCGAGTGGTGCGCGACGCTGGAGAAGCTCGAGGTCCCGCACTCGCCGGTCTACAGCGCGCCCGAAGTGATCGAGACACCCCAGGCGCAGCATCTGGGGCTGGTGCTCGAAGACCCCAATGGTCCGCACGGGCCTTTCCGCACCATCCGCTCGCCGCTCAGCTTCGATGGCGAGCGCGCGACCAGCGTCACCGCGCCGCCGGTGCTGGGCCAGCATAATGACGAGCTGCTGGGCGCGAACCCTGAAGCATCCGCAGCTGCGGAGTGAGGGCGCTCGCCGAAGGGGACGACATCACCTTGCCTGCGCCCGGGCAAGCGGCTAGCGCTGCTGTCATGGATGAGCCCGCCAAGCCCGGCAAGGACAGCGAATATCTTTCGACGCTCGAGCGCGGGCTCAAGGTGCTGCGCGCGTTCGATGCCACGCATCCTGAAATGCAGTTGAGCGAGGTTGCGCAGGTCACCGGACTCAGCCCGGCGGTGGCACGGCGCTGCCTCAACACGCTGGTGCAGCTGGGCTATATCGCGCAGTTCGGGCGCAAGTTCCTGCTGCGTCCCGAGGTGCTGAGCTTCGGTACGGCCTATCTGTCGTCGATGAATGTCGAGCAGGTGGTGCTGCCGCCGCTGCAGAAACTGCGCGACGATACCGGCGACAGCTCGTCGATGGCGGTGCTGTCGGGCACCGATATCCTCTATGTCGCGCATGTCTCGACCAACCGCCGCATCCGGCTCGGCGCGAATGTCGGCACGCGCTTTCCGGTCCATGCGACATCGCTGGGCAAGGTGCTGCTCGCCTTCCAGCCCGAGCCGGTGATCGCGCGTTACAAGACGGCTGCAAGCCTTCAGCGTTTCACCGAGCGAACAGTGACAACTCCCGAGGGACTGGAGCAGCGGCTGCAGAGCGCGCGCGAGACCGGCTATGATTCGGCGCTCGACGAGCTCGATTACGGGATCGTCTCGGTCGCGGTGCCGGTGTTCGATGCGCAGCGCAACGCGATCGCCTCGATCAACTGCTCGACATCGACCACCCGGATCTCGCAGGACGAACTCGTCCGAACGCGGCTCCCCCTCCTGCGCGAAGCGGCGGCGGAGATCGGCAATGCGCTGCAGCGCTGGCCGACGCTGATGCACTCGCTGCAACAGAACTGACCCCCTGCCCGCCCGCGGTCGGGCTCAGCGTCAAACGTAATCCCAGCGCATCGACACCGGCACACCCCCTTGTTCGGTAGCGGGCCGTTGCAGCCCCCGCCTCGTTTCGCCTGTCGATTATAAACTTCGCATATCGAACTTGACTTCGTTTTACGAACAATTTACCCGATGCATAACCCGCCCGCAGAGCCCCTTGAGGGCCGGGAAAAGAAGGCGGCGGGAATCACTGGATGAGGGGAGCAGGTGTAATGCCCGCGATTTGGAACAAGGTGCTGCTGACAGGTTCGGTTTCCGCGCTGGCGCTTCTGGGTGTCACGCCTGCTGTCGCGCAGGAACAGGCCGCGCAAGAGGCCGGAGACGGCGAAATCGTCGTGACCGCGCTGCGCCGCGATTCCACGCTGCAGGATACGCCCGCAGCCATCACCGCCTTCAACGCGGAGTCGATCGAGAATGCGGGCATCGACAAGGCCGCCGATTTCATCGGCCTCACCTCCAACGTCCAGTTGATCGAGACACAGAACGCCGGCAACGCGTTCGTCATCATTCGCGGGATCACCCAGAACCGCAATTCCGAGCCCTCGGTCGCCGTGGTGGTTGATGGAGTGCAACAGGTCAATGCTGCCCAGTTCAGCCAGGAACTGTTCGATATCGAGCAGATCGAAATCCTGAAAGGACCGCAGGGCGGTCTGTACGGGCGCAACGCCATTGGCGGCGCGATCATCATCAACACCAAGCAGCCGAGCGACGAATTCGAAGGGCGGGTGTTTGCCGGGATCGACAACGGCTTCGGCTACACGCTGCGCGCGGGCATTTCCGGGCCGATCAGCGACACGCTGAAATTCCGCCTCTCGGGCTCGTACCGCGATACCGAGGGCTATATCCCCAACACCTTCCTTGGCGAGGATGCCGATCCGCTCGAGGATATCTCGCTGCGCGGCAAACTGCTGTGGACCCCGACCGATCAGCTCAGCGTCGACCTGCGCGCCTCGATGTCGCTGCTGCGCACCCAGGCGCTCTACTACAACATCGTCGCCGATGTGAACGACACCAGCCTGCCGGTCCGCGTCAACAATGCCGGGCAGAACGACCGCGACATCTATAACGTTTCGGCCAAGATCGACTACAAGGCCGATTGGGGATCGATCACCTCGGTGACGTCCTATGACACCTTGTCCGAAATCCTGACCGGCGACGCGTTCAACTTCCTGCCGATCCGCGAGTCGCTGTTCTTTGCCATTTTCGGCTTCGACCTCAATCAGAGCCAGTTCCTCGATGTCGAAGCGATCAGCCAGGATCTGCGCATCCAGTCGAACGACGACAACGCCTTCACCTGGTCGCTCGGCGGCTATTTCATCGACACCAACCGCTATATCTCGACCGGCAACATGGTCGATACCGGGCAAGGCGTGTTCCCGGTGTTCCGCACGCCCAGCACCGATCCGCGCAACCCGCAGGCGACCTTCCTGGCGGATGCGCAGAACAATTTCGCCTGGGCGATCTATGCCAATATCGGCTACGAGTTCTCGGACAGCTTCCGCGTCGATGCCTCGCTGCGCTACGACAAGGACCGCCGCCGCAACCGCACGCTGACCCCGACCGCCTTCATCCCCGTCGTTCCCGGCTTCCCCACCGGACGCACCGGCGAGGTCCGCCGCGAGACCTTCGACGAATGGCAGCCCAAGGTCACGCTGACCTACAAGCCCGCCGAGAACGTCACGATCTATGGTGGCTACAGCCGCGGCTTCCGTTCGGGCGGCTTCAACCAGACCGGCGTCGGCGCGGTCGCGGCGGGCACGGGTGTGGTCGGCGTCGCGGATATCTACGAGGCCGAGGTCGCCGACACGTTCGAACTCGGCGTGAAGACGAACCTGTTCGATCGCATGCTGACGCTCAACGCCAGCGCCTATACCACCAAGTCCGAAAACGGCTATTTCTTCGTGTTCCTCGCCGCCAACTCGACGCAGAATCTGGGCAATGTCCCCGAGGTGCGGCTGCAGGGTTTCGAGATCGACGGCACGCTGCGCCCGGCGCGCGGATGGGACATCAATTTCGGTCTGGGCGTCACCTATAGCGAGATCAAGGAATTCCCCGACCCGACCGTGATCGGCAACGAGGCGCCGTTCATCTCGCGCTACACGGTGAACCTGGGCACGCAGTACGAGACCAATCTGGGCGACAGCGACCTCAAGGGCCGCATCCGCGTGGATTACAACCGCACCGGCAAGACATGGTTCGACGTGCCCAATTCGACCGTGCGCCGTCCAGTCGATCTGGTGAACGCGCGCCTGACGCTCGATGGCGGCGCGTGGTCGCTCACCGGCTTTGCCGACAATCTGTTCAACGAGAAATACAATGCCGAATTCTCGCCCGGCGGCTTCGTGTTCAAGGCCCGCCCGCGCGTCTACGGCATCGAGGCGCTCTACAAGTTCTGACCTAGCAACGACGGGAAAGCATCCATGGCACGCATCCTCATCCTCTATTATTCGGGCTATGGGCATACCGAGATCATGGCCGGCGCCGTGGCCGAGGGGGTGAATGCGGTCGAGGGTTGCGAGGCCGTGGTCAAGCGCGTGCCCGAACTGGTGCCCGACGCCGTCGCAGCGGGATCGGGCATGAAGGTCGATCAGGCCGCGCCATTCGCCAGCCCCGATGAACTCGCCGATTATGATGCTATCATCTTCGGCACCCCGACCCGCTTCGGCAACATGGCCGCGCAGATGCGCAACTTTCTCGATCAGACCGGCGGCTTGTGGGCCAAGGGCGCGCTGATCGGCAAGCCCGCCAGCGTGTTCGTCTCCACCGCGAGCCAGCATGGCGGACAGGAAACCACGATCACCTCGTTCCACACTACGTTGCTGCACCACGGCATGATCGTCATCGGCCTGCCCTACAGCTTCGCCGGCAACACCATCATGTCGGAGATCAGCGGCGGCACGCCCTATGGTGCGAGCACGATTGCCGGCGGTGACGGGTCGCGCCTGCCTTCCGAAAACGAACTTGCAGGCGCCCGCTTTCAGGGCGAGCATGTCGCCCGCATCACGCTGAAGCTGTCGGCCTGAGGGGGCTGCTGACCTGCGTGGACACAAGATGAGGAGGAAGCCATGAGCCAGCTAGTCAACCGCCTGCACCACACCGCCTATACCACCCGCGATCTCGAGGCGACCCGCGCCTTCTACGAGGACGTGCTGGGCTTCCCGCTGGTCGCGACCTATTGCGAGAAGGACGAGCTGTTCGGCAAGGAGCGGACCTATTGCCACTGCTTCTTCGCGATGAAGGACGGCAGCGCGCTCGCCTTCTTCCAGTTCGCCAACGAGGACGACCAGACCGAGTTCAGCCCGCCTATTCCGGAATCGCCCTTCCATCACATCGCGCTGCATGTCGATCACGACGCGCAGACCGAACTCGAGCGCCGCATCGCCGCTGCCGGGATCGTCGAGCCGCAGACCTATATCCTCGAACACGGCTATTGCCGCTCGGTCTATGTCAAGGACCCCAATGGCATGATCATCGAGTTCACCTGCGACGCGCCCGAGGCGCTGGCGATCGAGGATCAGGTCCGGGCCAAGGCGCGCAGCGAGCTGGCGCGCTGGCTGGCCGGCGATCACAGCAACAACAACACGTTCCGCAGCGCAGAAGCAGCCTGATCCATGGGTGGCCCGGTGTGCAGGCTGGGCCATAGCCATGTCCTGACGCCGCCTGAGCCGCGCCTGGGCGGTACGACATCCTGGCTCGAGGTCGATGGCGGCCATCTCGCGGTCGAGCGGGTGGGCCGCGGTCCGGCGGTGGTGCTGCTGCACGGCTGGACGCTCGACCGCCGGATGTGGACGATGCAGGCGCGCGCGCTCGCGAACCGCTTCACCCTGATCGCGATCGACCGGCGCGGCTTCGGCCAGTCGAACGCAGCCCCGGACCGGCTGCGCGAAACCGATGATCTTGCCCGGCTGGCCGACCGTCTGGAGCTCGCCTCGTTCCATCTGGTCGGCATGTCGCAGGCAGGCGCCACGGCGATCGCCTATGCCCAGCAGCATCGCGATCGGGTCATCACGCTGGTGCTGCAAGGCATTTCGCTGGCTGGAATACCCGACCATGCCAATGCGTCGGATCGTATTCCGCTCTCGGATTATGCCGAGCTGGTGCGGCAGGGCATGCTCGCATCGATGAAGCGGCACTGGGCGCAGCATCCGCTGATGACCGGCCTGGTCGGCGAGGCCGCTGAGATCAGCGCGGCCATGCTTGCCGATTACGATGGCCGGGACCTGATCGCAGGACCTGCCGGTCCATCGGCGCGGCTCGACGCTGTGGCAACGCTCTGCATGCCGGTGTTGGGCATGACCGGATGCCAGGACACGCCCTGGCGACGCGACGTGACCGCAGCCATCGCCCGCACCGCGCCCTTGGGCCAGGCGCGCTTCATCCGCGAGGCCGGGCACATGTGCAACCTGTCGCACCCGGTGGAATTCAACGCCGCGCTCGCCGCCTTTCTGAACCGGCCCCTGCAGCCGGTCCCCGACGCCACCAACGATTGATCCGCTGGAGTATTTGCCGATGTCCGCGCCTGACCGCTTCCTCACCACCCATGTCGGCAGCCTGCCCAGGCCCGAAGCCCTGCTCGACCTTGTCTTTGCCCGCGAGGGCGGCGAGCCCGTGTCAGAGGCGGATTTCGATGCCGCGGTCGAGCAGGCGACCGCCTATGTCATCAAGCGCCAGATCGAGGCGGGAGTGAGCATCGTCAACGACGGCGAGCAGTCCAAGCCCAGCTATGCCACCTATATCAAGCACCGTCTCTCGGGCTTTGGCGGCGAAGCGGGCCAGTACGAGTTTGCCGATCTGGAGGCCTTTCCCGGCGCAAAGGCGCAGGTGTTCGGCAACAAGGGCCGCGCAAAGCGCTCCGCCCCGGCCTGCACCGCGCCGATCACGGTCATCGACATGGAAGCACCGCGCATCGACGCCGAGCGGCTCAACCGCCTGGCGAACGGCCATCTGACCTTCATGTCGGCCGCCTCGCCCGGCGTCACCGCGCTGTTCTTTCCCAACCAATATTACGCCAGCGACGAGGAATATGTCTTCGCGCTCGCCGAAGGCCTGCGGCACGAGTACGAGACGATCGCCGCCGCGGGGATCACCCTGCAGGTCGATTGCCCCGATCTCGCCATGGGTCGTCACGTGCAGTTCACCGATCTCAGCCTCGAGGATTTCCGCAAGCGCATCGGCATGAATGTTGCCGCGCTCAACCATGCGCTGCGGAACATTCCGCCCGAACAGCTGCGCATGCACCTGTGCTGGGGCAATTATCCCGGCCCGCACCATTGCGACGTGGCGCTGGGCGAGATCGCCGATATCGTCTGGACCGCACGGCCGCAGACGGTGCTGCTCGAGGGCGCAAACCCGCGTCACGCGCACGAATTCGCGTTCTTCGAGGCGCATCCGCTGCCCGAGGGCAAGGTGCTGTGCCCCGGCATGGTCGAGCCGCAAAGCCCCTATATCGAGCATCCCGAGCTCATCGCGCAACGCATCGGCCGCTATGCCGATCTCCTGGGCCGCGAACGCGTGATGGCCGGCGTCGATTGCGGCTTTTCGGTCCATGCCGGCAGCAACTGCCTCGATCCGGAAATCGTCTGGGCCAAGCTCGCCGCGCTGGCGGAAGGCGCAGCAATCGCGACGGCTCGCTATTGGTAGATACAAAGGGCCCGCTCGTCACGATCGACGGCGGCGTCTTCCGGCCAGCACCGGCTCGATCATGGCGGCACCGCTCTGCCGCGCCTGGCAATGCCCCAGGCGCGGCCGAGCTGCGGACGCCAGGCCCTGATCAGTTGCGCTTGCGGCTGGTGCGCAAGGCGCTCATCGATCCGGTGTACCGCGTGCCGACCATGTAGCTGCCGATCGCCGCCGCCGGGCCGCCGCGCGCATTGTCGGGGCGCGGCTGGACCGCAGCGAGATCGATCGGAGCCACGCCATCGGCCTGCAGGGCGAGGTTCAACGCCGCAGCATCGCCCGCCTTCAGCGCGGCAAAGCCCGCCTCGACCTCGGCAAGCTCCTTCTCGAGCGCATCGACCCGCGCCAGCGCATAGCTGGTCGGTCGCGCCTCGGTCGCCGTGATCGCGCCATAGGCCATGTCCATGTTCTCGCGCAGGCGTTCCTCGCCCGTGATCGCCCCGCCCTCGGTGGTGGCGACGACCTGCTTGCGCAGCGCGTCGGCCTTGTCGACCAGGGCCTGCGCCTTGGCCTTGTTGGCAGCCGAGGTCGATTCATTGTCGGCGACGGCCTGCGCCTGCGATTTCACCGCGTTCAGACCGGCAGTCAGCGCGCTCATCCGCACGAACAGGCCCTTCACGCGTTCGGCCGCATCATATTGCGCCTGGCGATCGGCCGTCGTGAACTTGGCGCGCTTGTCCAGCCCGACCACCAGCGGCATCTCGGTGACCTTGCCGGCCTTGGTCAGCCGGACCGTATAGGTCCCCGGCATCACGCGCTGGCCCTGGGTCGAGGCGAAGGCCAGCGAAGCGGCGGGCGGCACCTGCGGCGGCTTGGTACGCATCGACCAGACCACGCGGTTGAGCCCCTTGCGCTTCGATGTCGGCAGCTCGTCGATCACCTTTCCACTGGGATCGACGATCTCCAGCTTCATCCGCCCCAGCACGTGCCGGGCCTTCTGGTAATAGGTGATGACCGCGCCATCGACCGGGTTCTGGCCGACATAGGTCGCATCGCCCTCAGGCCAGCCGCCATTGCCGCGGATCCGCTGCTGCACGGGTTCCGACCGGATCAGCGTCACGTCGCTGGCCAAGACGTCAGGGTTCAACGCCCGCACCGGGCTGATGTCGTCGATGATCCAGATGCCGCGGCCATGCGTCGCGAGCACCAGGTCATCGCCCTGCGCCGCCACGGCAATGTCGCGCACCGCCACCGCGGGGAAGTTGCCGGGCCGGAATTCCTCCCAGTTCGCTCCCTTGTCGCGCGAGATGAACAGCCCGAATTCGGTGCCGACGAACAGGATGTCGGGGCTCAGCCGGTCTTCCTTGACGACATGCGCATAGCCGCGCACGCCCGGCGTGGCAGGACCGACCAGCCGGGTCCAGCTCTTGCCGTAATCGGCGGTCTTCAGGATATAGGGCGCCATGTCGCCGAAGCTGTGCCGATCGACCGCGACATAGGCCACCGCCGGGTCATGCCGGCTGGCCTCGACCCAGGCGATGCTGACATCGGGGCCGAGCTTCATCGCCTTGCCGACATTGGCCCAGTTCTGGCCGCCGTCGCGCGTCAGCTGGACATTGCCGTCATCGGTGCCGACCCAGATCTGCCCCGCCGTCAGCTGGCTTTCCGAGATCGAATAGATGGTCGTGTGCATTTCCGCCGACGAGTTGTCGACGGTGATGCCGCCCGACTTTTCCTGCTGCTGGCGTGCCGGATTGTTGGTGGTGAGATCGGGCGAGATCCGGTCCCAGGTCGTGCCGTGATCGCGCGTGCGGAACAGGAACTGGCTGCCGATATAGATCGTGCCCTTTTCGTGCGGCGACAAGGCGATCGGGGTGTTCCAGTTGAACCGCAGCTTTTCCTTGTAGCCGCCCTTGGGCTGGATATCGCGCGATTCGAGCGTCTTGCGGTTGATCCGCGCGATATTGCCGCCCTGATATTCGGCATAGACATAATCGGGGTCCGCGGGATCGGGGAACACCCAGAAGCCATCGCCGCCGTACAGATTCTCCCAGCGGCTGTTGGTGATGCCACCGGGATACTCGCTGTCGCCGACCCAGCTCGAATTGTCCTGCAACCCGCCATAGACCTGATAGGGGTCCTTGTCGTCGATGCTGACATGATAGAACTGGCTGATCGGCAGGTTGAAGCTCTTCACCCATTTGCTGCCGCCGTCATGGCTGATCCACAGACCGCCATCGTCGCCGCCGATGATATGCTTGGTATTGGTCGGGTTGATCCAGATGTCGTGCCAGTCGCCATGGCTGCCGCCCGATGCATTGGCGAAGCTCTTGCCGCCATCGTCGGACACGATCATGTTCAGGTTCATCTTGAACAGCCGGTTGGCGTCCTTGGGATCGGGCACGATCTTGCTGAAATAGAACGGCCGCCAGACCATGTTGCGGCTGCGGTCGCGCTCCTCGAAGCTCTTGCCGCCATCTTCGGACACGAACAGCGCCGAGCGCTCGCTCTCGATAAAGGCATAGACCCGGTTCGGGTCCGCGGGCGAGAACACCGCCTCGATCCGCCCCCAGGGCCCCTTGGGCAGGCCTTTGGTGGTGCTGGCATCCATCGCTTCCCACGTCCGCCCGCCATCGTTCGAGATCTTCATGGCGCTGCCCGAAGCCACATCCGGGCCTTCTCCGCCAGACCGGAAGGTCCAGCCCTTGCGGCGGAAATCCCACAGGCCCGCCATCACCCGATCGGGATTGGCCGGATCGAGCGCGACCGACGAGCAGCCGGTCGACAGGTTGCTGCCTTTCAGGATCTGCGTCCAGGTGACGCCGCCATCGGTGGTCTTGTAGAGGCCGCGATCCGGGCTGTCCGACCAGAGCGCGCCGGGCGCGCAGACATAGACGATGTCGCTGTTGGTCGGATGGACGACGATCTTGGTGATCCGCTCGGTCTTGGGCAGGCCCATCCGCATCCAGTTGTCGCCGCCATCGGTCGACTTGTAGACGCCGTCGCCGATCGACACCGAATTGCGCGTCCAGCTCTCGCCGGTGCCGACCCAGATGGTGTTTGGGTTCGACGGATCGATCGTCACCGCGCCGATCGACTGGACCGGCTGCTTGTCGAAGATCGGACGGAAGGTGGTGCCGCCGTCCTCGGACTTCCAGACGCCGCCCGATGCCGCGCCGACATAGAGCGTGACCTTGCCGTCCTTGCCCTGCACGGCGTCGATCGCGGCGATGCGGCCCGACATCTCGGCCGAACCGATATTGCGGATGCCGAGCCCCGAGATCCCGGATGCCGCGGGGGCTGCCGGGGCTTGCTGGGCATGGGCCGGAGCAGAAAGAGCCAGCATGGTGCTGGCGAGAAGAAGGGTGCGGCGCATCGGATCAGTTCCCCTTGGGTGCGGTGGCCGGGCTGGCGGGCTGGGCGAACAGGCTGGCAGGCGCAGGAACGTTGGCGGTACCCGAGGCGATGATCGTCCGCTGCCGGTTATTGCCTTGCCCCGCCAGCCAGCTTTCGACCGACATCGGGAAATAGACGCCGGCGATCTTTTCATAGTCGCCGAATTCATATTCGAAGACCTGCAGCGCCCCGCGGATCCTGCGCGTCTCGACCATCTTCACCTCCAGCATCGTGTCGGGGTCGAGCAGATAGACGAACTCGTCGCCATCCTTTTCGGTGACCTTGAGCTTGTAGGTGTTGGTGCCGTCGAAATCCTCGCGGCCCAGATAGGTGACGGTCGACCCCTGCATGGCGGCCTTTTGCAGAGGCCCGCGGATCGATCCGGTATCGGCCATCGACCGCGCCTCGTCGTCGCTCATCCGCTCGGCGTCCTTGCGCCCCTCGAACGGATTGATCCGCCAGCCGGTCTTGCCGTCCCAGCCCTGCACCAGCGTGAGGCCCTGCAGGGCCATATCGACGCGCACGTCGCCCGCCTTGGTGCGGACCTCCTCATAGGTCAGCTGGAAATCGCCCGGGAAGATGACCATGCCGTCGAACTTGACCGACTCGATGGCATCCAGCGCAGCCGCGCCGCCACGAGCGGCAAGGTTCTGCGCCACCAGTTCGTCGGCAGACTGTGCCATCGCGGGTGCCCCGGCAGATAATAGCACACCCAGCAGCGCGGCTGCGGACCGAAGCGATATCATATGGCGACTCCCCTGAAAGACGATGGCGCAGGTTATCAAGCTGTCTTGCGAAGACAACACACAAAGTCATCCGGACAAAGCCGACAGGAAAAATTCATGCCACGCCCCCCCGAACACCCCGCCCGGCAGCATGGCCAGACGGATCACCGGGGCGGTGCTCCGCACGCCTGACGCCAGCAACATGCGGATTCCGCAGGACGGCGCGTACGCGCGGTCGCCCGGCGGTTCGGGTCTGCGGCCTTCACGTCGCCTTTCGGCGTTGCTGCTTTTCGAGAATGGCGCGCTCGGCCTCGTCAACCGCTACCGAGTCCGCCAGGACGGCACCGCGCTGCCCCAGCGGGCGGTCGGGGCCGACCGTCGAATCGCGGAAGGTCTGCCGCTCGGTCTCGGCATTGATTTCGGCGCCGATCAGTACCGCATAGGCCGAGAGGAACAGCCACATCAGGAAGATGACGATGGCCGCCAGCGATCCGTAGGTGGCGTTGTAGTCGCTCAGATTGGCCGCATAGAACCCGAAGCCGAGCGTGATGACCAGCCACAGGACGGTCGATGCGATCGAGCCTAGCGACAGCCAGCGCCATTTGGCGGCACGCCGGTCCGGCGCATAGCGAAAGAAGATCGCGAAGGTCGCGCTGACCAGCATCGCTGCGACCGACCAGGTCAGGACCTGGATCAGCAGCAGCGCCCCGGTTCCTAGAAACGGCGAGAGGAAGTTGCGGATATAGCCGAACAGCGAAATCGCGACCAGACCAACAATGGCAACCCCCGCCATGCCCAATGTGATGAGCGCAGCGACCGCGGTGGTCCGGAAGAATCCACGCGTCTCATGCTCTTCGTAGATGATGTTGAGCGCGCGCATGATCGCCGTCGCCGCGCGCATCGCGCCATAGGTCGACAGCAGCAGCGCCAGCACCAGCCCCAGACCCTGCTGCGCGGCGCTGGTGGTCACGATCTGCAGCAACTGCTCGCGCAGGATGACGATGACCTCGGGTGGCACGACATCGACCAGCAGGTCGAGGCTGCTGGCGACCGTCGAAGGATCGGCGATCAGGCCGTAGAGCAGCACTACCACCGCGATCAGCGGCACGAACGCCAGAAACGCGAAAAACGCGACACCCGCTGCCAGCAGCGCCAGATTGTGGACGCCATCCATGATGTAGACGCGCTTGAAGATGGCCATCCAGGCGCTCCGTGGCATCTGCCAGGGCGCATCGGACTGCGCGCCGGGCACCTGTTCCGACAGCGCCCGGACCGTGTCCGGATCGGCATGGGCGGCCGCCGGCTGTTCGGCGGGGGAAGAGACCGTGTTCATTGCCCGCCCTTCTGGGCCGGCTGTTCGATGGGGCGCGCGCGCTCCAGTTCCGCAGCGGCCCGATCCGCCTCACGCGCCGCCGCGAGCTGTGCGCGTGTCTCCGCCTCGATCTTGCGCGCCTCGGCCGACAGCGCGCGCGACTGCTGCTCGAACTTCTCGTCGAAACTCGGCTCGCGCTGACATGCCGTGGCCAGCGCCAGGCTTGCCACCGCTGCAAGGGTGAGGCGAGCGTGCATCAATAGTCCTTCCGATACTGCACGTTGACGTTCGACCCGCCGAAACTGCCGACCTGGCTGAGCACCGACAAGGCCTTGCTCAGGCTGATCTCGATCTGCGTCGCGGTGAAGCCGCGCGTGTCGGTGATGATTTCGACATAGACGTCGTTCGAGATATACTGGCCGACGGCGAGCGACGTCCCGCGACCGGTCTCTTCATCGGCGCCCAGAATGCGCAGCCGGTCGACGCCCGATGCCGATTGCAGCACGCCCAGCGGGTTCAGCCCGCCGCTGCCGCCACGCAGGCTGTTGAGCGAGGCCGCCAGCTGCACCGCCTGGATCGGAGTCAGCTCGCCGATCGAATTGCCGAACAGGATGCGCGCCATCACCTCGTCCTGCGGCAGCGAAGGCGTCGACGAGAAGGCGATGTCCGGATTCTCGCCGGTACCTGACACGACGATGTTCACCGTCACGTCGCCCGCCTCGCCGCTCGCGCGCAGATTGATCGCAGGATTGGTCGCGCTGCCGCCGTTGAAACGCAGCCGCCCTTCTTCCAGGTCGAACGAGCGCCCGGCAAAGCCCAGCGTGCCGCGCACCAGATCGATCCCGCCGGTGATGCGCGGATTGCCCGTGGTGCCCGCAATCCGGATATCCGCCGCCCATTCCGAATCCAGCCCCATGCCCGAGACGAAGATCTGGTTGTCTGCAACCACCTTCACATCGAGCTTCCAGTTGCGGGGTACGCCCGATATCGGTTCGGGATCGCCCGTGATCCGGGCGCGGTCCAGCGCCGGCTTGCGCCGCACGCCGGTCAGCTTCGCGACCCGCGCCGAACCCTGGCGGACGATGCGATAGCGCGTTTCGGGAAGGCTGATCGTGCCCGAGATGACCGCGCCCTGCGCGGCGCTGTTGACGATGCGCAGCTGTCCGGTGGCGGTCGCCGCAAGATCGTTGCCCTGCGCGAGGCGTGCCCTGTCGAGGTCGAGCGCCAGCTGCACCGGGAAGCCCTGCGCCGAGCTCAGCGAGACAAAGCCCTCGCCGCGGATCGTGCCCTCGCCGGCGCGCGCCGTCAGTTCCTCGACCTGGAGCCGGTCGCCGGTGAAGCTGCCGCGCAGCCGCATGTTGGTCAGCCGGGTGCCATATTGCTCGTTCTCGTAGGTCAGGCTGTTCGCCCGCACGATGCCGCGCAGCTGCGGCTGCTGGACACGTCCGGTGAAATCGGCCGCCACCCCGATCGCGCCGGTCAGGCTCTGGTCGGGCAAGGCCGCGAGCGAGAAGAGCGTGTCGGCAGGGCCGTTATAGCGCAGGCCTCCGCTCAATGGGGCAGCGAGCAACCGCGTCGTCCAGCTCCCGGCGCCCGGCGGCAGCGGGTTGAGCCTGACCTGCATCCGCCCGATCACCGCGCCGCGCCGCCGGATGATCGCGTTGGCCGAGCCGCCATCGGGCTGCAACTGTCCGACCACGCTCATGTCCACCGGCTGCGACACCGATGCCAGGCTGGTCCGGGTGAAGTCCTCGATCCGCAGCCGCGCGTCCGCCGAGGGGAAGCTGGTCGCGCTCGCCTGCGCAAAGTCGAGGCTGCCCGATGCGGTGCCGCCCAGGCCGAGCCCTGGCATGATCGGGTTGATCAGCGCCAGATCGACATCGCTCAACCGCGCCTCGACATTCATGCCCGCGCCATAGCTGCCGGCGAGCTGGATCGTGCCACGCGACAGGTCGATGGTCGTCGGCATCAGCCGATATTGCGCGTTCTGCGGGATGATCCGGGCGGGGCTGCGTGTCTTGAAATCGATGCCGTTGGCGCGCCCATCGAGCGCGATCCGCCACAATTCGGGCTGCAACGCGGCGTTGGCGGCGATGCGGAACGGAAAGCCGTTGCGCCCTTCGGCCATGACCCGGGCGCTTCCCCGGCCGCCGCGATAATCCACCTTGGCCCGCGCGGCGATGATCTGCAGCTGGTTCATGCGGGCACCCGCGATCTGCACGTCCGCGACGACCTGCGGGGTCTCGGCGAGGACCATGTCGGCCGAGACAATCGCGCGGCCGATGGTCAGCCCGGCCCGGCCCGGCAGCCGCGCGTCGCGGGCATTGAGCGCTACGACCGCGCGCTGATAGGCGCCCGCAGCAGACAGGCTGACATTGCCATTGATCCCCGCACCATCGGCGGCAAGATCGCCCGCAAAGGGTCCGGTCGCGGTCTGGCGGACGCGCCCGGTGATCCCGATATCGGCAAAGCGGGTGCCGGGATTGACCGCGATCTCGAGCGGGCCTCGGCCTGTGAAGATATCGACATCGGCGGTGAACGGGCCGTAATCGGTGTCGCCCGATCCCTCGACCGCATAGCTTGCACCGTTGCCGCGCAGGGTCGCGACGACATTGGACATGCCGACGCCAAGCCCGGGCCGCGCCGCCCGGATGGTCGCGACCGGGCGCGTCACCGTGCCCGCCACCGCGACGGCGAGCGGCCCGTACTGGTTCGAACTGCCGGAAGCGTTGAAGCGGATCTGGCCATCCGCGCCATAGGACCCGCTGCCCTGTGACAGGCGGAACGAGGGCGCCGCCACGCTGAGGCGCGAAATGCGGCCGATGCCGTCGCTGCCATAGCTGACATTGGCGTTGATCAGCGAGTTGCCGCCGAGAAACTCGCGCAGGCCATCATTGAAGATCTGGCTCGACCGCGCGCGGACGGTGCCCGCGAGGCGGAAGCCGCCATTGCCCGCCGTCTCGAGGTCGATATCGGTCGCGACGTTGAAGATGCCGACGCTTTCGACCCGATAGCCGTTGACGCGGCCATTGAGCGCGCCGGTGTAAAGCCCGGTGTTGAGATCGGCGAGGAGAACGGCGGTCGCGTCGATCCGGCTCGAGCGGATGCGCATATTGTCCGACATCAGCCGCGCGTTGGAATAGGCGAGGTCGCCGTCGAGCCGCACGTTCTCGAGCAGCCCGCCCGCCGCCGCGTTCAACCCCGCGATACGGCTCGCACGCGCGCTCACCGGGATGATCCAGGCGTCGCGATCGAGCCGCGCCGCGCCGCTGGCGCGCAATCCGAGGATCGCCATGGTGTTGAAGCCGAGCCGTGCGGCGTTGACCTCATAGGCGATGGTCGGCGAGGCAAATGCGCCGTCGAGCGTGAGATTGGCCACGATCCCCGCGCCATTCAGGTTCTCGGCAATGGTGCCCGGGCGCAACAGGCGGAAGCCAATGGCCAGATCGCGCATCCGGCTTGCGCCCAGATCGACCAGGCCCTTGGCGTCCAGCGCGAAATTGGCGTTTCCGACCCGCGCGGCGAGATCGAACCGGCGCTCGTTGGCGGTGGTCGTGATGTCGATCGCGGTCTCGGGTGCCAGCAGCGTTCCGGGCTGGCTCTTCAATAGCAAGGCCGGACGCATCGTGCCGCGCGCGGCGAAGGTGCCGTTGCGGGCGGTCAGTGTGACGTCGCCGAGCGACTGGTTGCCCAGCGAGCCGCTGAGCGCGCCGTTCCAGGCGGTCCAGTCGCCCTTGCCGCTGACGTCGACCCGCATCGGCTGGGCAATGCCGGTCAGGCCCGCGATCAGACCCTCCGCTGGCGCATCGAGCCGGAAGGTCAGGTCGAGCGTGTTGGTTTCGGGCACCGCGCGCAGATCGATGACCGCGCGTTCGCCGCCCGCAAATCCCGCGCCGGCGGTGGTGGCCGCGCGCGCGCTGACCACGGCGGTGCGGTCGGCAATATGAACCTTGCCGGTAAGCGAGGCACGGTGTCGCTGGCCTGTGACGGCGGCGTCGATATCGATCCGGCGCAGCTGCAGCTCGGCGATGTCGATGTCGAGATCGGGCAGCAGCGGCTCGTTGGTCGGCGGGGTTTCGTTGAACGCGGGCAGTCGCCGCAGCCGCATCTGCGGTACGATCAGCGAGCGGATATCGACATGGCTGCCGATAAAGGCAAACGGCCGCCAGTCGACCTCGACCAGCGGCGAGGATGCGAACACGCCCTGCGGATCGCGCAGGCTGAGATCGCGAATGCGCATTTCGCCATAGAGCGATCCTTCGATCGCGCCGATGCCGATGCTCATCCCGTTCTCGAACTCGAAGCCCTCGATTTGCTTGGCGACGAAGCGCTTGCCGCTGGTGCTGTCCAGCCAGACATAGGCGATGGCAAACAATGCCAGGATCGTGCCGATCAGCACCGCAAGGCCGATCGCGATCCGGCGCGGCCAGGATGCGCGCGCCGGGCGCGCCACGGCCTGCTGCTCGTCCGGTATGGCGACGCTGTCTTCAGTGCCGGCCATCAGAACGCCTGCCCGATCGAGATATAGATCGCGACGCGCGATTCACCGGGGCGCCGTCCCAGCGGCGTGGCGACGTCGAGCCGCATCGGGCCGAAATTGGTATAGAAGCGCCCGCCGATGCCGACGCCATAGCGGAGATCGTCGAAGCCGGGCGTCGAGCGGGTCGAGACCTGGCCCGCATCGATGAAACCGACGATCCCGTAATTGCCGAAGCGATAGCGGACTTCCGCTGCCGCCTCGACCAGGCTGCGTCCGCCGATCGGGCGGTTGTCGGGGTCCTTGGGCCCCAGCTCCTGATAGCCGAAACCGCGCACCGAGCCGCCGCCACCGGCATAGAAACGCCGCGACGGGGCTATGTCCGCGCGATCCGCGCCATAGATCGAACCCACGCGCGCGCGCCCGGCGATGACGATATTGTCGCCGACCGGATAATAGCCGGTCGCCTCGAACAGCCCGCGTCCGTAGAATTGCGTCCCGCTACCGAGCGACGCCTCGGGCGATATCTGGGCCGACAGACGAAAGCCGCTCGTCGGGTCGAGCAGGTCGTTCGAGCGGTCCCAGGTGATCTGGCCGGGCAGCGCCGCGACATAATAGGTCCGGCGGTCACGCTGGCCGGTGGTGAAATTGAAATCCTGCTCGTTGGTGCCGAGCAGCTCGAAGCCATAGCTGTAGGTGATCGGCTTCTGCCAGATCGGCGTGCTGTAATAGGAGACGCGGCCAGCCAGGCGCCCGGTAAAGGCTTCATAGGCGGCAAAATCGCTGCGCAGCGCCGACAGGCTCAATTCGACCGCGCGGTCACGCCGCCCCGCGTTCGACCGGCGGAAGGTGACCGACGCCCCCTGTTCCTGCGTGCCCCCGGTGGCGCTGACGATCAGCGCGCCTTCGGGCGGGAACAGGTTGCGATGCGTCCAGCTGCCCTGCGCACGGATGCCCTGGCCGGTGCCGTAACCGGCATTGGCCGCCAGCGTTCGCGCCGGGCCCGCCTCCTGGTCCACCGCGAGATCGGCATATTGCGTGCCGCCGGGCGCCTCGACGCCGGTTTGCTGCGGCTGCACCGCCACGGTCGAGTAAAGACCGGTCGCGACCAGCGCCTTGCGCAGATCGTCGACCAGCCGGCTGTCGTAGAGGTCGCCCTTTTCGAACCGCGCCAATTTGGAGATGTGATCCGCATCGAACACGGTCGATCCGCGCGTGAGAATGTCGCCGAAGCTGCTGCGCGGCCCCGGCGTCACGGGCAGCGTGTAATCGCCGCTCTCGGTTTCGGGATCGAGCAGCACGTCGCGCTGGCCGACCTGCGCGAAGGGATAACCGGCCTGAGGCAACGCCACGGCGATGTTGGCTTCGGCCGCGAGCACCCGCTCGGCATCGATCGGCTGGCCGAGCGTTGGCACGAAATTGCGCGAAATCAGATCGGCAGGCTCGATCGGCGGTGCGTTGAAGGTGATCGAGCCGAAGCGGTAGCAGGGTCCCGGCGACGCGGTGAGCACGACGACCAGCGGTCCGGTTCCGGCTTCCGGAAATTCGATCGCGCCGTTGACCGTGGCATCGTAGAAGCACTCGCCGATCAGCAGGTCGGCGAGAAGCTGCTGGTCCTCGAGCATCCGCGCGGAGACCATCGCGCCGTTGCTTGCCTTGCCGTCGCCGTCGTCGAGCGCGGAAAGTTCCTCGAATCGCGCACGGATCGACCGGGCGCCATCGGGCTTGGGTTCGGTATTCTCGGCTGCCTCCTGAAGCGAATCCAGCCCTTCGATCCGATAGCTGTAACGAACGGACCGTGCGACGCTGTCGTCGGCTTCGGTATAGCGGCTTTCGTCGAACGGCTCGACATCGAAGCTCTCGATCGGGCCGAGCGGTGCATTGATCTCGGGCTCGTCGGGCAGACGCGGCAGCATCGGTTCGGTGGCGGATGACGGTTCTCCTGCCGCCTGCGCCTGCGCTTCCAGCTCTGCCTGCTCGGCATCCCAGTCTTCGACCGTGCCCAAGGGTGCGTCGGGGTCGATCGGAGGGATGGTGGCATCGAACTCCTCGTCGTCGATGATCGGTGGCTCGGCGGCATTGGTGCCCTGCTGCGCGGGACCGGGCTGTGCCTGGGCCTGGACGGCCTGGGCCATGGGACAGGCACATAAGGCGGGCAGAACAACGCAACAGACCGAGCTAAGGCGCAAGAACATCGAGAATCCTGATTTCCAGGGCGCCTGGCTGACCGTCCCCCGTGGCACTACGCGCCATCCCGGCAATTGGTTCACGCACATGGGTTAGGATGACGCGCTTGCGGGGTCTGCACCGGGACGGCTGCCACAACCACGCGCCAGCCACAGCCGCGCGGGATCGCAACGCACGTTCGGCGGTATTGCGATCAGCCAGGGGCAAAGCGCTGGCGGCACGACATCCACACCGAAGGGGCGCCTGCATGAGGACACCGATCGCCTGTCAGGGCATGCGCACGACCGATCTGATCCGGCTCGGCTATGACGAGGCCCCCGGCTATGCGATCGATCGCGAGGTGCCGGTCGAAGCGCCGATCGCGGTCGAATATAACGGCATCGGCTATGCGGTGATGATGGGAACGCCGACCGATCTGGAAGACTTCGTCACCGGCTTCACGCTGAGCGAAGGACTGGCTGAGGCGCACGAGCTGTCCGAGCCGCAGATCGTGCCGGTCGAAGGCGGATGGATCGCGCGGCTCAATCTGCCGCCGCGGTCGCTGCCGCGGATCCTGGACCGCGCGCGCAGCCGGGTATCGGAGAGCGGGTGCGGCATCTGCGGGATCGAGAGCATCGCGGCGGCGCTGGCGCCGCTGCCGAGGGTCAACGCGCGGATCGAGGTCACCCGCGCCGCAATTGCGAGAGCGCTCGCAGCGCTGGGCGATCATCAGCTGCTCGGCCAGGCCACGGGTGCCACGCATGCCGCTGCCTTTTGCTCGCCCAGTGGCGAAATTCTGGCAGCGCGCGAGGATGTCGGGCGCCACAATGCGCTCGACAAGCTGATTGGCGCGCTCGCCCGCACGGAACGCTCGCCCGCAACCGGGTTCGTCCTGCTGTCTGCCCGGTGCAGCCAGGAACTGGTCGAGAAATGCGTCCGCGCGGGCTTTCCGATGCTGGTGACGATCAGCGCGCCGACCAGCCTTGCGATCGACCGCGCGCGCGAAGCCGGCCTGACGCTCGCCGTGCTGGCGCGGCACGATACGCTGCTGCTGGCGCATGACCCCAATCGGCAGGTGGCCTGACCCGGGCAGTCTCTGGACCGCCGGCAAGGGGATCGAATTGCCCGGCCGGGGGTAGGACGGTGATATGTCCATTTCCACCATTCCCGAATGGCAGCAGCTTGCGCTCTACGCGGTGGGCGCAGCGCTGGCCCTGGTCGTGCTGTTCAACCTGCCCTTTGTCGGCCGCATCTTCCGCAGCCTGTTCTCGTTCGCGATCCTGGCGCTGATGGTGTTCGTGCTGCTGCAGCAGGCGCCCTATGATCCCATGCTGTCGCGCTGGACCGACCGGCTGGGGCTCAATGCGCAGGAGGTCGCGGGCGACGAGGTGCGCATCCGGATGGCATCGGACGGGCATTTCTGGGCGCGCGCGACGATCAACGGCACCGAACAGCGGATGATGATCGACAGCGGCGCGACGATCACCGCGCTTTCGGCGGAAGCCGCGCGCCGGGCTGCGGTGGGCAGAGAGCTGACGATCGCGCCGGTGATGCTGCGGACGGCCAATGGCGTCGTTCGCGCCGACACCGGAACCGTCAAGCGGATGCAGATCGACGGGATCGAGGCCCGCAACCTCAAGGTGGTGATATCGCCAGCCTTTGGCGACACCAATGTGATCGGGATGAACTTTCTGTCGCAGCTCGCCTCCTGGCGAGTCGAGGGGGACACCCTGATCCTCGTGCCGGCCCGGGAATGATGCGCCTCGGTCCGGCGTAATGTCACCCGGCCCGCCGCGTGTCAGCGCTCCGCGACGATGCGCACCGGAACCGCCTTGCTGGCGGGAGTCTTCGACGCCTGGTCGTGATGCGAGAGTGCGATGAGCGGGTTGAGCTCGGGATAATAGCCGACGATCGTCCCTTCCGGCAGATCGAAAGCGATGATTTCCAGCCCGCCAATTCTGCGGTCATGGCCGTCGTCAACATCGCCCACCAACGCAATGCGCTGCCCATTTTCGAGGCCGGCGGCGGCGATGTCTGCCGGGCACATGAGGACCACGTCGCGCTTGCCTTCGATGCCGCGCAACCGGTCGCTATAGCCATAGATGGTCGTGTTGAACTGGTCGTTGGAGCGCAGCGTCACCAGCCGGTAGCGGCCATGGTCGTCGGGAATGTCGGTGGCCGCGAGCATCTGCGGCGCGGTAAACTGCGCCCTGCCGCTTTCGGTCTTCCACACCCGCTCGCGCGCGCTGTTGCCGCGATAGAAGCCGCCCGGCTCGAACATGCGGGCATTCATGTCGTGAAATTCGTCGGGATAGGTCCGGGCGATCAGATCGCGCACCAGGCCATAATCGGCGGTCCATTCGTCCCACCGCACCTTGGGGTTTGGCGGCAGCGCCTGCTGGGCGATGCCCGCGACGATCGCGAGCTCGGATTTGAGATACGGACTCGCGGGCGTGCGATGACCGAGCGAACCATGGATATGGCTGAAGCTGTCCTCGATGGTGACGGTCTGCGGCCCGCTGTCCTGAATGTCCTCTTCGCTGCGGCCCAGACAGGGTAGCAGAAACGAGGTGCGCCCGTTGAACAGATGGCTGCGGTTGAGCTTGGTCGCGATCTGCACCGTCAATTGCAGCTTTTCCCATTCGCGCTCGACCCGTGCCTGATCGGCGACGGCGCGCAGAAAATTGCCGCCCAGGCCAATAAAGGCCCGCGCGCTGCCATCGAGCACCGCCTCGCACACTTCGACCGTGGTCATGCCGGTATCGCGCGGCGGATCGAAGTCGAACATCTCGGCCAGCCTGTCGAGCGGAACCAGCTCGGGCTTTTCCGAGATGCCCACGGTGCGCTGCCCCTGCACGTTGGAATGGCCGCGCACGGGACAGATCCCCGCGCCGCGCCTGCCGATATTTCCGCGCATCAGCAGCAGGTTGACCAGCATCGCGATGTTCTCGAAGCCGTGGACATGCTGGGTCAGCCCCATGCCGTACACGCCGATGACGCGTTCGGATTCGACATAGACCTTGCCTGCCTCTTCCAGATCGCCGCGGCTGAGCCCGGATTCGCGCTCGATATCGTCCCAGGAGGTCGTATGGGCCTTGTCGCGGAAAGCGTCGAAGCCGGTGCAATGCTCGGCGATGAACGCCCGGTCGATCAGCATCCCGCCGCGCTGATCGTCCTGTTCGAACACATATTTGCACAGCCCCATGATCGCCGCGATGTCGCCGCCGGCGCGCACCTGGAGATACTGGCAGCTCAGTTCGGTATCGCTGCCCGTCAGCATCTGCCCCGGCCGCTGCGGGTTGGTGAAGCTGAGCAGGCCCTTTTCGCGGATCGGATTGAACGTGATGATCCTGCACCCACGCTCGACCGCCTTTTGCAATTGGTGGAGAAAGCGCGGACTGTTGGTTCCGGTGTTCTGGCCAAAGAAGAACATCGCGTCGCAATGCTCGAAATCGTCGAGCGTGCAGGTGCCGACAGGCGATCCGATCAACTGCTTGAGCGTCACCGATGTGGTTTCGTGGCACATGTTCGAGCTGTCGGGCAGGTTGTTATGCCCATATAGCCGTGCAAACAGCGCATAGAGATAGGATGTCTCCAAGCTGGCGCGGCCCGAGGCATAGAAGACCGCCGTTTTCGGATCGATTGATCGCAGCTGCGCGCCGATTTCGGCAAAGGCGTCATGCCAGCTGCACGCCACATAATGGTCGGTCGCCGGGTCATAGCGCAGCGGATGGGTGAGCCGTCCAACGCTCTCGAGGTCGTGGTCGGTCCAGCTCCGCAACTCGGTAACGCTGTGCTTGGCGAAGAAATCGGGCGTGCAGCGATGCGTGGTCAGCTCCCACAAGGTGGCCTTGGCCCCGTTTTCGCAGAATTCGAAGGCGTGCGGATGCCTTGGCTTGCCCCAGGCGCAACTCGTGCACATGAACCCGCCGGTCTTGTTCTGCGTCCGCAGGGTAGCCAGGGCGCCCGGCGAGGACATTTCGCGCGCGAGTGTCTCGGCGATCCCGCGCAGAGATCCCCAGCCGCCCGCCGGCCCCGAATAGCCGGTCACGTCATCGTTCGTCGGGGCGGTGCGGTCGTCGGCCATCGGAGCTCCTGCTGCTGGGTCCTTGCAGGATAAGGATGGCGCGGCACTTCGGTTCCCTCGGGTGCCTTGATCGGGCGCATCGGGGCGATACGGGCGGGCGAACGGGCTCGGTCGCCATGGCCCTGATCGATTGCAGCCGATGCCGCGCTCTGGCAAGTCAGGCGCGCGCCCGGGGGATGGCCGGGCATGTTTTTCAACCGGGAGGGAAATTTGATGAATGTAGCCGAAGCTGTCGCCACGCGCCGATCGATCCGGGCGTTCAAGGACACGCCGGTACCGCTCGAAACGGTGCGGCGCGTGCTGGATCAGGCGCGGATGACCCCGTCGGGCTGCAATTATCAGCCCTGGGAGGCGACGGTGCTGACCGGCGCGCCGCTCGCCGCGCTGCAGCAGCGGCTGCTCGCCAGCCAGCCCGACGATCCGCAGGAATATGATTTTGCCGCGCCCGGCCAGGTGCCCAAATATCAGGAGCGCCTCTCGAACCTGGGCAAGGCGATGTACGGCGCGATGGCGGTGGCGCGCGACAATTCGGAACAGCGCGGCGATTTCGTCAAGATGAACATGGTCTCGTTCGGCGCGCCGGTGCTGCTGCTTTGCCATTTCCCCAAGCTGATGAAGGAGCCGCAATGGTCTGATTGCGGCATGTGGCTGCAGACGATCATGCTGCTGCTGCGCGGCGAGGGTCTGGACAGCTGCCCGCAGGAATATATGGGCGTGTTCGGCCGCACGATCAAAGACCATCTGGGGATGGGCGACGACATCCTGCTGTTCTGCGGCCTGGGCATCGGCTGGCGCGACGAGGAGGCGCCGGTCAACAATTTCGAGCGCGAGCGCGTGCCGCTCGACGAACAGGTCACCTTTCTCGGCTTCGACTGATACCGGCGTGCCTCGCCGAGGCGCTGTCGGCTATTCGCTGCGCAGCGCCTCGATCGGCGAGAGGCGCGACGCGCGGATCGCGGGATAGCCGCCGAACACCAGCCCGATGATGCCCGAAAAGGCGATCGCCAGCAGCGCGGTGTCGAGCCCGATCGGCGCGGGGAAATCCGCCACCTGCTGGAAGATCGCCGCCGCGACCATTGCGAGCAGAAGGCCGATGCCGCCGCCGATGATGCACAGCACCGCCGCCTCGACCAGGAACTGGTTGCGGATATCGCTGCGCTTGGCGCCCAGCGCCATGCGCAGCCCGATCTCGCGGGTGCGTTCGGTGACGCTGACCAGCATGATGTTCATGATGCCGATGCCGCCGACGAGCAGCGAGATTGACGCGATCGCCACCAGCACCGCCTGGAAAATCTGCGTCACCTCTCCCGAGGTTTCGGCGATTTCCTTGGTGGTGCGCACGGTGAAGGGCGTGATCTTGCCCTTGGAGACGCGGTAGCGCGCCCGCAGCAGGTTCTTGATCTCCCTGTCCCCCGCCACCAGCGTGTCCTCGTCCTCGAAGCCAACGAACAGCAGCGTGACATCGTCCGGCCCCTGCGCGGTGGTGGTGGAGAGGCGCTGGCGCAACGTGGTGATCGGCACGATGATCTGGTCGTCATTGTCGTTGCCCAGGTTGCTGCCCTTGCTCTCGAGCAGGCCGATGACGGTAAACGGCACGCGGTTGATCCGCACCTTCTCGCCGATCGGGTTGACGTCGATGAACAGCTTGTCCGCCACGGTCTGACCGATCACCACGACGCGCGCCGCAGAGCCGATATCGCTTCTGGTCAGGAAACGGCCGTCGGCGGTGCCGAGGTTCGATATGCTGGCAAAGGATTCGGTTGAACCGATCGCCTGGGTCGAGGCGCTGCGCCCGCCTGTCACCAGCTGCACGCTGGTGCGGATCTGCGGGGCCACCGCGACGACCCCCGGCACCTGGCGCGCGATCGCCTCGCCATCGCGCTCGGTCAGGCGGCCGCGATCGCCGGGGCGCGGCGGACCATTGGCGCGCTCGGGTTCGGGCAGCACGATCGCCATGTTCGAGCCCAGCGTCGCGATCTGCTGGGTCACCGACACCTGCGCGCCGTTGCCGACCGCGACCGCGAGGATGACGGAAAACACCCCGATCATCACGCCCAGGGTGGTCAGGATCGAGCGCATCAGATTGGTGCGCAGCGCGGTGAAGGCGATCGCGACATTGACCCCCCAGGCCGCCAGCTTATTGAGCAATTCGGTCATGATGACACGGCCCGCCGCCGCGATGTCACCGCTTCATCCTCGATGACCTTGCCATCGCGGAACACGATCCGGCGCGCGGCATATTCGGCGATATCGGGCTCGTGCGTGACCACGACCAGCGTGATGCCCTCGTCATTGAGCTTCTGGAAGATGCCCATGATGTCGAGCGAGGTCTGGGTGTCGAGCGCGCCGGTCGGCTCGTCGGCGAGCAGGATCAGCGGATTGGTGACCAGCGCCCGCGCGATCGCGACGCGCTGCTGCTGCCCGCCCGAAAGCTTGGCGGGCGTGTTGAGCAGCCGGTTGCCCAGGCCCATCGCCTCGAGCCTCGCCTGCGCGCGCGCGCGGCGTTCAGCAGGCCCGACGCCGGCATAGATCAGCGGCACCGCGACATTGTCGAGCGCGCTGGTCCGCGCGAGCAGGTTGAACTGCTGGAACACGAAGCCGATCTTGCGGTTGCGGATCTCGGCGAGCTCGTCGCTGTTCAGCGTGCGGGTGTCGATGCCGTCGAGCTTGAGCACGCCCGACGTCGGCACGTCGAGACAGCCGATCATGTTCATGAAGGTCGACTTGCCCGATCCGCTCGCCCCCATGATCGCGACGAACTCGCCGCGGTCGATGCGCAGCGAGACGCCGTTGACGGCATGCACCATCTCGCCGCCGATCACATAGTTCTTGATGAGATCCCGGGTCTCAAGAAGCGGCGCTGTCATCGTCGTCCGCATCCTCGGTCGGGGCCTTGGGCTTCAGCGATCGGGTACGGACCAGCACCTTGTCGCCCGGCTTGATGCCCGACAGGACTTCCGTGTAGTCGTCGCCTTCCAGGCCGATGCTCACCGGCTTGCGGACGGGACGATAGGGGTCCGTTCCCGCCAGATAGACGAAATGCCGCGGCGCCTGCCTACGCTCGGGATCGGCGGGCTGCGGCGCCTCCTGCTGTTCGCGATCGGCCGCCTTGGGGCGGAAGCGCAGCGCGCTGGTCGGCACGCGCATCACATTGGTCTTGGACCCGGTGACGATCTCGACATTCGCGGTCATGCCTGGCAGCAGCTTGCCATCGAGATTGTCGACATCGATGATCACCAGATAGCTTACCACATTCTGCGTTTCGACCGGGGCCTTGCGGATCTGCCGGACGCGCGCTCGGAAGACGTCATCGGGATAGCTGTCGACCGTGAAGGTCACGCCCTGACCCTCGCGGATCTGGCCGATATCGGCCTCGTCGACCGAGGCCTCGACCTGCATCTTGGTGATGTCGGCGGCGATCTCGAACAGATTGGGCGTCTGGAAGCTCGCCGCCACGGTGGTGCCCGGCTCGACCAGCTTGTCGATGATGACGCCGCTGGCGGGCGCGACGATGACCGTGCGGTTGAGGTCGAGCCGCGCCGAGGAAAGCTCGGCATTGGCCTGGCGGATCTGCGCATCGCCGCTCTCGGTCTGCGCGGTGGCCACCTCCAGCGCGTTGCGCGCGCTGTTAAGCCGGGTCTGCGCCGCGTCAAGATTGGCCTTGGACACGAAGCCGCGCTCTGCCAGCGATTTCTGCCGCGCGAAATCGCGCTCCTGGATCTGCAGCTCGGCCCGGGCGCGCGCCACATTGGCGGCGGTCTGCTGCAACCCGGCGCGGGCGAGTGCGACCTGCGCCTCGATCTGCTGGACGCGGGCGCGCACCCTTGTCGGGTCGATCTCCGCGAGCACCTGGCCCTTGGTCACTGGCGAGTTGAAATCGACATAGACCTTGGTGACCTGCCCCGACACCTCGGTGCCGACCTTGATGGTGTTGAGCGCGCGCACCTTGCCGCTGGCCGATACCACGCGCTGCACCGATCCACGCGCAACGGTCTCGCCGAGATACTCGTATTCATGCTTTACCGGGCGGACGACGAGGTAGATGCCATAGACCGCGACGAGCGCGATCAGGACGGACCAGATCCTGTGCCGTCCGATCCATGAACGCAATTTGCTCAGCATGTAAATCGGCCCCATCCGCTCCGGTACCGCGAGATATATGAGCAAGTCCTGGGCATGGCCAGAGAGGATGCGCTATGGCCGGGCAATATCCGGAGCAAGGACTCGGCAACAGGGGGGACCAGGGATGAAGGCGCTACTCTATCAGGGCGAACGCGATATCCGGTACGAGAGCATCGCCGATCCGGTGCCGCAATCACCCCGCGATGCGATCGTCAAGGTCACCGCCTGTTCGATCTGCGGAAGCGACCTCCACATCTATCACGGCCATGGCTTTTCCGAGGATCTGGGCTTCTGCGTCGGGCACGAGGCGGTCGGCGAGGTGGTCGAAACCGGGCGCGATGTGCGGCGGCTGAAGGTCGGCGACAAGGTGATGATCCCCGCCGCCGTCGGCTGTGGATCGTGCCGCGCCTGTCTGTCGGGCGTGGTCACCCTGTGCGAACAGGGGATGACCGCGTGCTACGGTCTCTCGGCACAGCTGCAGGGGTCGCAGGCCGAGGCGGTGCGCGTCCCCGCCGCCGATGCCAATGCAGTGCCGATCCCGGAGGGCATCACCGCCGAACAAGCGCTGCTGATGACCGATGCGCTCGCCACCGCGTGGTATGGCGCGCGCAACGCCGGTATCGTGCCGGGCAGCAGCGTCGCGGTGATCGGCTGCGGCCCGATCGGCCTGATGGCGGTGGACAGCGCCTTCGTGATGGGCGCGCATGTCGTCTATGCGATCGACCCGGTGGCGGAGCGTCGCGCGCTCGCCGAGGCGGCGGGTGCGGTCGCGCTGCATCCCGACGCGGCGATAGAGACGATCCGCGAAGCAACCCGAGGGCGCAAGCTCGATTGCGCGATCGAGGTGGTGGGTCGCGACGAAACGGTCGATCTGGCGCTGCGGCTGGTGCGCCCGCGTGGCACCGTATCGGTCATCGGCGTCCAGCAGTCGCGCCGCTTCGCCTTTCCGCTCGAACGTGCCTTCGTGGCAGGGCTGACCTTTCGCACGGGCACCTGTTCGGTTCCCGAGGAGCTGCCGGTGCTGTTCCCGCTGGTGCAATCGGGCCGGCTGAAGCCCGAGCGCTATATCAGCCACCGCCTGCCGCTGAGCCAAGGCGCGGACGCGTATCGACTGTTCGATTCGCGCGATGCGGGCGCGCTCAAGATGGTGCTGGTGCCGGATTGACCGCCCGGCGGCGCGGCGGCGTCAGTCCTCCAGCCGGAAATCCAGCAGCTTGAGCGGAGGCCGTTTGTCGAGATTGAGGAAGTAGAGCGCGCTCATCCAGGAGACCTCCTCGACAATCCGGTCTTCGTCGAGCAGCGGATCCTCGATCAGCATCTCGATCGCGGTAAAGGCCATCTGTTCGGCGAGGCGCAGCGCCGCCTTCAGCGTATTGATCGGAACGTCGGGATAATGCGGTGCGACATTGCCCATCTGGACGGTCAGCACCTTGTCGCGCGCGGCGTTGCGCACCTCCTGCAGCACAGGCACCGACCGGATCGCGCGCAGGATCCACAGCCCGCCCGGCTGGGCGCGGGTGACGCGGATCAGCTCCTTGCGCAGCGCGATGTTCCACGCCACGACATCCTCGAGCGTGCGGGAGTTGTACGCCTCGATGCGCATGAAGCGATCGACGACCGCGTCCTGCTCCGCCATCAACCGCTGGGCGAGCTCGGTCAGCAGTGCGTATTTGTTGGGAAAATAGCGATACAGCGCGGGCGGGGTCATCCCGGCCCGTTCACACACCAGATTGGTGGTGAGCTTCTCGAAGCCGACCTCGGCGAGCAGCTCGCCCGCCGTCGCCAGGATCATCTCGAACGTGTCCTTGCCCCGCTGGCGCTGAGGGGTCTTGGTGTCGAGATCAGGCCGCTCCGCCAGCCTTTTCGAAGAGCGTTGGGTGACCATGGAACGTCCAGCAGGTTAAACGGTGTCATAGACATAACAGCGATCGATCGGGCCACAAGGCAAAGCTGAACCCGACCGATCATCCTTTCGCAAAGGCAGAACCAGCGCGCCGGGCGGACCTGGCACGCTGGTTTGCTCGATTGCGACCCTTCAGGGCTTTGTCATTCGTCGATGTTGCGGCGGAAGGTCTCGGGCAGGAAGATCAGCCCGATGACCACCGTTGCTGCGGCGACAACCACCGGATACCATAGGCCGTAATAGATGTTGCCGGTGGCCGCGACCATCGCGAAGGCGGTGGTGGGCAGGAAACCGCCGAACCAGCCGTTGCCGATATGATAGGGCAGCGACATCGAGGTATAGCGGATGCGGCTGGGGAACAGCTCGACCAGCATCGCGGCGATCGGTCCGTAGACCATGGTCACCAGCATCGCCAATGCCCAGAGGATGGCCACCACCGCAAGCTTGTTGATCTTCGCCGTATCGGCCTTTTCGGGATAGCCCGCCGCGACCAGTCCGGCCTTCAGCTCGTCCTGGAAGCTCTTGATCGCCGCCTTCTTGTCCTCGCCCGAAAGCTTGCCGGCATCGGGCGCGGTGAAGGTCTTGTCGCCGACCCTGACCGTGGCGATCGTGCCCGCCGCCGCCTCGGCATTGGCATAGCTGACGCCGGCCTTGGCGAGATAGGTCTTGGCGATGTCGCAACTGGTGGTGTCGAAGCTGTTCTTGCCGACAGGGTCGAACTGGAACGAGCATTCGTCCTGGTGCGCGCTGATCGTGACCGGGGCCGAAGCCTGGGCGGCGGCGAGCGCGGGGTTGGCCGCCTGGGTCAGTGCACCGAACAGCGGGAAGTAGAGCATCGCCGCCAGCGCGCAGCCGCCGAGGATGATCGGCTTGCGGCCCATCTTGTCCGACAGCCAGCCGAAGAAGACGAAGAACGGCGTGGCCAGCGCGAGCGCGACCGCGATCAGGATGTTGGCGGTCGCGCCATCGACCTTGAGCGTCTTTTCGAGGAAGAACAGCGCGTAGAACTGGCCGGCATACCAGACCACCGCCTGGCCCGCGACCGCGCCCAGCAGCGCGACCAGCACCCAGCGCAGATTGCCCCATTGGCCGAACGCCTCGGTCAGCGGCGCCTTCGAGGTGGTGCCTTCCTCCTTCATCTTCTGGAAGACCGGGCTCTCGTTGAGCTGCAGCCGGATCCACATCGACACCGCGAGCAGCACGATCGAGATCAGGAACGGCAGACGCCAGCCCCATTCGGCAAAGGCCTCTTCGCCCAGCGCGAAGCGGAAGCCGATGACCACCAGCAAGGCCGCGAACAGCCCGAAGGTCGCCGTGGTCTGGATCCAGCTGGTATAGAGCCCGCGCTTTCCTTCGGGCGCGTGCTCGGCGACATAGGTGGCAGCGCCGCCATATTCGCCGCCCAGCGCAAGGCCCTGGGCCAGGCGCATGAGGATCAGGATGATCGGCGCTGCGACGCCGATCGAGGCATAGCTGGGCAGCAGCCCGACCGCGAAGGTCGAAAGCCCCATGATGCCCATGGTGACGAGGAACGTGTTCTTGCGCCCGACCAGATCGCCGATGCGCCCGAAGACGAGCGCGCCGAAGGGGCGCACCGCAAAGCCCGCGGCAAAGGCGGCGAGCGCGAAGATGAAGCCGGTCGTCTCGTTCACGCCCGAGAAGAACTGGGCGGAAATGTACGTCGCCAGAAGGCCGTACAGGTAGAAATCATACCATTCGAACACCGTGCCCAGCGAGGAAGCGGCGATGACCATCTTCTCCCCCTGGGTCGCCTGATGATGCTTGGGTAAAGCATCCTCGTACACCGTAGCCATTGTACCCACTCCTCTGCTTGTGTCGTTAGAAGGTGTATTTCGCCGCCATCTCGACGCGGTCCATCTGCCCCTTCAGACCATTGGCCACTTCCCGCTCGGCGTGACGCACTTCGATGCCGATGTCGAGATTCTTGACCGGGGACCAGAACAGGTTGACCGCCGCGCTGTACGCGGAAACATTGGCGAGCCCCGGCACGATCACGCCGCCGGGATAGTCGGCGTGGCTGTAGCCGGCCGCGATCGTCGAGCGCAGATTGCCGGTCCAGCCGAGCTTCAATGCGCCGAAAGCCGCGAAATTCTCGACCTTGAGCAGCCGGTTGCCCAGCGCGATCCGGTCGTACAGCGCATCGGGCGCATAGCCGAGGCCGAGATAGCGACCGATGCCGTCGCCATAGGTCGCGCTGAAGCGGATATCGTGGCGCTTGTCCGGCCCGAAAGCGAGCTTGCCGCCCGCCGACAGGCCCCAGCCGAGCGCGTCGTCGTCATTGCCGCCATCGTGCACCGAAAGCTGGCGCACCAGCCCCGCGACATGCAGGTCGAGGTTCGGCTGCTTGTAGACCAGCTTGGCGACCAGATCGGGCACGCGGTCCTGGTCGTTGTCGGCGAGCGCGGCGTTGGTCGTGTTGACCGTCTCGGTCTGCGGGTTTTCCAGCGCCAGATGCAGTTCCAGGCCTTTGGCCAGGGGCTGGCGATACTGGACGATCATCTGGCGGACGAACACCGTGCCTTCGAGCGGACCGACGAAATCGGTGCTTTCGGGGAGCAGCGCGGGGTTCTGGAAGGTCGTCCATTCCTGACCGATCAGGAACTTGTCATAGGTCAGGAAAGCGCGGCGCAGCGTCGGCGTATAGGCATTGGTCGCGCGCTGCGCGCCCGGCGGCGCGGTGGCGAGCGCGAAATCGAATTCGATATGGCTCTTCAGCTCCTTGCCGCCCAGGGGGGTCGAGCTGGTGAAGAACAATCGCGTCTGGCGCGCATTGGCCATGAAGTCGCGCGTCGAGGTGCCGCCGACCGGAATCTGCTGCGGCAGGTAGAATTCCTTGCCCAGCGATCCGCCCGCCAGCATGCCGTCGTCATAGCGCGTCGCGCTCGCCACCGCCTTGACGAAGCCGCCCAGCTTGAAGGTGGTGCTGCCGACGCGGAAACCCTCGGCGGGTGCGGTCGGCTTGGCCTCCAGCGCGGCCACGCGGGTCACCGCTTCCTCGCTGCGCGTCGCCGCCTGGGTGGCAGCGGCGGCCATCTCCGCCTGCGCATTGCGCGCCGCGCTCAGGTCCGCGCGCAGCGCCTGCATTTCGGCTTCGAGCCTGGCCAGCCGTTCTTCCAGCGCCGCCTCGCGCGCGGTCTGGGCCATGGCCAGCTCCGGCGCCATCAGCGCGCTTGCGGCCAGCAAGGCCGCCCCCATCGATCGATAACCCCTCGGCATCGCTCTCTCCTCAACCTGCGCCGGGTGCTCCCGGTCGCAGCCTCAGTCTTTGCCGATTGGTCTTCGCCTTCCAGAGCGACCATGGTCTTAGATCTACGACCTTCGTCTAATGGTCGGCGCCCCGCCTCCGGGCTTATCATGCCCCCAGCCCTGCGCCCTCAGACGCAGCCAGACGAGGAGAGTGACCATGGCCGACGCCGTCTATCCCGTTCCCGCCGACTGGGCCGCCAACGCGCTGATCACCGCGCCGGTGTACGAAGAGCGCTACCGCATGTCGATCGAGCAGCCCGACGCCTTCTGGCGCGAGGAAGCGCAGCGGATCGAATGGATCAGGCCGTTCACCAGGGTGAGCGAGGCAAGCTTTCACGAGGCCGATTTCGGTATCAGCTGGTTCGCCGACGGCACGCTAAACCTCGCCGCCAACTGCCTCGACCGGCACCTGGCCGAACGCGGCGATCAGGTCGCGATCCTGTGGGAGCCCGACAGCCTCGACGAGGCATCGCGCGCGATCACCTATCGCGAACTGCACGAACAGGTCTGCCGCTTCGCCAACCTGCTCAAGGCGCAAGGGGTGCGCAAGGGCGAGCGCGTGACGCTGTACCTGCCGATGGTGCCCGAGGCCGCCGTGGCGATGCTCGCCTGCGCGCGGATCGGTGCGATCCATTCGGTGGTGTTCGCCGGCTTCTCGCCCGAAGCGCTCGCCGGGCGCATCCAGGATTGCGACAGCCGCGTCGTCGTCACCGCCGATGAAGGGCTGCGCGGGGGCAAGAAGGTCCCGCTCAAGGCCAATGTCGATGCCGCGCTCGGCCATCATTGCGAAGCGGTGGATACCGTCATCGTGCTCAAGCATACCGGCGCGGACGTGCCGATGACTGAGGGCCGCGACATCGACTGGGCGATGGGCGTCGCCGCGCAATCCGCCGATTGCCCGCCCGAGGAAATGGGCGCCGAGGACCCGCTGTTCATCCTCTACACCTCGGGCTCGACCGGCAAGCCCAAGGGCGTGCTGCACACCACCGGGGGGTACAGCGTCTGGGCGTCAATGACCTTCCAATATGTCTTCGACTATCGCCCCGGCCAGATCTACTGGTGCGCGGCGGATGTCGGCTGGGTCACCGGGCACAGCTATGTCGTCTACGCCCCGCTGATGAATGGCGCGACCACGGTGATGTTCGAAGGCGTGCCGACCTGGCCCGATCCCTCGCGCTTCTGGCAGATCGTCGACAAGTTCGGCGTCGAGATCTTCTACGGCGCGCCGACCGCGCTGCGCGCGCTGATGCGCGAGGGCGATGAGTGGGTCGCGAAGACCAGCCGCAAGTCGCTGCGCCTGCTCGGATCGGTGGGCGAGCCGATCAATCCCGAGGCATGGGAATGGTATTACCGCGTCGTCGGCGAGGGCCGCTGCCCGATCGTCGATACCTGGTGGCAGACCGAGACGGGCGCGTGCATGATGACCCCGCTGCCCGGCGCGCATGCGCTGAAGCCCGGCTCGGCCGCCAGGCCGATGTTCGGGGTGAAGCCGCTGCTGCTCGACAATGAGGGCCAGCTGATCGAGGGCGCGGGCGAAGGCTGTCTGGTCATCGACCGCAGCTGGCCGGGCCAGATGCGCACTGTCTGGGGCGATCACGAGCGCTTCTTCCAGACCTATTTCACCACCTTCAAGGGCCTGTATTTCACCGGCGACGGCTGCAGGCGCGACGAGGACGGCTATTACTGGATCACGGGGCGCATCGACGACGTGATCAACGTCTCGGGCCATCGCATGGGCACCGCCGAGGTCGAAAGCGCGCTGGTCGCGCATCCCAAGGTCGCCGAGGCCGCGGTGGTCGGCATGCCGCACGCGGTCAAGGGCCAGGGCATCTATGCGTTCGTGACGACCAATGTCGAGGTCGAGCCCGACGAGCAGCTGCGCCGCGATCTGGTGCAATGGGTTCGCCGCGAGATCGGCCCGATCGCCACGCCCGACATCATCCAGTTCACCCCCGCCCTGCCCAAGACCCGCTCGGGCAAGATCATGCGCCGCATCCTGCGCAAGATCGGCGAGAACGACCTGTCGAACTTGGGCGACATCTCGACGCTTGCCGATCCGCAGGTTGTCGAGCATCTTGTCGCAGGCCGACCGCAAATGGCAGACGCGACATAGAAACGATCCTGATCGCGGATGACCACCCGCTGTTCCGCCAGGCGCTGGTCCTGGCGGTCAGCCGGGTTGCTCCGCAGGCGCAGATACTGGAAACCGGAACGCTGGCCGCAGCCGCTGCTGCCGCCAGCACCGCACAAGGCCTGCGCCTCATCCTGCTCGACCTCAAGATGCCCGGTGCGATGGGCTATTCGGGCATCGCCATGCTGCATGCCGAGCGGCCCGAAGTGCCGATCCTGGTCGTCTCGAGCGCGGAAGGTGCGGCGGTGGCCGAAGAGGCGCGACAGCTTGGTGCGGTCGGTTTCCTCTCGAAGGACAGCGATCTCGGCACGATCGAAGCGGCCATCGCACGCGCGCTGGGCGGCCGGGCACCGGCCGCCTCCGCCGCATCGAACGCGCCGGAAGCGCTGCCGCAGGACGTGGCGGGCCTCACCCCGACGCAGCTGCGCGTGCTGCGCGAGGTGATCGACGGCAAGCTCAACAAGCAGATCGCGCACGACCTCGCGATGAGCGAGGCGACGGTCAAGGCGCACATGACCACGATCATGCGCAAGCTGGGCGTGCAGAATCGCACCCAGGCCGCCTTGGTTGCCCGCTCGCTGGGGCTCGACCTGCAGCATTAGGCGGGTTCGCGGACCCCCGAAGCGACATTGGCGAGAAAGCCGCCGATCTGGTCCGCGCCGGCCGGCTTGGCGATCAGCACCACGCCCATTTTCGCCGCGCGTCGCGCGAGGTCAGGCGATCCCTGCGCGGTTACGAGCGCGGCGGGAAGGCCGGGGTGCCGCTCGCGCAGCGCCGCGATCAGCGCGAGGCCATCGATCGAAGCGCCGAGCTGAAAATCGACCAGCGCGGCATCGAACGGCCTCGGCTCGGCCAGCGCCGCTGTCGGACCGTCGGCCCCGTGCGCATCATGACCGAGCAGGCTGAGCAGGCTGGTTGTGCCCTCGACGATCAGCGGATCGTTGTCGATCACCAGCACCTTGAGCGGGCGATCGGGCCAGAGGACGGGTCCGGGCGCGGCACTGGGCGTCGGCGCTTCGGACGCCCCTGCGGCGGGCAGCGACAGGCTGAACCGGCTGCCCCTGCCCGGCACCGACTTCACCTCGATCACCCCGCCGAGCAGCCGCGCGATCCGTTCGGACAGCGCCAGGCCCAGCCCCAGCCCTTCGGCCTCGACCGCGCCCAGCCGGGTGAATTCGGCAAAGATCGCGTCGATCTCGTCCTCGGCAATGCCGACTCCGGTATCGATGATGTCGATGCGGATGCGGTTGCCGCGTCGCCGCGTGCCGACCAGAACCCCGCCTTCGGGCGTGTAGCGCAGCGCATTGGAGAGAAAGTTCTGCAGGATCGAGCGCAACAATCCGGGATCGGTATGGACATGCCCGAAAAGCGCACCGGTGCGCAGCGACAGAACCTTGTCCTCGGCCATCGGCGCGAAGCTTTCGACCAGATCGGTGAGGAACGGTTGCAGCGCCACCGGCTCGGGGCTCGGCTCCACCCCGCCGGCATCGAGCCGGCTGATATCGAGCAGCGCGCGGATCAGCCCGTCGGCCGCGCCGATCGCACTGTCGATGCGCTGGGCCAGCTGCTGCGTGCCCGGCTCGGCATCGCGGGTCAGCGCGGCGGTGAACAGCCGCGCGGCGTGCAGCGGTTGCAACAGGTCGTGGCTGGCGGCAGCGAGGAAGCGCGTCTTGTCGCGCGTCGCCTGCGCCAGCTGGCGGTTGGCGCTGCTCAGCTCCTGCGTGCGGTCGGCGACGCGCTGCTCGAGCTGGGCCAGCGTGCGCTCGAGCTCGTCGCGCATCCGCGCCTCCGTGGTGATGTCGGTAAAGCTGGTGACATAGCCGCCGCCGGGCATCGGCCCGCCCACGGTCTTGATGACGCGCCCGTCCTTGCGCTGCCGCTCGAAGCTGTGCGGCTGGCCGCGGCGCATGTGCATCAGCCGCTTCTCCACATGATGCTCGATGTCTTCCGACCCGAAATCGCCCAGCCGCGCATTGTAGCGGATCAGGTCCGCAATCGGCGTGCCCACGCGCACGAGGCCGGGCGGATAGCCGAATATGTCGAGATACTGGCTGTTCCACGCGACCAGGTTCATCTCGGCATCGACCACGCTGATCCCGGCATCGACATTCTCGAACGTGGCGGCGAGCAGCTCGCGCGAGAAGCGCAGCGACTGGCCGCGCTCGCCGAGCAGCCGCGTCACATCGGCCAAGCTCATCTGGCTGCCCGCGAGCGCCGAGGCGACCAGCGCGCGCGCCGAGGAGGCGCCGACCACGCGGGCGATCAGGTCGCGCGCGCGTTGCGCGGCGGCGCGGGTGATCGGCACGCCGGGCGCGGCATCGGGAAATTCCCGCTGCGCCCGTTCGGTGCCGACAAAGCTGGCGGTCAGCCGCGCGAGATCGTCGAGATCGCTGATCTTCTGCTGCCCGCGCAACTGCCACAACAGCGGCCGCGCCTGCACCTTGCGCGCCGCGACCAGGCTATAGGCAACCAGGTTGCACCCCAGGCTCCACGCGACGCCGTGCACCAGCGGCGAGGCGTTGCCGATGCCGAACAGCCGCATCGGATCGGCCAGTGTGCCCGACAGCGCGGCCGTCCAGACATCGGGCAGGATCGGCGGCAGCGCCAGCGTGTAGAGCCACAGCGCAAAGCCGATCGAGAGGCTCACCCGCGCCGCCAGCGCGTCGCGTCCGCCGCCCTGGGTCGCGAGGATCAGGTGCGGGGTGAACTGCGCCATCGCGGCAAAGGCGACCAGCCCGATCGAGGCCAGCGTGTTCTCCGCCGGGATCAGCAACGCCCAGGCGAGCGAGGCGGCGACGATGCCCAGGATCGAGGCGCGCCGCACGCGCAGCATCCGCCGCCCGAACGCGCCTTCCGCCGCATCCGACCGGTCGCGCTGCAGCAGCGCGGGGAAGATCAGGTCGTTCGAGACCATGGTGGCGAGCGCGGTGGAATCGACGATCACCATCGATGCCGCCGCGCTGATCCCGCCTATCAGCGCTAGCACAAGCACCCCGCCATTGCCCGCCAGCGCCGGGATCTGCAGCACATAGAGATCGGCGCCGGTATCCGCCTGCACCAGGCTGGCCCCGGCCAGCGCGATCGGCAGCGCCATGATCGCCATGATGGCAAGATAGCCGGCGAGACCGGAGCGCGCCCGGTGCAGCGCGCCGCTGTCCTGCGCTTCGACCAGCCCCATATAGAACTGCCGGGGCAGCGCGACGATCGCCATCGCGGAGATCAGGAAGATCACCGCAAACTCGACCGAAAGCCGCTCGGGCCGGAAATTGTCGGCGAGCAACGCCACACCGCGATCGACCGCTCCATCGTCCGCGCCCACCAGCAGCACGGCCGCGACCGCCGCCACTGCGGTCAGCGCAACGATCTTGATCACCGATTCGAGCCCGATCGCATAGACCAGCCCCTCGCTGCGCCCGGCAAGCTCGTAGCGGCGCGCGCCGAACAGGATCGCGAACAGCGCCAGCAGCACCGCCGCGCCGATCATCGCCGCATCGGCCATCGGCCTGCCCGAGGCGAGCGAGAGCGCGCCACCGATCGAGCGGAACTGCAGCGCGACATAGGGAATGGTGCCAACTAGCGCGATCAGCGTCACCAGCCGCGCGACGCCATTGTCGTGCCCGAAGCGCGCGGCGATGAAATCGGACACGGTGGTCGCCTGCTCTTCCGCCACGGCCTGGGCGAGCCGCCTGAGGAAGCGCGGGGCGAACAGCAACAGGCAGATCGGCGCGAGATAGATCGGCAGATAGAACCAGCCATCGCGGACGATCGAGCCGACCGCGCCATAGAAGGTCCAGCTCGAGCAATAGACGCCGAGGGCGAGCGTATAGGCGAGCTGTCGCAGCCACGGTCGTCGCTCGGCCTCATCGGCACGCCGCTCGACCAGTGCCGCCACCCCGAACAGCAGCAGGATGACCGCAAGCCCGATCAATGCCGCCGACGGCAGGCTCATAAGCTCCAGCGCTCCTCCCCCGGCCCGGTCGGGCTCGTGACGGTCAGTCTATGTCAGGGGCCCGAGCCCGGTCAATCGCGCCCGACGAACAGCTCCGCCATCGCATCGATGATCGCCTCGCGGTCGAGCCGATAGGTGCGATACAGGTCGGGCAGGTCGCCGGTCTGGCCAAAGCGGTCGGTGCCGAGCGGGCTGACGCGCTGGCCGCGCACGCCGCCGAGCCATGACAGCGCGGCGGGCGAGCCGTCGAGTACCGTGACCAATCCTGCGCTCGGGGAGAGCTGGCCGAGCAGCCGCGCGACATGGCTATGGCCACCGGGCGTGCCGGTCCAGCGCGCGGACCTTTGCGCCGACCAGTCGCGGTGCAGCCGATCGGGCGAGGTGACGGCGAGCAGGCCCAGACCGGGAATATCGTCCTTGAGCGCCTCCCACGCGGCGAGCGCCTCGGGCGCGACCGCGCCGCAATAGGCGATCGCGGCTTCGGCCCCCGGCGCGGGTTCGCGCAGCCAATAGGCCCCGGCAAGCGCGTCGGCCTCCCAGCCGCTGTCGGTGCGTGCGACCTGTTCGATCACGCGCGTGGTGAGCCTGAGATAGACCGACGCGCCGTCCTTCGCCTGCATGTGGCGGAAGGCGAAGCCCATCATCAGCGCGACCTCGTCGGCGAACGCCGGCTCGAAGCTTTCCAGCCCCGGCTGGCCCATGCCGATCAGCGGGGTGTTGATCGACTGGTGCGCGCCGCCCTCGCCCGCCAGCGTGATCCCCGAGGGCGTCCCGACGAGCAGGAAGCGCGAATCCTGGTAACAGCCGTAGTTGAGCGCATCGAGCCCGCGCGCGATGAACGGATCGTAGACCGTGCCTACCGGCATCAGCCGCGTGCCGAAATGCGGCGCGGAAAGGCCCAGCGCGGCGAGCGCGAGGAAGAAATTGTTCTCGGCAATGCCCAGCTCGATATGCTGGCCCGCCTGATGCGCCGCCCATTTCTGCGCCGAGGGGATCTTCACCCGCTGGAACACGTCGGCCAGCTCCTGGCGGCGGAACAGCCCGCGCTGGTTGACGAACGCGCCGAGATTGGTCGTCTGCGTGACGTCGGGCGCGGTGGTGACCAGCCGGTCGGCGAGCGGCGCGTCCGACTTGGCGAGATCGTGCAGGATCTTGCCGAACGCGGCCTGGGTCGATTGCTCCGCGCCCTCGGGCACCGGCAGTCGGTCGGGCAGCGGGATCGCCGGCGCGGCATGTTCGGCCTGCTTGCGCGCAATCGGGCTATCCGCAACGAAGGCCTGGAGTGCACTGGCGAGATTGTCGCCCAGCCCCGACCATTTGCCCCATTCCTCGCCCGGCGCGATGCCGAGGGCCTCGCGGAAGCCCTCGATCTGCGCGCCGTTCATCATGCCCGAATGGTTGTCCTTGTGCCCGGCGAGCGGCAGGCCATAGCCCTTGACGGTATAAGCGATCAGCAGCGTCGGGCGCTCGTCGTCCATGCTGTAGAACGCGTCGAGCAGCGTCTCGATGCAATGCCCGCCGAGATTGGTCATCAGCTGCGCCAGCCCCGCATCGTCGAACGATCCGAGGAGCTCCGCCACGCCGCGCTTCCTGCCGATATCGTGCATCAGCCGCTCGCGCCACGCCGCGCCGCCCAGATAGGTCAATGCCGCGAAATCGGCATTGGGACAGGTCTCGATCCAGTCCTCGAGCGCCTTGCCGCCGGGGCGCTGGAACGCAGCGCGCTGCAGCTTCCCGTGTTTCAAGGTGACGACGCGCCAGCCGCAGGTTTCGAAGATATCGTCGAAGCGGCGGAACATGCGGTCCGCCGTGGTCGCATCGAGCGACTGGCGGTTATAGTCGACGATCCACCAGCAATTGCGCAGGTCGTGCTTGTAGCCCTCGATCAGGCATTCGTAGATATTGCCCTCGTCGAGCTCGGCATCGCCCATCAGCGCGATCATCCGTCCCGCCTGCTCCTCGCGCAGCTGGCCGTGCGCGATCAGATAATCCTGCACCAGCGACGAGAACGCGGTGATCGCGACGCCGAGGCCCACCGATCCGGTCGAAAAATCGACCGGAATGCTGTCCTTGGTGCGCGAAGGATAGCTCTGCACCCCGCCGAGACCGCGGAAGCGCTCCATCTTCTCGCGCGTCTGCTCGTCGAGCAGATAGTGGATCGCGTGCAGCACGGGGCCGGCATGCGGCTTGACCGCCACCTTGTCCTGCGGGCGCAGCGCGTGGAAATAGAGCGCGGCCATGATCGCGGTCATCGACGCGCAGCTTGCCTGATGCCCGCCGACCTTCAGCCCGTCGCGCTTCTCGCGGATGTTGTTGGCATTGTGGATCATCCACGAGGAGAGCCAGCGCAGCCGCTGCTCGATCTCGGTGAGCAGCCGGACGGTCTCGGCGCGGCTTTCGTGGACGGCGGTTTCGGCGACCTTGGCGATCATGAGCGGGCGACCTCCTGGCTAATCGGATCGCCCCGATATGCGGGGATGGCGGCGCTTGCGCAATGCAAGAAATGACGGGCGGCGCGCCGGCTCAGCGCAGCGGCCCGGCCTCGCCCGCCAGCCGGTCGCCGAGCGAGGCGTGCAGATCGGCCACCGCGATCGCATAGGAGGCTTCGGCGAGCACCATCCGGTCGCGCTGGGCGAGCAGATTCTGCTCGGCGGCGAGCACGACATAGAAGTCGATCAGGCCCAGCTCGTTCTGGCGGCGCGCCTGCGCGGCGGCGAGCTCCGCGGCTTCGAGCGCCTCGCGGTTGATCGCGATCCGCTGCTGGCTGGTGCGCACCGCCGACAGCGCGTTTTCGGTGTTTTCCAGCGCGACCAGGATGCTCTGGCGGTAGAGCGCGAGCGCCTCGTCTGCCGCCGCCTTGCTCTGCGACACCTGCGCGCGCGCCGCACCGCCTGCGAACAGCGATTGCGCGATGCGGCCCAGCGTCTGGCCGATGATCGCATCGAACAGGCCCGAGGGCGTGGGGCTCAGCGTCGAGAGCGTGCCGCTGAGCGAGATCTGCGGCAGCAGCGCCGCGCGCGCTGCGCCGATCCGCTCGCCCGCCGCGAGCAGTCGATATTCGGCGGCGCGGACATCGGGCCGGTTGCGCACCAGATCGACCGGAATGCCGAGCGCGGGCAGCGCGGCAAAGCCCGGCACCTGCCCGGTCTTGCCCAGCAGATCGCCGAGCGGCGCAGAGGTTCCGCCGAGCAGCACCGCGAGCCGGTTGCGCAGCTGGTTGCGCTCGTTGCGCAGTTCGGGCTCGATCGCGCTCACCTGCAGATATTGCAGCCGCGCCTGCTGGCGGTCGGTCTCCACCGCGATGCCGAGCTGGTAGCGCTTTTCGACCATGTCGAGAATGTCGTGCTGGGTGCGCGCGGACAGCGCGACATAATCGAGCCGCGCCTCGACCGCGCGATATTGCACATAGGCGCGGATCACCTCGTTGCGCACGACGCGGCGGACATCCTCGAGATCGAACCCGGCCGCCTCGACATCGGCGCGCGCGGCTTGCGCGTTGCTGCGCAGCCGACCGAACAGATCGGGGTCCCAGCCGAGATCGATCTGCGCGCCGAATCCGTCGGGCCCTGCAGAGCCCGGCCCGCGCAGCGTCTCGCGCCCGTCATATTGCAGACTCGCCCCCAGCGTCGGCAGTTGCGCGGCGCGGGTGATGCGCCGCCCTGCCTCGACCTGAGCCAGCCGGGCTGCGGCCACCGCGATGGTGTTGTTGGCAGCATCGGCGCGCGCGAGGAGCTCGTCGAGCACGGGGTCGCCGGCCAGCGCCCACCAGTCGCCCGGCATGGCCGCGATCGGCGGAGGCAGTGTGCTGGTCGCGGCCTCGGGATCGTCGAACTCGGTCGGCAGCGTCTCGAGATAGTCGAGCCGCGGCACGCGGTGCGGGTCGCCGGCGCGGGTGCATCCGGCCAGCGCGGCGGCGAGCATCAGCGCAGCCGCAGCGGGATGTCGCGGCGGGCGGTTCATGCGCTGAGCTTCAACCCGCTGATCATGCCCATGACCGGGGGCAGCGGCGGAAGGCTGTGCAGCTGGCTGGCCGGGCGCAGCACGCCGTCGCGCATCTCGACCACGCGCCGGGCGGTAGCGATCGTCTCGGGCCGGTGCGCGACCATGATGCGGGTGATGTTGAGCGCGGCGAGGTTCGCGTTGACCTCGGCCTCCTTGCTCTGATCGAGATTGGCGGTGCCTTCGTCGAGCAGCAGGATCTTCGGCCGGTGATAGAGCGCGCGGGCGAGGAACAGCCGCTGCTTCTGCCCGCCGGAGAACGACGCGCCCATTTCGCCGACCAAAGTGTCATATCCCATCGGGAAGGCGGCGATCTCGTCATGGATGCACGCGAGCTGCGCACAATGCAGCACGAACTCCAGGTCCATGTCGGGATCGAAGAACGCGATATTCTCCGCGACGCTGCCCGCATAGAGCACGTCGTCCTGCATCACGGTGGCGAACAGGCGGCGGAAATTGTCCACGCCGACGCGCGAGAGCGGCTCGCCATCGATCAGGATCTGGCCCGATGTCGGCGCATAGAGCCCCATGATCAGCTTGAGCAGCGTCGACTTGCCGCCGCCCGAAGGCCCGGTGATCGCCAGCGAATCCCCCGGCGGAATGACCAGATCGACCCCGCGCACGATCTCCGGATCGTCCTTGCCATAGGCGAAGCGCACGTCCTTCAACGTGATCTCGCCGCGCAGCGGAGCGCGGCCCGTGCGGCTGCCGGTGCCGCGCGTATCCTCGGGCTTTTCCAGCGCGATATCGGCGAGCCGATCGACATGCGTGTCGAGCATGCGATATTCGAACATCATGTCGACGAAGCGCAGGCCCGCATCGAGGAACTGGCTCTTGTACGCTTGATAGGCGAAGACCATGCCGACGGTGAACGATCCGGCGATGACCATGCTGATCGCGAGGTACACGAACAGCACCGTTTCCAGCCGCATCAGCGTCTGCCCCGCGACATCGGTCCAGGCATTGGTGCGGCCCATGCGGATGCCGGCATTGACCGTGTCGGCATGCTTGTTCTGCCACAGCGTCATGCGTTCGCCCAGGCGGCCGAACAGCTTGATCGTGCTCATGCCGCGCACCGTCTCGATCATCGTGCTCGCCTCGTCGGCGCGCGCGGCGATATAGTCGGTGGTGGCGTTGCGCAGCCGGCGATAGGTGGCGAAGCGGAAGGCGACGAACACGCCCAGGGTCGCCATTGCCACCAGGGTCAGCACCGGCGAATAATAGAACATGATGGCGAAGGTCAGCAGCGCCATGATCGCGTCGATCGTCGCGGAGACCAGCCCCTTGCTCATCAGGTCGTTGATCGGCTCGGTCGATTCGAAGCGCGAGATGATGTCGCCGGTGTTGCGCCGCTCGAAATAGCCGATCGGCAGCCGCAGCAGGTGGCGGAACAGGTCGGTAGTCATAGAGAAGCCGACCGCGCTCGAGACCTTGAGCAGGATCAGCTCGCGCAGCCCCCGTGTCGCAAAGCCGACCAGCTCGAGCGCGGCAAAGCCCAGCGCCAGCGCCAGGAGGAAACTCGTATCAAAGGCCGGGACCGCCTTGTCGATCGACAGCTGGAGAAAGAACGGCGCGGCAAAGGCGATCAGCTGCAGCAGCAGCGACAGGCCGATTGCCTGCATCATCGAGCTGTTCAACCCGCCGATATTGACGCCGAGCTGCGACAGCCGGAGCCGTACCGGCTTGCCCATCTGCTTCAGCGCCTGGGTCGGATAGAGCTCGAGCACCACGCCGGTCCAGTGCTTGGAAAGCTCCGCCTCGCCGATCTCCATCACCCCGCGCGCGGGATCGTGGATGATATAGCGCGTGCCCGAAAAGCGGCGGCGGATCGCTTTCAGCACCACAAAATGGTTGAGGTCCCAGTGCAGCACGGCGGGCAGCCGCACCTCGGGCATTTCCTCGATCTCGCCGCGCAAGGGGCGGCTGTGCAGGCCTAGCTCGTCCGAGACCTGCATCAACTGCGCCAGCGTCATGCCGCGCAGCGAGATGGGGAAGCGCTGGCGCAGCTTGGCCAGGCCGATGCGCTGGCCGTGATAGCCCGCGACCATGGCGAGGCACGCAAGGCCGCATTCGGCCGCCTCGGACTGGCGGATCAGCGGCAGCGCGCGCCGGCCGGTGAAGTTGAGCAGGTTGAGGCCGGTGCCGAACGCGGCGACGGCTGCCGCGGCCGCGCTGGGCTGGGCCGCTTCGGGTTGCAGCTGGGGCTGGGTCACGGGCTCGTCCGCGCCGCGCGCTATCTGCAGATCGCTCATAGCCGCTTCCGGATCGCGTTGACCGGTTCGAGCAGCCAGCTCAAGAAGCTCTGCCGTTCGAGGATGATGTTCGCCTTGAGCGTCATGCCCGGCTGCACCGGATAGGCCTTGCCGAACGCCATCACCGCCTGGTCGTCGAGCCGGATGCGGACGCGATAGGTCGCGCTTTCGGGCTTGATCGGCGCGGTGACATCCTGCGGCGCGATGGCGCTGCGCGAGATCTCGGTGATGATGCCCTTGAACGTGCCATATTGTTCATAGGGAAAGGCATCGTACATCAGCCGCACCTCCTGGCCGACGCTGGCAAAGCCGATCGCGCGGGTGGGGGCATAGACCTCTGCCTCGAGCCGGGTGTTCGCGCCCAGGATCTGCATCACCGGCTGGCCGGGCGCGATCGTCTGGCCGACCTTGGCCTGGACCACGCCGACCACGCCGTCGAACGGCGCGGTGAGCACGGCGGAACTGCCCTGCCCGATCGACAGCCGCTGTTTTTCGATCTCGATCCCGGTGCCGCGCAGCTCGGCCAGCCGTTCTTCGAGCCGGATCGGGATCTGGCGCAGATCGGCGCTCGCCTGCTGGTTCTCGGCGCGCAGGCTGGCCTGTTCGGCGACCAGCCGCTGCAATTCGGCCTCTTCGGCGAGCAGCGCGCGGCGCTGGTTCTCGTAATCAATGCGATTGATCGCCTTTTCGCGCTCGGCGCGGGTGATGATGGCAAAGCTCTTGCGCGCCGAATCGACCTTCTGCCGCTGGATCGTGATCTGCTCGGCAATCGTGTCGAGCCGGGCTGCGCTGGCCTGCACGGTGGCGGCAAGCCGGCTCGAATCCTCGCGCGCGCTGGCGCGGGCCAGGCCGACCTGGTTGGCGATCTCGCTGCCCTGACGCGCCAGAATGTCGAGCGACTGGGCTGCGGGATTGGCGCTGGCGCTGTTGGCGCTTTGCAGGCTGAGCGTTGCCAGCTGCTGCCCGGCGCGCACCAGGCGGCCTTCCTTGACCGCGATCGAGGTGATCTGGCCCGGCTGCATCGGCTGGATATTCGCCATCGGGCCGTTGGGCACGATCCAGCCCTCGACCAGCTGGGTGCGCGCGAAGCTTCCGGTGACCAGCCAGACGGTGACGACGATGACGCCGAACAGCAGCACCAGCGTGATGGGAAGCGTCGCGCCCGAATAGAGCGGGACGGTGCGGCCATAACGCTGCAACCGTTTGGCTTCCAGAACTTCGGGCCTGAAGAGAGTCATGCGCAATCCATGGTTCCGGAGCGATTGCCCGGTGGGTTTCGGCAAATTGCGTTAGACGATCAGTCCTAATTCCACGTTAAGTATGGTTCGGGCGAGCGCGCACGAAAAAGGGGCGCGGCCACCCGGCCACGCCCCCTTGCCATTGTGTCTGACGAAAGGTCAGATCAGCAGCCGTGCTTCGGCTTGGGCGCGCAAACCGGAGCGGGCTTGCAGTAGGCGGCGGGCTTGCGCAGCAGACCGAAAATGCCGCCCAGCAGGCCACCGATGAGGCACAGGGTGCCACCCGAAACTTCCGAAACTTCATTCTTGTCAAGAACGCGCATTACCATTCTCCGTTAATCAAAGTTCTGAACCTAACCCCTTCCAGGTCAGCAACGCCTATCTACTTGGCAATCAAGCGATTCGGAACCCGACCAACATGGTTAAAAAATCCCGAAACTGGACAGATTCGCAACATCCGTTAATTTTACTTGAGTTTGCAATTAACGCTGGCCGCATTGACTTGGCGTTCGCGGATCACCCGTAGCGCCGCCGGTGCCGGTTGAACGCCGGGCGACATGCTGCTAGCTGCGCGGGCACATCTTGAGGGGTCGGTTCCGTGCCGTTCCCCGCCGCCTTTTGCTACAAGGACGCCATATGGTCCCCCGTTATGCCCGCCCGCAAATGACCGCCATCTGGGAGCCGGAGGCGAAGTTCCGCATCTGGTTCGAGATCGAGGCGCACGCCACCGACGCGCTCGCCGAGATCGGCGTGGTACCCAAGTCCGCCGCCAAGGCGCTCTGGGCGTGGTGGGCGACCAACCCGGCGATCGACGTCGCCGCGATAGACGCGATCGAGGCGGTGACCAAGCACGACGTCATCGCGTTCCTCACCTGGGTGGCGGAGCAGGTCGGCGACGAGGCGCGCTTCATGCACCAGGGCATGACCAGCTCGGACGTGCTCGACACCTGCCTTGCGGTGCAACTCGCGCGCGCGACCGACATCCTGCTGGCGGACATGGACGCGCTGCTCGAAGCGATCGAGCGCCGCGCGATGGAGCACAAGTACACGCCGACCATCGGCCGCAGCCACGGCATCCATGGTGAGCCGACCACCTTCGGCCTCAAGCTCGCCCAGGCCTATGCCGAATTCGATCGCTGCCGCGCGCGCCTCAAGGCCGCGCGTGCCGAGATCGCCACCTGCGCGATTTCGGGCGCGATCGGCACCTTCGCCAATATCGATCCGCGGGTCGAGGCGCATGTCGCCAAGAAGCTGGGCCTGGCGCTCGAGCCCGTCTCGACCCAGGTCATCCCGCGCGACCGGCATGCGATGTATTTCGCGACCCTGGGCGTCATCGCCTCGTCGATCGAGCGGCTGGCGACCGAAATCCGCCACCTGCAGCGCACCGAGGTGCTCGAGGCCGAGGAATATTTCTCGCCCGGCCAGAAGGGTTCGTCGGCCATGCCGCACAAGCGCAACCCGGTGCTGACCGAGAACCTGACCGGCCTTGCGCGCATGGTGCGCAGCGCCGCGCTGCCCGCGATGGAAAATGTCGCGCTGTGGCACGAGCGCGATATCTCGCACAGCTCGGTCGAACGCTTCATCGGCCCCGATGCGACGATCACGCTCGACTTCGCGCTGGCGCGGCTGACCGGGGTGGTCGACAAGCTGCTCGTCTACCCCGAGCGGATGCAGAAGAATCTCGACAAGATGGGCGGGCTTGTCCACTCGCAGCGCGTGCTGCTGGCACTGACCCAGGCCGGGGTGAGCCGCGAGGACGCCTATCGCCTGGTCCAGCGCAACGCGATGAAGGTGTGGGAATCGGACGGCGCGCTGTCGTTGCTCGACCTGCTCAAGGCCGACGAAGAGGTCACCGCCGCGCTGTCGCCGGAAGAGATCGAGGAGAAGTTCAACCTCGATTATCATTTCAAGCATGTCGACACGATCTTCGCGCGCGTCTTCGGCTGAGCATCGGCGGGCGTAACGCCCCCACGGCATCGGACGAACCGCGATGGCCGGGCTGCGCGCCCGGCATTCGGAGGTTTGCTGATGACGCGTGCAATTCCCTATGGTGCTACATCGCCGCTCATGGTGGCGTTTCATGCCGGGTCGCGGGGCGAATGGAAGGTCGTGCGGCAAACCACCCGGATCGGTGAGGCGCTGCCGGTGCCCGAGCGCATCGGAACCGGAGCCACGCACGAGCCTTCGCTGTGGACGCTGACCGGCTTCACCTCGAACCTGCGCTATACCACGGCCCCCGAACGCCAGCGTCTCGAGGCGCGCTCGGCGCCGCTGGGGCGCAGCGAAGCGCGGATGGCCGCGCTGATCCCGATCCGCAAATCGCCAGCATGGTGGGCGATGGCGCAGGACGAGCGCCGCGCGGTCTATGAACGCTCGGGCCATATGCCGATCGGGCTCGGCTATCTGCCCGGCATCGCGCGCCGCCTGTATCACTGCCGCGACCTGGGCGAGCCGTTCGATTTCCTCACCTGGTTCGAGTTCGAGCCCGAGCTCGAGGGCGAGTTCGATGATCTGCTCGCGCGGCTGCGGATTACCGAGGAATGGCGCCATGTCGATCGCGAGTTCGACATCCGGCTGATCCGTACCGACTGACCGGGCCGGTGTCCGCCGGGACAGCGGACTGGCCAAGCCGCAATTATCCCCCTATGCTGGCCGCCGACCGCCGGGACGCGGGCAGGCTTAAGGGAGAATGCGCTTGAGGGAGACTGGGCGGTCATGCAGTTTCTGAAGACACTCGTGCTCATCATGATCGCGGTGGTGTTCATCGTGTTCGCCTATAACAACTGGCAGGCGGTGACGGTGGACCTGTGGGGCGGGCTGGAACTGGTGACCAAGCTTCCGGTGCTGCTCCTGCTGACCTTTCTTGCTGGCGTGCTGCCCGCCTGGGCCTATCACCGCACCGCGATGTGGCGGCTCAAGCGCAGGCTCGCGACGCTCGAAGCCAACCAGGCGCGCACGGCATCGGCACCTTCGCCGACCCCGGCACCGCCGCCGGTCTCGACCGTGGCTGCCGAGCCCGAGCCGGAACCGGTTCTGCGTTCGGTTTGAAGGATCATAACAGGGGCCCGTTTTCCATCATGTCCAATCCCATCTATCTCGCGGTCGATCTTCCCGATCTGGCCCGCGCCACCGCTCTGGTGCAGCAGGTGCGCAGCCATATCGGCGGGGTGAAGCTGGGGCTGGAATTCTTCTGCGCGCATGGCCACCACGGCGTGCACGAGATTGCGAAGATCGGCCTGCCGATCTTTCTCGACCTCAAGCTGCACGATATCCCCAACACCGTCGCGGCCGCGATGCAGGCGATCCATGTGCTCGAACCTGCGATCGTGACGATCCATGCCGCAGGCGGCCGCGCGATGATGGAGGATGCCAAGGCCGCCGCCGGCGCGAACACCAAGGTGGTCGCGGTCACGATGCTCACCAGCCTCGACGACAACGACATCGCGCGGATCGGCTATGCGGGTACCGCGCACGACAATGTGCTGCGGCTTGCGGAGCTCGCGCATGTCGCGGGGCTCGACGGCATCGTCTGTTCGGGGCAGGAGGTCGGCGCGGTCCGGCAGCAATGGCGCGACGGCTTTTTCGTCGTCCCCGGCGTGCGCCCCGCCAGCGCCGCGATGGGCGACCAGAAGCGCGCCGTCACCCCGCGCCAGGCGCGCGATGCGGGCGCCTCGGTGCTGGTCATCGGCCGCCCGATCGCGCGCGCGGAAGACCCCGATCAGGCCGCGCGCGACATCATGGCGACGTTGTAGAATATCCCCCATATTACCGTCACCCCCGCGAAGGCGGGGGTCCCGCTTTTGCGCCAGGTAGCAGCAAAGCGGGATTCCCGCTTTCGCGGGAATGACGAGACACGGGAAACGAAGGTAACATGACCACCCTCATCAAGATCTGCGGACTTTCCACCGAAGCGGCGATCGATACCGCCGCGCGCGAAGGGGCGAGCCATATCGGCCTCGTCCATTTCGAGAAGAGCCCGCGCCATGTCACGCTCGAACAGGCGGCCGAGCTGCGTCGCCGCGCGCCAAGCCACGTCCAAGTGGTGCTGCTGCTCGTCAACGCCTCGCCCGAACTGACGCAGCGCGCGCAGCGCACGGTGCGGCCCGATGTCATCCAGTTCCACGGCTCCGAAAAGCCCGAATGGCTGGGGATCGTGAAGCAGCACATGCCGGTCGAGGTGTGGAAGGCGCTCGGCCTGCGCAGCGCCGAAACGCTGGTCAATGCGCGCCGCTTCGATGGCCAGGCCGACCGGCTGCTGTTCGATTCCCCCGCCCAGGCGCTGCCCGGCGGCAACGGCACCGTCGCCAACTGGACGCTGCTCAAGGGGCATCAGCACGCTCTGCCCTGGGGTCTGGCGGGCGGGCTCGACCCGGACAATGTCGGCTTTGCGCTCGCCGCGACCAGGGCGCCGCTGGTCGACGTCTCCTCGGGCGTGGAAAGCGAGCCGGGAGTCAAAGATATGGACAAGATCGCCCGCTTTTGCCAAGCGGTTCGCGACCATGACCAACACCGCAACCCAGCTTAACAGCTATCGCAATCAACCCGACGCACAGGGCCATTTCGGCCAGTTCGGCGGGCGCTATGTTGCCGAAACCCTGATGCCCCTGGTGCTCGATCTGGAGAAGCACTATCGGGCCGCGAAAGCCGATCCCGCCTTCCAGGCCGAGTTCGACGACCTGCTCGAACATTATGTCGGACGCCCCAGCCCGCTATATTATGCCGAACGGCTGACCGAGGAACTGCGGAAAGATGCCCCCGAGGGCAAGGGCGCGCAGGTCTGGTTCAAGCGCGACGAGCTCAACCATACCGGCGCGCACAAGATCAACAACTGTATCGGCCAGATCCTGCTCGCGATGCGCATGGGCAAGACGCGGATCATCGCGGAAACCGGCGCGGGACAGCACGGTGTCGCCACCGCGACGGTCTGCGCGCGCTTCGGCCTGCCCTGCGTGATCTATATGGGCGCGACCGACGTCGCGCGGCAGCAGCCCAATGTGTTCCGCATGAAGCTGCTGGGTGCAGAGGTCGTCCCCGTCACCTCGGGCGCGGCGACGCTCAAGGACGCGATGAACGAAGGTCTGCGCGACTGGGTCGCGAACGTCCACGACACCTTCTACATCATCGGCACCGCCGCCGGTCCGCACCCCTATCCGGAACTGGTCCGCGATTTCCAGAGCGTGATCGGCAAGGAAGCGCGCGAACAGATGATGGCGCGCACCGGCCGCCTGCCCGACCTGCTGGTCGCGGCGATCGGCGGCGGATCGAACGCGTTGGGGCTGTTCCACCCGTTCCTCGACGATCAGGTCAAGATGCTCGGCGTCGAGGCAGCGGGATACGGCCTCGATGGCGACCAGCATGCTGCCAGCCTGCTCGGCGGCTTCCCCGGCATCCTGCACGGAAACAAGACCTATCTGCTGCAGGACGAGGACGGCCAGATCACCGAGGGCCATTCGATCAGCGCCGGCCTCGATTATCCCGGCATCGGCCCCGAACATGCCTGGCTCAAGGACATGGGCCGGGTCGAATACACCGCGATCACCGATGACGAGGCGCTGGACGCCTTCCAGCTGCTCTGCCGCACCGAGGGGATCATCCCCGCGCTCGAGCCCAGCCACGCGATCGCAGCGGTGGCCAAGGTCGCCGCGACCATGGACCGCGACCAGATCATTCTCGCCAACCTGTGCGGACGCGGCGACAAGGATATCTTCACCGTGGCAGACAAGCTGGGAGTGGAGATGTGAGCGTGGCAACGCAAGCAAACCCTTCCCCCCTGGAGGGGGAAGGATACGGAGCCTTGTTGCCGCAGGCAGCTAGGCGCAGTTGGATGAGGGGGTCTGCGCGAAGCCGTCTGGCTGCGCTGCACCCGCCT
>AYSC01000006.1 GCA_000503195.1 Blastomonas sp. CACIA14H2
GCCCAGAAACCTCGCCAAATCCGTGACGGTGGAGTGACGCAAGGTTAGCGGCTGCTCGTCGCTGCCGCCAGCCTCATACGTCGCAGCAGTTTGTTAACCATATTTAAGTTTCCGTGGATTTAGATGGCGGCGATCTGCTGGCCTGCCCGTGGCTGGACCGGGCATGGGGGTATGGATGAGCATCGCCAACTGGAATCCTGCGAAGCTGACGCTGGTTGTCGATCTCGACGACACGCTGATCCGTACCGACAGCCTGCTCGAGAATTTCTGGGCGGCCTGGGCGGTCCGGTGGCACACGCCGCTGGAGGCCATGCGCACGCTGGCCAGGGGCAAGGTCGCGCTCAAGCACCGGCTCGGCGAAATCGGCCAGATCGATCCGGCGCGGCTGCCCTATAACCCGGAAGTCCTCGACATGATCGAGCAGTGGCGCGCGCGCGGTGGACGCGTTGCGCTCGTCACCGGCGCGACCCAGGCCATGGCCGATGCGGTGGCGGGGCATCTCGGCCTGTTCGATTCGGCTTATGGATCGAAGGATGGCGTCAACCTCACCGGCTCGCGCAAGGCGCGGTTCCTGGAGGAGACGTTCGGACCCGCAGGCTACAGCTATATCGGCGATGCCCCGGCCGATTTCGCGGTGTGGCAGGGCGCGGCCGCTGCCGTGACGGTCAATCCCAGCAAGGCGTTTCAGGCGCGGGTCGAGGCACTGATCGCGGATGCAACGCACCTGCCCGCGCGCCGGGCGGGCGTGCGCGACTATCTCGAAGCGATGCGCCCGCACCAGTGGCTCAAGAACGTGCTCGTCTTCCTGCCGATGCTCGCGGCGCACGCGCTCGATCTGGTCACCGCGCTGCAGGCGGTGCTCGCCTTTGTCGCGTTCAGCCTGGTGGCGTCGGCCACCTATATCCTCAACGACCTGCTCGACCTGTCGGCAGACCGCGCGCACCCGCGCAAGTGCCAGCGCCCGTTCGCGTCCGGACGCATCCGCCTGATCCACGGGACCTGGATGGTACCGGTGCTGGGGCTGGCGGGCGCCGGAATCGCGCTGGCAGGCGGGATCGAGCTTTTTGCCGTTCTGCTGATTTATGCGGGTGTCACCATCCTCTATTCGGTCAAGCTCAAGCGGCTTGCGATGATCGATATCTGCACGCTCGCCGTGCTCTATTCGCTGCGCGTGCTCGCAGGCAGCGCCGCCACGGCCATTGCCTCCTCGCTCTGGCTGCTCGCCTTCTCGACCTTCTTCTTCTTTTCGCTCGCTGCCGTGAAGCGCTATGCCGAGCTGGTCGATGGTGCCGCGTCGGGCCGTACCATGGCGGCAGGCCGCGGCTATCGCGTCGACGACCGCGCGATTGTCGGCAATATCATGGTCTCTTCAGGGCTCGTCTCGGTGCTGGTGCTGGCGCTGTATGCCAATTCGGAGCCGGTGCAGGCGCTGTACCATTATCCCGAATTCCTCTGGGGCGTGTGTCTGGTGCTGCTGTTCTGGACCAACCGCATCGCGCTGCTCACGCACCGCGGCGAGATGCACGACGATCCGGTGGTGTTCGCGATGCGCGACCGGGTGAGCCTGTGCTGCGGCCTGGTCGTCGCCCTGCTCGCGCTCGCCGGAGCGCTGGCGTGACCGGGCTGATGCTCGTCCTGTCCTATGCCGGGTTCGCGGTGCTGGCAACGCTCGCCAATCTGGCGAGCCAGCGCGCGGTGCTGGCGCTGCTGCCCGGCGGGCTGCTGCTCGCGCTGGCCGTCGGGACGCTGGTCGGGCTGGTGGTGAAATTCTGGCTCGACCGCACCTGGATCTTTGCCGGCAAGGCGAGCACGGGCTCGAGCACGACGGGCACCTTCGGCCTCTATGCCGCCACCGGCGTGGTCACGACGCTGATCTTCTGGGGCTTCGAGACCGCCGCCTGGCTGATCTGGCAGACGCATCTCGCGCGCGAGATCGGCGCGGTGAGCGGCCTCGCCATCGGCTATCTGGTCAAGTACCGGCTCGACCGGCGCTATGTCTTTGCGCCGGCAAGGCCGGCCTGATGCCGCATGTCGAGCCGCTCTCGGGCTGGGGCCGCTATCCGGTGCGCGATTGCGCGCTTTGGCAGCCTGTCACCACCGAGGCGCTGCACGCGACCCTGCCCCCGCTGCCCAGCAGCATCGCGCGCGGCAATGGCCGAGCCTATGGCGATGCCAGCCTCAACCCCGATGCGACCATCGACATGCGGCGGCTCGACCGGCTGATCGCGTTCAATGATGCCACGGGCGAGCTGGTGTGCGAGGCGGGCGTGCTGCTGTCCGACATCATCGATGCCTTCCTGCCGCGCGGTTGGTTCGTCCCGGTGACGCCGGGCACGCGCATGGTGACGATCGGCGGGATGATCGCCAGCGACGTCCACGGCAAGAACCATCATGGCGCAGGCTCGTTTTGCGACCATCTGCTCTGGCTCGATCTCGATCTCGGCGATGGCCGCGTGCTGCGCTGCTCGCATCAGGAGAATGCCGAACTGTTCGCCGCGACCTGTGGCGGCATGGGGCTGACCGGGATGATCGTGCGCGCGGCCTTCCCCCTGATCCGGATCGAAAGCGCCTGGATGCGCCAGCGGACCTTGCGCGCGCGCGACCTTGCCGAGGCGATGGCGCTGTTCGAATCGTCGCACGACTGGACCTATTCGGTCGCCTGGATCGATTGCCTGGCGCGCGGGCGCGATCTCGGCCGATCGGCGATCCTGCTGGCCGAACATGCGGCGGCAAGCGAGCTCGATGGCCCCCGCCGCGCCGCACCGCTCGACCGGCCGCCGCGCAGGCCGCGCGCGGTCCCGATCGACCTGCCCGGCTTCGCGCTCAGCGGCGTCAATGTGCGCGCCTTCAACCGGCTCTATCATGCGATGCAGCGGCCCGGCGACGCGCTGGTCGCGCTCGACCCCTATTTCTATCCGCTCGATGCCCTGTCCGACTGGAACCGCATCTATGGCCGGCGCGGCTTTGTGCAATATCAGTGCGTGCTGCCGCTGGGCGAGAGCGAGCGCGGCCTGGCCCGCCTGCTCGAGACGATCGCGGCGGCAGGCAGCGGATCGTTTCTCGCCGTGCTCAAGCGCATGGGGCGGCCGTCGTTCGGGATGCTGAGCTTTCCGATGCCCGGCTATACGCTCGCGCTCGATTTTCCCGCGACGCCCGCCAATCTCGCGCTGCTCGACCGGCTCGATGCCATCACCGCCGATCATGGCGGGCGGATCTATCTGACCAAGGATGCCCGGCTGTCCGCTGCCATGCTGGCGCGCGGCTATCCCAGGCTTCAGGAATTTCGCGACCTGCGCGCGCAATACGGTCTCGACCGCCGCTTTTCCTCGCTTCTCTCGCAACGTCTGGGGCTTTGACGATGATCGCTTCTCCCGTTCTCATCCTGGGTGCCCGCTCGGACATCGGCAAGGCGCTGGCCCGCGGCTATGCCGCCCAGGGCTGCGAGGTCATCCTGGCCGGGCGGGGCGACATCGCCGCCGATGCGACCGATCTTGGCCTGCGCAGCGGTGCAAAGGCGCGAGCGGTCGCCTTCGATGTCACCGATGGCGCGCCCGACCGCTTTTTCGACAGCCTTGGCGTGGTGCCGGGCACCGTGGTGATGGTCGCGGGGCTGCTCGGCGACCAGGCCGAGTCGGCTGCTGACGATTCCGCCGCGCAAAGGGTGATGGACAGCAACTTTAACGGGCCCGCGCGCTATCTGCTGGCAGCGGCGCGGCGGATGGCGGGCGTGCCCGATGGCTGCATCATCGGCATCAGCTCGGTCGCGGGCGAGCGCGGCCGCGCCTCGAACTTCGTCTATGGCTCGGCCAAGGCCGGTTTCACCGCGTTCCTTTCGGGCCTGCGCAATGCGCATGCGAAAACCGGACTGCACGTGATGACGGTCAAGCCCGGCTTTGTCCGGACCCAGATGACCGCAGGGATGAAGCTGCCGCCGGTGATGACGGCCGAACCCGGCCAGGTCGCCGATGCGATCATCGCCGCGCATCGCGCCCGGCGCGACGTCATCTACACGCTGGGCCGGTGGCGGCTGGTGATGGCGGTCATCCGCGCAATTCCCGAACCGCTGTTCAAAAGGCTCTCGCTGTGATGTGATGCCGGGCGTCGGGCAGCGGCAACAGCACGCGCATTATGATAGCGGTTGCTAATCCGGCAGCGCACGATCTGATCCGAAACAGTGGTATTTTAACTAGCTTGCAAAGCCTGTGACTGGCATTTTAAGCGCTTGAAATCGCGCATTTCGTCCCCCATGCCTGCGGCCGGAGGACCCGCGTTCAGCCAAGCACTTATGCCGGAGACAACGCCATGCCCCCGCTCAGTGGCCAGCCGATAGAGCTCGATCCGAAGGTCACCCCGTTGCAGGACCGCGCCCGCGCGACGTACGAGCAGATCATCCAGGCGACGGGAGAACTGCTGCCGGAAATCGGCATCGAGCGGTTGTCCACCAACATGATTGCCGAGCGCGCCGGACTGACGCCGCCCGCCCTTTATCGCTATTTTCCCAACAAATACGCGATCCTCAGCGAGATGGGGCGCCGCCTTATCACGGCAGAGAATCAGACGATCGCCGAATGGGTCCAGAGCGAGGAATTTGCGATAGGCAGCAACCTGCAGGCCGAAATCGAGAGCTTTGCCGCGCTGCTCGACCGGCTTCGCGATGTGGTGCTGGCCCATCCGGGGGGCGCATGGATCTACCGGGCGATGAGTGCGGTCCCTGTCCTGCAGGAGATACGCCGCCGCGCCTCCAAGGATTTCGTCCAGGTGATCGTGGATGCCGTGGCCGACGATTTTCCCAAGGTCGATCCGGACAGGGTGCGCGGCGCCGTGCTGCTGACCGCGATCGTCAATCATGCGGTCACCGAAACGATGGCAGACGACTTTCCCACGGCCTCGCTGCTCCGTCGCGAAGCGGCCATCATGATGAGCATCTATTATCGCGACGTGGTGCTGTCGCGTGTCTCTGACGACAGGGTGAAACGCGAGAGCTGACACTGACTCGTAAAATCCTGTTGACAGTATACGATTCTGAATTTTAATAGTCCTCGCTAATTGGGCGGGGGGCTTGATGATCCTTTTTCCAGCGGGCCAGGCGGCGAGGGGCTGCCGCTGGTCCGATCAACCACGGGACGACCGCGTCGTCGCCGTTGCTCATTTGCGACCTTCTGTGACGGCGCAACCGGCCCCGCGATGGTCTGGCACCCGCCGCAGCGACGATCTCGTTATCAAGTGTGTGCGCGACGGCCGCTAGCCATGGCCCGCCTCTCGAGCAGCGCCATTCGTGCGAGCCTGCGCAGCGGCGTCCGCAGCCGACGCAAAGCCAGGAACAGCAAGGCCGGGCCGAACGCGTCCGCGGGGGCGGCCACAAGCGAACCACGTGACGCCGAGCCTGACATCTCCACTCGCCGGTTGCAGGTCCGGCGCAGGCGGATCAAGGCGGCGCGCGCGGCGTTGCGGCGGCAGAAGCGCCGCAGCGGTTTCGGCAAGGCGCTGCGAACCGAAATCCGCACCGGCCACCGGATGCTCAGACGGCGTGCAGTGCGGCGGCGCAGATAGCCGGCGCTCGGCTCCCGGCCGGTCGCAGACGGCGCCGGCCCCAGCGTTGCGCAGTTCGCGCAATCGCTGCTAAGCCGGAGGGATGCCCGAGCTCGACCTGATCCCACGCAAGCAACCGCAACAGACCCGCAGCCGCGAAACGATGCAGCGTGTGCTCGAGGAGGCCGAGGCATTGCTGGTCGAACAGGGCGTCGATGGCTTCAACACCAACATCCTGGCCGAGCGCGCCGGCGTGGGCGTCCGCGCCATCTATCGCTATTTTCCCAACAAATGGGCGATCCTGGTCGAGCTGGTCGACCGGTCCTATGCCCGCGAACGCGAATGGGTCGGACATCTGGGCAGCTTGAAGCCCGGCGACGACTGGCGCAGCGCGACCGACCGGATGATAGACCGGTTCTTTGCCGGTGCCAGCGCCAGCCCGAGCTATGCGGTGCTGCGCGCCGCCTGCCAGGTGTCGCCGCAGCTGCGCGACGTGGAGGCGCGCAATATCGCCCGGTTCGAGCGCGATGTCGCCGCGACGCTGGCGGCGCTGGGCATGCCGGCCGATCCCCGACGGTTGCGGGTGATGGCGCAGATCGTGATCGACGTGTCGGGACGCCTCATCGATCTTGCACTCAACGCCGACGATCGGGCCGAGGCCGAACTGCTGCTCGGCGAGCTCAAGCGGATGCTTCACGACCTGCTGGGGCCGCATTTGCCCGGCTGAACGGGCGGCGGGGCTCAGCCGATCGCTGCGGCAGGGCCGCCGATGCGATAGGGGTCGATCCCGGCCGCGCGCAACCGCGCATGCGCCTGGCGATAGACCTGCGGTTCGGCAATGCCCATGCGCGCGCGCGCGGCAGCGATGGGTTCGGCGAGCAAGGCGCGGATGTCCTGGGCAAAGATCGCCTGCGCGGCACGCCCATGGCGCCGCGCCTCGGCCACCGCGCCGACAAAGGGCGCGTCGCTGCGCAGCCGCAGCGCAAACTCGGCGGTGCCCGCCCAGGCGATGATCGTCTCGGTCCAGTCGCGATACTGGCCGCTGGTAAAGCCGAGCACGCACTGCTCGCCCAGCGGATCGCGACCATAGCCGGTCAGCACGTGCGCGAGGTCATGCGTGTCGCGCAGCCGGTTGTGGAACCATTGCAGCTGGTCGGCATGGACGCTCTGGCCGGGCAGCGTGCTCGCCGCGACCAGCCCCGCAGCCGAAAGCCCCTCGCTCCGCATGAAGCGGACATAGGCATGCGCGACGCTCTGCTCGCCAAGCCGCAGCAGCGTATCGTGATCGTCGAGGATCGGGGCCAGCTCGGGCTCGGCGGCCATGCGTGCGCGGCCCTGCGCACTGGCGCAGAAGCGCTCGGCAATCTTCATCGTGCTGCGATTGGGCAGGCAGTCGCCCATGTGGAACACCTGCGCCGTATCCTCGGCATCGCGCATCAGGGCGCGAAAATGGCGCAACGCCTGCAATGGACGCATGCGACGCGGCGGGCGTGTGGGGGCTGCAAAGGGCAGGCTGACAGACATGGGCATCCCCGAAATCGGTGCGATCGCTCCATACGAAAGTATTTGCTTCCATATTGGCCGTCAAGACCCTGTGGCATCGGGGCACGCGCGATCGACACCGCGAGCCGCAGCCCGGGCCGGTCCATTCGAGGCCACCGCCAGCAGCCCGAAGATGTTGCGGGATTGCGCGGTCAGCGCTTGCGGTAGCGGAAGTACCAGACCTCGTGCCCCTGCGCGCGGGCCTTGGCCTCGTAGCGCGTTTCGGGCCAGCCGCCGGGGCGGGTGAGGAAATCCTTCGGGCGCTCGCACAGCCAGTCGAAGGCGGGGTGGTCGTTCATCACCATCATCGCGTGCGCGACATAGATCGGGTGATCGGTGCCGAAGCGGAATTCGCCGCCGGGCTTGAGCTTGGACGCGATCAGGTCGACCGGCCCCTTGTTCATCATCCGCCGCTTGGCATGGCGCGCCTTGGGCCAGGGATCGGGGTGGAGCAGATAGACGAAGCTGAGCGCGCCATCGGGCACGCGCTCAAGCACGTCGATGGCATTGCCCATGTGCAGCCGTACGTTGAAAAGGTTCTGCTCGCGCACATGCTGCAACGCGCCCACCACGCCGTTGAGAAAGGGCTCCGCGCCGATAAAGCCGTGATCGGGCAGCATGTCGGCGCGATAGGCCATATGCTCGCCCGCGCCGAAGCCGATCTCGAAATGCAGCGGGCGATCGTCGCCGAACAGCCGGCGAGAGGTGATCTCGCCCTCTTCCGGCACGCTGATCTGCGGCAGCAGCTTCTCGACCAGTTCGGCCTGGCCCAGGCGCAGCTTGTGGTTCTGCTGACGGCCATAAAGCCGCCGCACCGATACGGGGTCTCCGGGTTTGTACGCGGTCATGGGCAACGCGCCTAGCAAAGCCGCGCCGCGATGCAAGCGGCTATCGGCCCCCACCACCCAGCGTGATCGTCTTGTCGCTGCCGGTTGTGGAAACCGAAGAGACGGGTCTTTCCTTCTCGATAATCTCGAGCGCCTGCTGCGGCGGGACCATGCGGTCGAAATTGCGATAGCTGAATATCCGATCAAGCTGGTGCAGCGCGACAGCAAAGCGGGTCTTGCTGTTCTCGCCGGCATCCAGCAGATTGGGCGCGGGGCGCACAATGATCGCCCGTCCCGCGTCGCTGAGCGCCAGCATGTAGCTGTCATCTTCTCCATCGGCCTGGCGATAGACAGCATGGGCACCCACGACCGAGTCACGGCACCAGACATGCCCTTGGGAAGTTCTGGGCTGGTCCGTGTCCGGCTCTATGCTGGACATCAATGCATCCAGCAGCGCGTTACCGAGGCGTCGGTTGCTATCGGCACCCACGGGCCGGGCGGACTTGCCGAATGCGATCGCCTTGGCGCATGGCTGTACCGGCGCGGCGGCCGCAGCCATGCGGGTGGCTTCGGGCCAGGTGATCTGGCGCGCAATCGCCGTCATGAGCTCCGAAAGCGCATCGGCCTCTTCGGTCTGCGAACTCAGCCGGATTTTCGCGATCCATTCGCCCATCGGCACCAGCACGACGGCAGTCGATCGAATGGACCCGCCGCCCGTCGCATACACGGCCTTGAAGGCGTCCGTGGCCTCACCCACAGGCAAGGCCGCAGGACCCGATTCGAGAGTCGATTGAATGACCCATTTGTCAGACGCGGCGAGGCTTGCATTGGCACGGTCGAACCATATGGCCAGATCCCCGGCACCCGGACGGAATATATAGACGGTTGCAATTGTCGCGCCGCTGGAAATTTCGTAGTGTGCCTGAACATCCAATTCCATCGGTGCCGTCGTGGCAATTTCGGTCCTGTTCAATCCGGCGAGAACGGGATTGAGGATGATACCAGTGGCAGCATGCTTCCACCGCGCGTTTGCCGGAACATTCAGCACTTCGCGCGCCTCTAGCGGCATGGTGAAAGCCAGCAATAACATCCCAATAATGGCTGTAATTTTATTGCCGAAGCGTATCATTTCATCTGTCCTAGTTCGGTCACCTGTCTATTGGTTATCTGCAGACATTTCAATTGAAGCCTTCTATCGGAGGCGATCGCGCTTATGGATGGCAAGCGGCTTGTGCGGTGCGCGTCGCTTATTTACAGTGATGTCAATGACTGACGCTCCTGCCTCCGCTTCGCCCGCCCTTTCCGCCGCTGCCGATGGTGCAGAGCCGATCTGGAAGACGCATTACAACCATCCCTGCGCCTGGGATCAGACCTTCGCGCCGCTGTCCCTGCCCGACATGTTCTTCGCCTCGGTCGCGCGCAAGGGATCGGCGCCGCTGCTCGATTTCATGGGGCGCAAGTACAGCTACGATCAGGTCGCCCGCGGCGTGGCGCGCGTGGCCAAGGGCCTGCAGCAGCTGGGCATCGGCAAGGGCAACCGGGTCGGGCTTTTCCTGCCCAATGTGCCGCATTATGTCGCGGCCTATTACGGCGCGATGGCGGCCGGCGCGACCGTGGTCAATTTCTCGCCGCTCTACACCGTCGACGAACTGGCGCATCAGGTCGAGGACAGCGGCACGACGATCCTGTTTACGCTCTCGGCCACCGCGCTCTTGCCCACCGCGCTCAAGGTGCTCGACAGGTCGGGGCTTCAGCGGCTGGTGGTGGGGTCGGTCGCGGGCGGGCTGCCGCCGGTCAAGTCGCTGCTGTTCCGGCTGTTCAAGGGCCAGGAGACCGCCGAGGTCCCCCGCGACCCGCGCATTACGCGCTTTTCGAAGCTGATCGCCAATGATGGCCGCTACACGCCGGTGCCGATCGATGCCGAGCGCGACATCGCGCTGTTCCAGTATACCGGCGGCACCACCGGCACGCCCAAGGGCGCGATGCTTAGCCATCAGAATCTCTCGGCCAATGCGCGCCAGGTCAACGCGATCGATCCGCGCAACGATAGCGAGCACGACCGGATCCTGGGGGTGCTGCCCTTTTTCCATGTCTTCGCCAATACCTGCGTGCTGAACCGCACGGTGCTCAACGGCGGCGAGATCGTGATGCTGCCGCGCTTCGAGGCGGCGGCGGCGCTGAAGGCGATCACGCGCACCCAGGTGACCGCGCTGCCCGGCGTTCCGACCATGTATCAGGCGCTGCTCGACAATCCGGAAATTGCCAACACCCGGTTCGCGTCGCTTCGCGCCTGCATTTCGGGTGGCGCGCCGCTCGCCGCCGAGGTCAAGGCGCGGTTCGAGGAGGTCACCGGGGCCAATGTCGTCGAGGGCTATGGCCTGACCGAGAGCAGCGGCGTCGTCTCGACCAATCCCTATGAGGGGCTGAACAAGCCCGGCACCATCGGCCAGCCGCTGCCCGGCACGCTGGTGCGGCTGGTCGACAAGGAAGACCCGAGCAAGGACGTGGCCCCCGGCGAGCCGGGCGAGATCATCTTCGCGGGGCCGCAGGTGATGCGCGGCTACTGGAACCGCCCCGATGCCGATGCCGAGGTGTTCATCGGCGGCTTCCTGCGCACCGGCGATGTCGGGCAGATCGACGAGGACGGCTATATCCGCATCGTCGACCGCATCAAGGACATGATCGCGGTGGGCGGGTTCAAGGTCTTTCCGAGCCAGATCGAGGAGGTGCTCTATCGCCACCCGGCGGTGAAGGAGGCGTTGGTGATCGGCGTCCCCGATGCCTATCGCGGCGAGAGCCCCAAGGCGTTCGTGGCGCTGCAGGAGGATGCCGAGGCGGACGGGCCCGCATTGATGGCATGGCTCAACCCGCAACTGGGCAAGCACGAGCGCGTGATCGCGGTCGATATCCGCGACTCGTTGCCCAAGACGCTGATCGGCAAGCTCGACCGCAAGGAACTGCGCAAGGCCGAAGGCATCGCGGCCTGAGGCACGGGGTTAACGCCCCTTGCCAAGCTGTCACATCGATGACACACTCCCCCAAATGCAGGGGTGGGGCCTGCATCTGGCAAGGCAGGGGAATGCATATGCCCAATGCTCTGGAAAAGCGGTTCGAGACCGCGCGCTACAATGCCAATATCGTCAGGCCGGTCGCGGCCGAAAGCCTCTGGGAAAAGCGGATCAGCAATCATGTCGCCTATGCGCTGCTGATGTATACCGGCCTGCAGATCTTCGTGGTGATGCAGGCGATCCGGGGCGAAGGCGCGTCGATCCTGCCTTATATGGGGCTGGTGGCGCTGGTCGGGATCGTCATTCCGCTGTGCCGCCGCGTCGAGAAACGCTGGCAGCGCCTGGTGCGCAGCGGCACCTCCGAAGCCGAGCTTGGCCGCGCCTATCGCGGCGATCGCCTGGGCATCTGGCTCTTCGCGATCGGTTTTCCCTTCGGTTTCGTTGCTCTCTTCAAGGGATTGCAGACGCTGATCTGAACCCGCAGGTCCGATTGACCATCGGCAGCCAGCGACCTACATCGCGTTGATGCAGACCCCCGACCAAGCCAGAGACCTGGCGCAAGACCTTGTCGCCCGCGCCATGGCCGCTGGCGCGACCGCCGCCGATGCGGTGTTCGCCTGCGATGCTTCCACCGATGTGCAAATGCGGCTGGGCTTGCTCGAGGACGTCCAGCGTTCCGAAAGCGCAGGGATAGGCCTGCGCGTGTTTCACGGGAAACAGTCAGCGAGCGTCTCGGGCGCGGACGTGAGCCCCCAGGGCCTCGCGACGCTCGCCGAGCGCGCGGTCGCGATGGCGCGACTCGCGCCCGAAGATGCCTATGCGGGCCTCGCCCCCGAAGAGCGGCTGATGCGCGGCCCGCTGCCCGATCTCGAACTCGATGACGGCGGCGATCCCGATCCGGCGCTGTTGCGCGAGCTCGCGCTCGCCTGCGAGGATGCCGCGCGCGCGGTGCCCGGCGTCACCAACAGTGAGGGCGGATCGGCCAGCGCGGTGCGATCAGTCATGGCGCTCGCCACCAGCCACGGTTTCTGCGGCAGCTATGGCGGCAGCCGCTATGGCATCGGCGCGAGCGTGCTCGCCGCGCGCGACGGCCAGATGGAGCGCGATTCGGCCTCGCACAGCACGCGCTTCCTCGCCGATCTCGAACCGCCCGAAGCGATCGGGCGCCGCGCCGGCGAACGCGCGGTCGAGCGGCTGGGCACGGGGAAGATCGAGAGCGGACCGATGCCGGTGATCTATGATCGCCGCGCGGGCGGATCGCTGCTCGGGCCGCTGCTGGGCGCGATTGCGGGCAGCGCGATCGCACGCAAGACCAGCTTCCTGCTCGACCGGCGCGGCCAGCCGGTATTCGATTCGAGCGTGTCGATCATTGACGACCCGCACCGGCCCCGCGGCCAGCGATCGCGCGCCTTCGATGGCGAGGGCCTGCCCACCACGCGCTGGCGGATCGTCGACCAGGGCGTGCTCAGCGGCTGGATGATGGACAGCGCCTCGGCGCGGCAGCTGGGCGAGGCGCCCACCGGCCATGCCTCGCGCGGGGTCAGCGGTGCGCCGTCGACCGGATCGAGCAACGTGCACATGGAAGCCGGCACGCAGAGCCCCGAGGCGCTGATGGCCGACATCAAGCTCGGCCTGTATGTCACCCAGCTGATCGGCATGGGCGTCAATGGCGTCACCGGCGATTACAGCCGGGGGGCGAGCGGTTTCGTCATCCGCGACGGGCAGCTGGCCGAGCCGATCAGCGAGATCACCATTGCGGGCAATCTCAGGGACATGTTTGCCGCGCTGATCCCGGCCGACGATCTCGAATTCCGTTATGGCGTCAACGTGCCGACCTTGCGCATCGACGGCATGGTCGTGGCGAGCAGCTGATGCGCATCGCCGCCCGCGCGCTCGCGATCGCCGGGCTGGTGCTGCTGGCAGGCTGCGGCGGCTGGCGCGACGAGGGCCGCCCGCCGCGCACCGACGATGCGATCACGGTTCCGCCCCAGGCGTCGCTCGTCTCGGTGCCCGTCGAGGCCGATCTGGGCAACCTCGCGCGCGCGATGGAGCGACAGGTCCCGCGCCGCCTGTGGAGCATCGACCAAAAGGACCAGGTCTGTGTCGCCAGCGAGAAGGTCGATCTGGGGATCGCCAAGGTCAAGACGCCGAAGATCAAGTGCCGCATCGTCGGCGAGGTGACGCGCGGCGCGATCGCGGTAACGGGTTCGGGCCAGCGCATCCGCCTGTCTATCCCGATCACGGCGGTCGTGCGCGCCGAGGATATCGCGGGCATCCTCAAGCGCGAGACCGCGACCGCGCGGGCGATGGTGCATGCCGATATCCGGATGGCCATCGCGCGCGACTGGACGCCGCGCGGCACGCTCGACCTTCGCTACGACTGGACCACCGAGCCGCATGTCGAGTTTCTCGGCCAGAAGATCCGCTTCACGAAAGAGGCCGAGCGCGAATTGGCACCCATTATCGCGAAACTCGAGCGCGAGCTGCCCGGCGAGCTCGGCAGGCTCGAGCTGCGCCGCCAGATCGAGAAGGCCTGGGCCTCGGCCTTCACCTCGGTGGTGCTCAACGAGCGCAACCCCGAGGTGTGGATGCGCATCACCCCGCGCGCGCTGCAATATGGCGGGTACGAGATCGTGCAGGGCAGGCTCAGGCTGAAGCTCGGCATGCGCGCGCTCACCGAAACCTATGTCGGCAAGCGTCCGCGCCCGCGCACGCCGATCGCGCTGCCGCCGATGCAGCCGCTCGAGGTACAGACCGGCGAACTCGCGTTCTTCCTTCCGGTGTTCGGCGATTATCGCGAGTTGCAGCCGGTGCTGCTCGAGGCGCTGCAGAAGCGCTCGCGCCGCCCGTTCGAGGTGCCGGGGCTCAACCCGGTCGATGCGACCTTCAAGGCAGCGACGATCTACGGCACCAGGGGCGGCAAGATCGCGGTCGGCCTGACCTTCAGCGCGCACGAACGCGGCAGCAGGACACCGACCACGGGTACCGTCTGGATGACGGGCAAGCCGGTCAATGCCGAGGATTCGCGCCGCGTCGGCTTCGAGGATTTCGAGGTCACCGGCACCACCGACATGACCGGCGGTGACCTGATCCTCGACATGATCAACGCGCCCGGCGTCGCGCCGATGGTGGCAGAGATGCTCGCGCAGAATTTCGAGCGCGACTATGCCGAACTGCTCGGCAAGATCGATGCGGCGATCGAGACCAAGCGCACCGGCGACCTGATCATCCACGCCAAGGTCAAGCGCGCGAAGACCGGTCAGCTTCAGGCGGCCGGGGCCGGGCTGTACCTGCCGGTCTGGGCCAGCGGCACGGCGAGCGTCACCATCCAGCCCTGACCGGCGTCGCTCAGCCCTTCAACCGCGCGGCGTGCCAGCGCAGGTGATCCTCCATGAAGGTGGAGATGAAATAATAGCTGTGGTCATAGCCTGGCTGCAGGCGCAGCGTCAGGTCGATGCCCGCCGCGGCGCACGCCTCGGCAAGAAGCTGCGGCTTGAGCTGTTCGGCCAGGAAGCTGTCGGCATCGCCTTGGTCGACCAGCAGCGCGGGCACGCGCGCGCCATCCTCGATCAGCGCGACCGCATCGTGCTTGCGCCAGGCCGCACGATCCTCGCCCAGATAGCCGGTCAGCGCCTTGACGCCCCAGGGCACCTGCGAGGGCGCGACGATCGGCGCGAAGGCCGACACCGCGCGGAACCGGTCGGCATGGCTCAGCCCGATGGTCAGCGCGCCATGCCCGCCCATGCTGTGCCCCATGATCGACTGGCGCGTCATGTCCGCCGGGAAGCAATCGCCGATGATCTCGGGCAGCTCCTTGGTGATATAGCTCCACATCCTGTAGTGCGGCGCAAATGGCTCCTCAGTCGCATCGACATAGAAGCCCGCGCCCAGGCCGAAATCGTAGGCGCCTTCGGGGTCGTCCGCGACGCCCTCGCCCCTGGGGCTGGTATCGGGCGCGACGAAGATCAGGCCGAGCTCGGCACAGGCGCGGCGGAAATCGCCCTTTTCGGTGACATTGGCGTGCGTGCAGGTCAGGCCCGACAGATACCAGACCACCGGCAGCTTCGCGCCCTCTTCATGGTCGGGCACGAAGACGGAGAAGGTCATGTCGGTGCCGGTCACCTCGGAGGCATGGCGCAGCACCGCCTGCTCGCCGCCGAAGCTCTTAGCCGACGAGAGGGTTTCCACCGCGACCGGCATCAGAACACCACCACGGAGCGGATCGACTTGCCCGCGTGCATCAGGTCGAACGCGGTGTTGATCTCTTCCAGCCCCATGACATGCGTGATCATCGGGTCGATCTCGATCTTGCCCTGCATATACATGTCCACGATCTTGGGCACGTCGGTGCGGCCCTTCGCGCCGCCGAACGCGGTGCCGCGCCAGTTGCGCCCGGTCACCAGCTGGAACGGCCGCGTCGCGATCTCCTTGCCGGCTTCGGCCACGCCGATGATGATCGAGGTGCCCCAGCCGCGATGGCAGGCCTCGAGCGCGGTGCGCATGACCTCGGTATTGCCGGTGGCGTCGAAGGTATAATCCGCACCGCCATCGGTCATCTCGACGATTTTCGCGACGACGTCCTCGCGGTTCATGCCCTTGCTGTTCAGGAACGCGGTCATGCCGAACTTGCGGCCCCATTCCTCGCGATCGGGGTTGATATCGACGCCGATGATCTTGTCCGCACCCGCCAGCCGCGCGCCCTGGATCACGTTGAGGCCGATGCCGCCCAGGCCGAATACCACGACATTGTCGCCGACCTGCACCTTGGCGGTGTTGATCACCGCGCCGACGCCGGTGGTGACGCCGCAGCCGATATAGCAGCTGGTCTGGAACGGCGCGTCCTCCCGAATCTTCGCCACCGCAATCTCGGGCAGCACGGTGAAGTTCGAGAAGGTCGAGCAGCCCATATAGTGATAGATCGGCTGGCCCTTGTAGCTGAAGCGCGTTGTGCCGTCGGGCATCAGCCCCTTGCCCTGGGTCGCGCGGATCGCGGTGCACAGGTTGGTCTTGCCGCTGAGGCAGCTTTTGCACTGGCGGCATTCGGGGGTGTAGAGCGGAATCACGTGGTCGCCGGGCTTCACCGAGGTAACGCCTGCGCCAATTTCACGCACGATGCCTGCACCCTCGTGGCCCAGCACGCTGGGGAAGATACCTTCGCTGTCGAGACCGTCGAGCGTATAGGCATCGGTGTGGCAGATGCCCGTCGCCATGATCTCGACCAGCACCTCGCCTGCCTTGGGTCCCTCGAGGTCGAGCTCGACGATCTCCAGCGGCTTCTTGGCTTCAAAGGCAACGGCGGCACGGGTCTTCATGGGTCGCAGACTTTCTGTTGATGGGTGGTTTGCGGCGGCTCTAGCACCGTGCCGCACGGGCGTTAAGCCGCAACTTCGGCCCCGGCCTGTTCAAAGAAAAGCTCGGCTTCGTATGGCGCTGGCCGCATCCGGGCCTATATTGCCCAAAACCTGATGCGCGGCATGCTTCGCGCCATTACGGACGGGTCGATGCTGCTCAACCTCAGCCAGGCGAATTTCCGCAACGACGACGAGGCCGGGCGGCTGGTGTCGCTTCGCGCCTATCAGCTCGGCCCCGACGATCCCGATAACGGCCTTTATTCCGATCTGGTCGGCCTCGCGCGCGCGCTCGGCGGCACCGAGACCGCGTTTATCTCGATCGTCGAGGAGCAGCGGCAATGGTTCAAGGCGGCGCTGGGCCTGGGCCTGGCCGAAACGCCGCGCTCGATCGCCTTTTGCGACCACGCCATCCGCTCGAACGAGGTCATGGTGGTGCTCGATGCGCGCGCCGATCCGCGCTTTGCCGACAATCCGCTGGTCACCGGCCCGCCGCATATCCGCTTCTACGCGGGGGCCCCGATCATCAACGGCGAAGGCTATGCGCTGGGCACCATCTGCCTGTCCGACAGCCGCCCCCGCGAGGGCTTCGAGGGTGCCGAGCAGCTCGCCGCGCTCGCCCGCCAGGTAGCGGCGCTGCTCGAGCTGCGCCGACAGCTGATCCACCAGCAGCTCGCAGCCGATCTCGCCGCAGACCAGCGCGACCGGCTGTGGGATTCGTCGCTCGACATGATGTTGATCACCACCGCCGAAGGCATGCTGGTGGCGGGCAACCCTGCTTGGGAAAAGGCTTTCGGCCCGGTGCCCGCCGATGGCAAGGGCCATATCCGCGACTATTTCGCGCAGGCCGACGAGGCCGATGTGGTGCAGCTTGCCAGCGGCCAGACCGATGTCCAGCTCGAGCGCGAGATGCGCGGGCGCGATGGCCAGCCGATCTATGCCAGCTGGAGTCTGGCGCGCGAGGGCGAGCTGATCTTCGGCATCGCGCGCGACATCACGCGCACCCGCGCCGCCGAAGCGCAGCTGGCGCAAGTGCAGCGGATGGAATCGATCGGCCAGCTGACCGGCGGCATCGCGCATGATTTCAACAATCTGCTCACCATCATTTCGGGCAATCTGGACATCGCGCAGAAGCGCATCGCCTCCGGCCAGGTCGAGCGCGCGGAAATGGCGATCGCCAACGCCCGCGACGGGGCGAGCCGTGCCGCCAACCTGACCCAGCGCCTGCTCGCCTATGCGCGCCGCCAGTCGCTGACGCCGACGCTGATCAGGCCCGCCGAACTGATCCGCGACCTCGAGCCGCTCGCAGCCCAGGCGCTCGACGAACGCCACGAGCTTGTGGTCGAGTGTCCCGACAGCCTGTGGCCGATCACCGTGGATGCCAGCCAGCTCGAGAACGCGCTGCTCAACCTTGTGGTCAACGCGCGCGATGCGATGGAGCAGCCGGGCACGATCACGATCCATGCCAGCAACGCGCTGCGCAGCGAGGACGACATGGCCGACGGCCACGACGCCGCGCCGGGCCGCTATGTCCGCTTCTGCGTGCACGATACCGGATCGGGCATTCCGCCCGACATTGCCGCGCACATTTTCGAGCCGTTCTTCACCACCAAGGAGATCGGCAAGGGCACCGGGCTCGGCCTCAGCCAGGTCCAGGGATTCGTCGCGCAATCGGGCGGGTTCGTGACGCTCGAAACCGCGCCGGGCGAGGGTACGACGCTCAGCCTGTGGCTGCCGGTCACCGCCGATGCGTTCGACGATCTGCCCGGCCGCGAGGGCACCAGCGATGGCGAGCCGATGTGCCGCACGGACTGCACGATCCTGCTCGCCGAGGACAACGCGGCGCTGCGCGCGCATGTCAGCGACGTCCTGCAGGAAGCGGGCTTTACCGTGATCGAGGCCGAGGACGGCCAGGCCGCGCTCGACCTGATGCGCGCCGCGGAGGATCAGGAACGGCCCGACCTGCTGCTCAGCGACATCACCATGCCGCGCATGGACGGCAAGGCGCTCGCCGCCGAGGTGCATCACGCCTGGCCCGAAATCCCGATTGTGCTGATGACCGGCTATGCCGGCGGCGCGATCGACAGCTGCCCGCACAACCTGCTGATCACCAAGCCCTTTGCGCCCGACGATCTGGTGGCGCTGGTGCGACGGACGCTCGCCGCCGCACCCCAGGCCTGATCGGGATCAGCCGACCACGCCCGCCGAGGCGAGCAGCGCCAGCGTGAGCAGATCGCCCGCGGTCGACGACATGGCCGCGATCTGCACCGGCTTTTCCATGCCGATCAGCATCGGGCCGATCATCGCATCGCCGCCGAGTTCGCGCAGAAGCTTGGCCGACAGGTTGGCCGATTGCAGCCCGGGCATGATCAGCACATTGGCCGGCGCCGACAGACGGCAGAACGGATAATTGGCCATCAGCTTCGGGTTGAGCGCGACATCGGGCGACATCTCGCCCTCATATTCGAAGGTCACCCCGCGCTCGTCGAGGATGCTCACCGCGTCACGGATGTTGTCGAGCCAGCGCCCGGGGGGGTTGCCGAAGTTCGAATAGGACAGGAAGGCGACGCGCGGATCGTGGCCCAGCCGCTTGGCGACATGCGCGGTATTCTCCGCGATGCACGCTAGCTCCTCGGCGCTCGGGCGTTCGTTGACGGTGGTATCGGCGAGGAACACCGTGTGGCTCTTGCCGACCATGACATGGATGCCGAACGGCGTCTGGCCGGGCTTGGGATCGAGCACGCGGCGGATCTCGCGCATCGACTGGCCGAAGGTACGCGTGATGCCGGTCAGCATCGCATCGGCCTCGCCCAGATGGAGCAGCGCGGAGCCGAAGATGTTGCGGTCCTGGTTGACCATGCGCTTGACGTCGCGCTTGAGGTAACCGCGCCGCTGCAGCCGTTCGTAGAGCACCTCGACCATGCGCGGCACCAGCGGCGAATTGGTGCTGTTGTGCACCTCGAACGCCATCGGATCGTCGACCGCCAGCTCCTTCAGCTTGTCGCGCACGCGCTGTTCGCGCCCGACCAGCACCGGCGTGCCATAGCCACCATCGCGGAACTGGATCGCCGCGCGCAGCACCACCTCTTCCTCGGCCTCGGCGAAGACGACGCGCTTGGGGTTGGCGCGCGCATCGCTGTACACTTGGGTCAGCACCGCCGTGGTGGGGTTGAGCCTCGACTTGAGCGAATGGCGATAGGCCGCCATGTCCTCGATCGGTTTCTGCGCGACGCCGGTGTCCATCGCCGCCTGCGCGACCGCGCCCGAGACGACCTCCATCAGCCGCGGATCGAACGGCGCGGGGATGATATAGTCGACGCCGAATTTCTGCGTCGCGCCGCCATAGGCCGCGGCCACTTCCTCGGGCACCTGCTCGCGCGCCAGTTCGGCGATCGCCTTGGCCGCCGCGATCTTCATCTCCTCGTTGATCGCGGTCGCGCGCACGTCGAGCGCGCCGCGGAAGATGAACGGGAAGCCCAGCACGTTGTTGACCTGGTTGGGATAATCCGACCGCCCCGTCGCGATGATCGCATCGGGCCGCGCCGCCTTGGCATCGGGCGGAGTAATTTCGGGATCGGGATTGGCCATGGCGAAGATGATCGGCTGCGGCGCCATCTTCATCACCATTTCGGGTTTCAACGCGCCCGCAGCGGACAGGCCCAGGAAGATGTCCGCGCCGTCGAGCGCCTCTTCGAGCGTGCGCCGATCGGTCTTGGCGGCATGCGCCGACTTCCACTGGTCCAGATCCTCGCGGCCCTGATAGATCACGCCCGACCGGTCGCACATCAGCACATTGTCGTGCGGCACGCCCATCGCCTTGATCAGCTCGGTGCACGCGATCGCCGCGGCGCCGGCACCGTTGACCACCATCTTGACGTCCTTGAGCTCGCGCCCGGTCAGGTAGCAGGCGTTGAGCAGCCCGGCGGCCGAGATGATCGCGGTGCCATGCTGGTCGTCGTGCATGACCGGAATGTTCATCCGCTCCTTGAGCGCCTGTTCGATGATGAAGCAGGCGGGCGCGCCGATATCTTCCAGGTTGATGCCGCCGAAGCTGGGTTCGAGCAGCTCGACGCATTCGATGAAGCGGTCGACATCCTCGGTATTCACCTCGATATCGATCGAATCGACATCGGCGAAGCGCTTGAACAGCACCGCCTTGCCTTCCATCACCGGCTTGGAGGCGAGCGCGCCGAGATTGCCGAGGCCCAGGATCGCGGTGCCGTTCGAGATCACCGCGACCAGATTGCCCTTGGCGGTATAGTCATAGGCGGTGGCTGGGTCTTCGGCGATCGCGCGCACGGGCACCGCAACGCCCGGCGAATAGGCGAGGCTGAGGTCGCGCTGGGTCGCCATCGGCTTCGAGGCGATGATCTCGATCTTGCCCGGGCGTCCGGTGGAATGGAAATGCAGCGCCTCGCGCTCGGTGAACTGGACGTTGCTCTTATCGCTCATCGACAGGCCCTTGTCTGGCGAACGCAAGGGCTGCGCCCGCTGGTTGATCCGATTATCTCTGCCGCTTGCCCCGGCCCGATGGTTTGATGACGCCCCGCGCCGTCTTGCATAGCCGTGACCGCAAGCTTTGGGCAAGCCTTGACGCTACGAAATGTTGCGCAGCATGACCCATCAGCCGGCCCCTTCGCCGCGCAGCGCGGCGGCCACCAGATCGGGCCGCTGGAACAGCAGCATGCGCCCGGTACCGGGCACGATCTCGGCGCGCGACCCCGGCCAGAGCGACTGCCAATAGGGTACGGAATCGGACGCGGCATACATGGTGTCTTCGGCCCCGCACAGGATCGTGATGCGGCTGCCGTCGTCGAGCCGCTGCACCGTCTCGTGCGGTTCGCATCGCGCGATGGCGAGAAACCCCGCCCCGCCCTGCATCGCGCTCTGCTGGGTGGAGCGGACATAGGCGGCCAGGATTTCGCGGTCGGCCAGCGTCGCCCGGTCTGCTGCCGACCCGCCCACCACCTGCAGTACCAGCCGTTCGACCGTACGCGCCGACGCACGTCGCGACAGGTGCGTGGCGAGCGGCGCGACCAGACCGGGGCGCGAATAGACCAGCCGCTTGACATGGCCCTGCAGCCCCGCGAGCCGGCCGTCGCGCACCGGTGGCGGCTCGGGATTGAGCACCACTGCGCGGTCGAAGCGGTCGGGATGCTGCGCCGCGAAATGCGCGAGCACCATCGTGCCGCCGCGCGCGAGGATGCACGTCCGCGCGATCCCCAGCGCGTCGAGGATCTCGAGGATGTCGCGCATGTTGTGCTGAAGGTAATCGCCCTCGATCATCGATGTGAGGCCAAAGCCGGGCCGGTCGAGCGTGATCGGACGGATGCCGCCCGCCTGCAGCGCGGCGATCGCCATCGCGGGGAGATGTCGCCCGGTGGTCGCGGTGTGCAGGCAGATCAGCGGAATGCCGTCGCGCGGGCCATGATCGGCAAAGGCGATGCGCCCCGGCCGGTCGCGGCGCGGCAGCAGCCGCAGCGGTTCGGCTCCGCGCGTCGCCACCGACAGGTCGATATCGGTCGCCTCGGCGAGCGCCGCCACCGCCTGGATATGCCCGACCAGCGTGGTCAGCTGCACCACCGATTGCAGTTCGCATTGCGCGAAGATCGCCTTGAGCTCGGACTTGACGATATTGACCGACAGCCCCAGCCGCTGCGCGCATTCCTCGCGTGTCAGCCCGCGCGCGATAGTTGAGGCGATCCGCGCCTGGCGTTCGGACAGGCCGAAGATATCGCGCAGCACCGGCTCGATCGCGAGATCGCCGGGCTGCTCGCCGCTTTCGATCTGCAGGCACAGCGCGACGAACTCGCTCTGGCGGTGGCAGCCCGCCTTGGCCATCGCGGACTTGATCGCATCGCGCCCGGTCTCGTAGCCGATGCCCTCCAGCCGCGCCGCCTCGCGCACATCGCCGCCGCGCACCAGGGCTTCGGCCATGCTGACCTCGCGCGCGGAAAAGCCGAACAGCCGCGCCGCCGTCGCCAGGCCGCGCGGCTGCAGCGTCGGCGGAAGGTGCGCGACCAGCGCATAGCAGGCCTCGCCGCGTTCGAGCGCGCGGCGCACCTCGGCTGCGAGTGGCCAGTGCCGCGCGGCGGCGAGCGGGGCGGCGGCCACCGCGATGAACTTGCCCCGGTCCTCGAGCAGGTACGACACGCTGGCTCGCCCGGCTCTCAGCGCGCCGAGCTCTGCCCGGCCCCGGTTGAGCGGCGCCGCCCAGGCAGCAAAGGCCGGATCGGCAATGACGATCGTGCCGTCGGCGTCGCAGGCGGCAGAGGCATAGGCGCGCGGATTGACGAAAGCGGGACCCGCCGGTGCCCTGCCCGCATCGTGCATCAGCGCTTCGGCCAGCGCTTCGGGCGCTTCGGCGAGCACCGCGCCAAAGCCTTCACTATCCTCGTGCAGCATGTCGAGCGGGTTTTGCGCGTCATCCGCCGCGCGGAACCGTTCGAGAAAGCGCTGAGCGCGGGACACGGGACTGCCCTCCTGCCATTGGCGCGACCCCGCGGCAGGCCCAGTGTGTCGAAAGCTGCGCGCCGAGGCAAGCCCCGGCGCGGCAAGGGGAATATCAGCTTGGCACGGTGGGAGCGGTGGTCGGCTTCGGCGGAGCGACAGTAAGGTCCATCTGCTCGAAGCGGGTGCGACCGCCGCGCTGACGGATCAGCGACTGGCCGGGAATGATGAAGTCGGCAGTGAGCGTGTAGCGCTCGACCCGCTGCCGCCCCTCCATGTCGCCGGGATCGGCCGCGGGTGTGTAGCGGCGCTGGGCAATGGTCTTCAGCAGCGGTGCCGCCCAGACCGCCCTGGGCGACCCGCGAAGAACCTCCACGTCGCTGACCCGACCATCGGGCTCGACGGTAAATCCAATATCGACCCAGCGCAGCGGCGTCCCGCCGCCCGAGCGCGAGTCGCCCGTGCGGGGCGCAATCGAATCCATCGCCGGAGCGCCATCGGGTTCGGGCATCCGGGGAGCCCAGAGCAGTACCGGACCGCCACGCTTGAGATCGTCGCCCAAGCTTCCGATCAGCGCTTCGACTGCATCCGAACCGCCGTCCTTGACCGTCAGCCGCAGCCGCAGAATCTGGGCAGCCTTGCGCAGGCCATCGCCATGGGTGGCCGTATTGGCGACCACCGAATCAAGCACCGCGAGGGCCTCCTTTTCGCGCCTCAACCGGTAGAGCATGTTGGCCCGGCCCAGATCGGCGCGCATTGCGACCACGGGCTGCCCTGACGCCCGGGCATCGTCGGCCAGAACCCGGAGCCGGTCCATCGTGTGCAGCGTGCCGAAATTGTGCGCTTGCGCCGCGATCATCCGCATGCGCGCCATCAGGGCATTGGCGGATTGCGGGGCATGACGGTCGAGCAGACGGCTGGCCTCTGCCGTCGCGCGCAGTGCCTCGCGCTGATCGCCATAATGCCAGGCAACGGTGGCGCGTGCCGTCTGCAGTTCGGCCACCGCGAACGGGTCACCGTCGGCTCCGGCCCTGGTCCGTGACACCGACCGCCCCAGCACCCTGCGCGCATCGTGATATTGCCCGTTACGGAACTGCGCCTCGGCATAACGGACGGTGGCGATGACATCTTCGCGGACCGAACAGCCACCCGCCTCGCAGCGCTCGAGATCGGCCTTCAGATCGGCCAGCTTCACCCCGACCACGACGATCTCGTCGCGCTTGAGCGGACCTGGGTTGAGGGGGGCGGGGCTTTGCGCTAGCCCGGCGGAGGATAGCAGCAGCGCGGTGGCAGCAAACAGACGATTGGCCATCAAGGACTCCATCGCAAGAACAACGTCCGAAGACGAGAGTAACACCGGCCTGGATGAAGCCATAACGAATAAATGCATGCGAAATGATAGAAACGGCAATAATCGCCGTCAGAATGGAGGGATTAATGTCGCTCGTTTCTACTGAAATCGATGACGCCATCGCCATCGTCACGCTGAACCGGCCCGAGGCGATGAATGCGCTGTCCAAGGCGCTGCGCGCCGAACTTGCCGAGGCGATGCTGGCGGTGGCGAGCGACGATGCGGTGCGCGCGGTGGTGCTGACAGGCGCAGGAACGCGCGCCTTCACCGCCGGGCTCGATCTCAAGGAACTGGGCGCGAGCACCGAGGGGCTGGGCGCGGCCAATGCTACGAGCCCGCGCGACAATCCGGTCAAGGCCGTCGAGCAATGCGCCAAGCCCGTGATCGGCGCGATCAACGGCGTCGCGATCACCGGCGGGTTCGAGCTTGCGCTGGCCTGCGACGTGCTGATCGCGTCCACCAATGCGCGCTTTGCCGATACGCATGCGCGGGTCGGCATCATGCCCGGCTGGGGCCTGTCGCAGAAGCTGTCGCGGATGATCGGCATCTCGCGCGCCAAGGAGCTGTCACTCACCGGCAATTTCCTCGACGCCGCCACCGCCGAGCGCTGGGGGCTGGTCAATCGCGTGGTCGCCCCCGAGGAATTGCTCCCCGCCGCCACCGCGCTGGCGCGCGACATGGCGAACATCGATCCCGCCATGCTCGCCAGTTACAAGCAGCTGATCGACGATGGTTATGCGCAGAGCTTCGGGCAGGGCCTGGCGCTGGAGGCCGAGCGGTCGAGTGCCGCCAATGGTCGGGTCGCGCCGGAGGCGGTCGAACAGGCGCGGCTGGCGGTAATGGCGCGCGGCCGCAGCCAGGCCTGAGCGCATCTTAACCGAACGATTAAATAGCGATTGACGTTTACGTCAACGTGGCGCTAGACCTTGGCGCACCGCCGCACGGCATGAATCGCGCGGCCGAGAATTCACCGGAGAGAAGCCATGTCGCTCGATGCCCTTGCCCGCACCGCCTATACCCCCGATCACGAGGCCTTCCGCCAGACCGTGCGCCGCTTCATGCAGGACGAGGTCGCGCCCAATGCGGTGAAATGGGACGAGGAAAAGATCGTGCCGCGCGAGATCTGGCCCAAGGCGGGCGAGCTCGGCCTGCTCTGCCCCACCGTTCCGGAAGAATATGGCGGCCTGGGCCTCGACTTCGGCTATAACGCCATCGTCAACGAGGAAGCCGCCTATTTCGGCGGATCGCCGCTCGGCTTCTCGCTCCAGTCGGACATCGTGGTGAACTATATCGTCCAGTACGGGTCCGAGGAGCAGAAGCAGAAATGGCTGCCGCGGCTCGTGTCGGGCGAGACGATCACCGCGATCGCGATGACCGAGCCGGGCACGGGATCGGACCTTCAGGGCATTCGCACCACCGCCAAGAAGGACGGCAACCATTATGTCATCAATGGTTCCAAGACCTATATCACCAATGGCCAGAATGCCGACCTGATCCTGGTCTGCGCCAAGACCGATACCGAGGTGCAGCCGGCATGGAAGGGCGTGTCGATCATCCTGGTCGAGGCCGATCGCGAAGGCTTCGCGCGCGGGCGCAATCTCGACAAGATCGGCCAGGACGCTGCGGACACGTCGGAGCTGTTCTTCAATGACGTGCGCGTTCCGATGACCAACTGCCTCGGCGAAGAGGGCAAGGGCTTCATCTATCTGATGAGCGAGCTGCCGCAGGAGCGCCTTTCGATCGCCGTGTCGGCCCAGGCTTCGGCGCAAAAGGCCTATGACGATACCGTCGCGTTCGTGAAGGACCGCAAAGCCTTCGGCAAGACGGTGTTCGATTTCCAGAACACCCGCTTCGTGCTCGCGGACCTCAAGGCCAAGCTGCAGGTCGGCTGGGCGCATCTCGACTGGGCGCTCAACCGCCATGCCAAGAAGGAACTGACCGCGGTCGAAGGCGCGGCCGCCAAGCTTTGGCACACCGAACTGCAGTGGGAAATCATGGACAAGTGCCTGCAGCTGCACGGCGGCGCCGGTTACATGAACGAATATCCGATCGCGCGGGCCTGGCGCGGTGCGCGCGTGACGCGCATCTTCGGCGGCACCAACGAGATCATGAAGGAACTGATCGGCCGCTCGCTCTGAACGGCTGACCGGGAACATCTGAATGCCCAAAGCAGAAGCCTGGCAGCGCGATCCGGAGAGCTATCCGTTCACCACGGTCACCGAAACGCGCTTCCAGGATCTAGACCCGCTCGGCCATATCAACAATGTCGCGATGGCGGCGCTGTTCGAGAACGGCCGGGTGCGGTTCAACCGCGCGCTGGGGCTCGAGCGGCGCCAGCCGGGCGAGCGCTGGCTGATCGCGGCGGTCTCGATCAACTATGTTGCCGAGGCGCATTTCCCCGACCCGGTCGAGGTGATGAGCGGCATCGGGCGGATGGGATCGTCGAGCTGGGACATCTATTCGGCCGCCTTCCAGCAGGGCGTGTGTGTCGCGACCTGCGTGTCGACGCTGGTGCTGACCGACAGGAACGGGCCCAAGCCCATCCCCGAGCCACTGCGCGCGCGCTACAGGGAGCTGTTCGTCCGCAAGCCGGAATAAGAAAAAGGCCGGAGCATCGCTGCTCCGGCCCTTTCGTCCTTACCAATAGGGCTGGACCTGCCAGTAATTGTAGACGCTCGACTGATAGTCGCGGTCATAGGCGCGGTCACGGTCGCTTTCGGAAAAGCGCGGCGCATCCTTGAGCTGGTCGGCGGTGACGTTGACCAGATAGCCGCCCAGATCGGTGTCGTAGCTGAACTTCGACCAGGGCAGGCTGTGCAGTTCGCTACCGATGCCGAGAAAGCCGCCGACCGAGACGATGACGTCGGTGACGCGCCCTTCGCGCTTGCTGATCAGCATGTTGGTGACGGTGCCGATCTTCTCGCGATCCGCGCCATAGACGGCGGTGCCATCGACGCGGTCGCTCGAGATGGTGTCATAGCCGCGTTCGAGCGTGCTGTCGGTCATGTTCATGGGGTGTCTCCTCTTGCTGTCCGCCGGTTCGCCACTGCCTTTGTCGCAAAGGAGGGCGCTGACCGGACCATGAGGCGGTTTGGGGGTCGGCCCGGCCAGCACGGCATCAAGGGTTGAGCCGGGAAAGCGTTGCTCGCCTCGTCGCAAATCGTGCTGTCATTACCGATACTTCTGTTTTTCATGGGGCTGCGCTAGGGTGCGGAGCAATTGCGCGGGGACCATGGCCCGGAGAGGATATTGGGTGACGTTGGAGCCTGATCACGATCATGCGGAGGGCAGCCTGCGCGACTGGATGCAGTCGGGCCTGTTCGCGGGCGTCGACCAGGCGGCGATCGATGCGCTGAGCGACCGCGCGCAGCGGCTCGATCTTCCGGCCGGCAACATTCTGGTGCGCCAGGGCGACCCTGCCGATTCGCTCTATTTCCTCGAGACCGGGCGGCTGCGCGTGCTGATCGAGACGCCGACCGGCAACAAGGCGGTGGCGCAGATCGAGGCGGGCGAGCCGGTGGGCGAGCTCGCGTTCTTCGGCGGCGGCACGCGCACCGCGACGCTGCAGGCGAGCCGCGACAGCGTGGTCATGGTGCTCGACCGCGCGAGCTACGACGCGGTGGTCGCCGCCTATCCGCAGCTCGTCCCTGCCATCCTCACCGCCGTGACCCAGCGGCTCGCGGCCGTCACTGCCAAGACCCCGCCGATGGAGGCGCGGCTGCCGAGGGTGATCGCGGTGGCGCCCTGCGGGTCGAGCCGGGTCGATCCGGCGTTGCTCGGCCGGCTGACCGATGCCATCCGGGACACCGTCCCCGACGATCGCCAGGTGATGCTGGTGCGCGAAAACGACGTGCCGCCCGGCCCCGCCAGCGCCTATCAGGCCTGGCTGCGCGAGCACGAGGCGCGGCGCGGCTATCTGCTGATCGACGCCTCGGGCGATCCCGAATGGGGTTCGCTGGTGTGCCGCAACGCCGATGGCCTGCTGATGATCGCCGAAGCGGGCGCGAACCCGGCGATGAATCCGCTCGAACAGGCGGGCTGCGCGGCGATCGAACCGCCCAACCGTACCTTGCTCGTCGTCCGCTCTGACGCTGCCCAGCCGATCCGCGGTACCGCGGCCTGGCTGACCGGGCGCGATCCGCATCTGCACCACCACATGGCGCTCGACAGCCAGGCCGATTTCCGCCGCGTCGCGCGCTTCCTCACCGGGCGCGCCGTCGGGCTGGTGCTCGCGGGCGGCGGCGCGCTCGGCTGCGCGCATCTGGGCATCGTGCGCGGGCTGCAACAGGCCGGCGTTCCGATCGACCTGATCGGCGGCACCAGCGCGGGCGCGGCGATGGGTGCGGCGATCGCGCAGGGCCTGTCGATCGACCAGACGCTCGACCAGATGGAAGCGATGTTCATCGGCGCCAGGGCGATGCGGCGCTTCACCGTGCCGATCCATTCGCTGCTCGACCCGGCGGTGTTCGATGCCGAGCTGGAGGCGCGCTATGGCAATGCCGATATCGCCGACCAGCCGATCAACTTCTTCGCGATCTCGACCAACCTGTCGACCAACGACCTGTACGTCCATCGGCGCGGGGCGCTCTGGCATGCGGTGCGCGCCTCGGGATCGCTGCCGACCATCCTGCCGCCGTTCATCGACACCGATGGCAATATCCTGGTCGATGGCGGCGTGCTCGACAATGTGCCGGTGATGACGATGCGCGCGCTCAAGTCCGGTCCCAATATCGTCGTGACGCTGGGCGAGGCAGGCCAGGTCTGGCGAATCAAGGCCGCGTACCAGTCGCTCCGGCGGCGCGGGCAGCTGATCCGCGACCTGCTGCTCCGGCGCAAGTCGGACAGCGATTTCCCGTCGATCGTCGAGATCATGCAGCGATCGATGGTGGTGGCGAGCCGCATCGCCTCGCGATCGATGCTGCGCGAGGGCGACATATTGCTGAGCCCGCCGATCGTGCCCGGCATGCAGATTCTCGACTGGCATCTGGGGCGCAAGCAGGCCGACCAGGCGGCGCATTATGTCGAGCAGCAGGTCGCGTCGCATCCGGACCTGCGCGCGCTGGCCCGGCTGGCGGACTAGACCAGCCACCAGATCGCGCCGATCAGCGCGAGCGTCGCCAGCGAGAGCAGCCAGGACAGGAGCCGGATGCGCATCGGCTTGAGCGCGGTGACGCTGTGCGCGTCGAGCTCTTTCAGGATATGCCGCGCGCGCCGATCGGCCGACAGGAAGATGTAGATCGCGACCAGCAGATAGGCCGAGGCGATCGCCTTGGGCACCCATTCGGGGCTGAGTTCGCGAAACAGCGCGTTGAACCCCAGGCCGATGCCGACCGCCGCCATCCCGGTGCGCACCCAGCCGGCAAAGCTGCGCTCGTGCGCCAGGATCGTGCGATCCTCGGCCAGATCGGTGCGATCGCGCGCGAGTTCGCGGCGTTTCTCGGCATTCATCGGCCTGCTCCTCGCGCTCCACCACGCCACGCCGCCCCGCTGCACGCAGCAACATAGGCTGGGCGGGGCGACGGCGCGCTCAGGTGGTGGGATCAAGCGCCTCCGCCACCTCTTCGGTCTTGCGCCGCGGCAATGCGATCATGCCCAGGATGAACAGCGCGAAACACAGGCAGATCGCGTTCGGGATGATCAGCGCCCATTCGCCCTTGAGCAGCCCGAAGGTCGTCCAGGCGAGGAAGGCCAGGCTGGTCAGCGCGAACATGCCGAGCGAAAGCCCTTCCGTGGAACGGTCGCGGATGATCTTCCACGCCTGCGGGGTGAAGCTCGCCACCGAGGCGCACGCGCCCACCGTGCCGACAACGGAAATCCAGTCGAGAGTCATGAAAGCTCCAGGGGTTCGAGCGCCAGGCGGCTGCGGTTGAGCGAATCGGGAAGATCAATGGCCATGTAGCGCGCCACGGCCTCGCGCACGTCGCAGCGCAGGTCGAACAGCTCGCCGCCGTTGCGCGCGCTCATCAGCACGCGCAGCTCGAGAATGTCGGCGGTCATGTCGGTCACCTGGAGCAGCGCGACGCGGCCATCCCACAGCCGGTGCCCGCGCACCGCGTCGAGCGCGACCTTGCGCACGCGCTCGACATCGGCGGCGTGATCGGCATGGATCATCACGGTGCCGAGCAGATGGCTGGTCTGCAGCGTCCAGTTCTCGATCGGTTCCTCGAGCAGCTTCGAGACCGGAATCACCAGCCGGCGGTCGTCCCAGATCCTGAGTACGACATAGGTGAGCGTGATCCGCTCGACCCGGCCCCATTCGCCGCGATAGACCAGCACGTCGTCGATCCGAACCGGCTCGGTAAAGGCCAGTTGCATCCCGGCGACCAGATTTTTGAGCAGCGGCTGCGCGGCGACGCCGAAGGCCAGACCCGCAAGGCCCGCCGAGGCGACCAGCGCGACGCCGATCTCGCGCACCGCCGGAATCTTGAGCAGCAGCAGGCCGATGCTGACCAGCCCGACGATGACGATGGCGATGCGGGCGAGAATGTCGGCGCGCGTCCGCCTGCGCCGCGCGGCGAGATTGTCCTCGGCGCTGACATCGGACCGCGCCTCGATATAGCCATGGACGAAACGGATGATCGCGATGACCAGCCAGCCCCAGAGCAGCGGCATGATCACCCGCACCGCGCCGGTCAGCGCGGCGGCGGCCTCGTCACCGCGCACCGCCAGGCTGTCGGTGCCGAGCAGCACCAGCGCGACCATGATCCAGCGCGAAGGCTGGCGGATGCTGCTGACCAGCGCCTCGTCCTGCAGCGTGCTGGTGCGCCGCGCGATGCGGCTGGCGATCGCCATGGCCACGGCATGCGCGACGAGCGCAACCGCAATCAGGGCCGCCGCCAGCGCGGGCGTGCGCAGCATGTCCCAAAGTTCGGATTGTTCCATCAAGGGGTAACGGCGCACGCCCGTTCGGGTTCAGCCAGGCACTCAGAAAAGCGGCTGATAATTGACCTGATCGGCCAGATCCTCGCGATCGAGAATTTCCAGACGGCAGTTGACCAATCGGATCACGCCATCGGCACGCATCTGCTGGAGCGTCCGATTGACGTGCACCGACGAGATGCCGACCAGATCGGCGAGCAGCTCCTGCGTCAGCGGCATGTGATAGCGGTCGGCCTCGCCCTGGCCGCGCATCGCCAGCCGCTCGCCCAGTTCGAGGAACAGATGCGCCATGCGCTCATAGGCATTCAGACAGCCGAGGCGGAAGATGCTGTTTTCCAGCTGACGCTCGATCAGCGCGCATTCCAGCTCGACGACCTCCGACTCGGGCAGCGAGCCGAATTCGATCAGCTGCAAACGGCTGATCGACATCACTGCATGATAGAAACTGGGCTGGTTGCTGCGCCAGACGCCGATGATCTCGCCCGGCAGATACAGGTTGGTCAGCTGGCGCCGACCATCAAAGGTGATGCGATATCCCGCCGCCCAACCTTCCACCACGAGTCGCGGACGTACGACGGTGTCACCCTGCTGGATGAAGTCGCAACGCGGCTCGATGGAACTGGGGCATTGGCGGGACTGAGACGGAAACGCGATCGGCAAGCTCGCATGGATTGTCATGATGTTAGTGTCTCTCTGCTAGGTCCCTCCACTCGCAACCTTTCATTGAGCTGAACGCCCGTCCTTATACTGGTTTATGTTAGTGCCGGATTCGCGACGGGATGAAAAAAACGGGGGGCGAAATGCCCCCCTCGAGTGTCGAATGCTCAATCTTTATTAATCCATATCAACTTTTGGGCTTTTCGGTCTTGCCCAGGCCAGAGGGCGAATTGGAGGCACTGGCGCCATCGCGCTCGTCGTCCTGCCGATTTTTCGAGCGCCATTCGCTGAATTCCTGGTCGAACTGGCTCTGCCGCTGCTGGTTGAAGCGGTCATAGTCGCTGTCGAGCTGTTCGATCTGCTTCTGGCGCCAGCTCGAATAATGCGGATCGTGCTGGTGCCGGTGTCCCGAGCTGTCGCCCTGCTGACCCCAGCCCTGCTGTCCGCCGCCCTGCTGGTTCTGGCCATAGTGCCCCGAGCCCTGCTGGTTCTGACCGCCCTGGAAGGATTGGCCATAGCCTCCGGCCATGCCGCCGCCATAGCCCGAAGACTGGCCGCCCTGACCGCCCGAATAGCCATAGCCGCCCGAGGGTCCGAAGCCCGATGAGCCGTAGCCGCCCTGGCCGCTGCCGCCCCCCGACTGGCCCCAGTTGCTGCCATTGCCGCCCTGCTGGTCATAGCCGCTGGGCTGGCCATAGCCCTGATTCGACTGACCATAGCCCTGGCCCGACTGGCCATAGCCCGAAGAACGGTTCTGCTGGCCCTGGCCGGCGCCGCCCCAGCCGCCGCCCTGCGCGAAGCCGCCGACCTGCGCATAGTCCTGGCCGGACTGGCCGAAGCCGCTACCGCCGCCATAGCCGCCGCCCTGGCCCGAGCCGCCACCGCCATATTGCGCCGGATCGGCGAAATGGCCGCCATGCTGCCAGTTGCTGCCGCCCTGCTGGTGCGACTGACCGGACTGGCCCCAGCCGCCGCCCTGGTTGTTGCCGCCCTGCTGGCCGCGCTGGTAATCGCCCTGCCCGCGCTGGCCCCAGTTGTCACCCTGCTGCTGCTGCGGCTGGCCCTGCCCGGCTTGGCCGGACTGATGGTTTGCCGAGCGCGCATAGTCGTTTTCCTGTCGGCGCTGACCATGCTGATTGCTGTCGTTGTCGTTCCAGTTCTGATTGTTATCAGCCACTTGAGACTTCCTTTCCTGCATTGCGGCTGCGCTTCTCGGGGAAGCAGAAGCGCTCCGGACCGCTGCCAGCATTGTCCGTAAAGCCCATGGCAGCGGCCCTTGCACAGGTTAGGAAAGGCGCGGGTTATCGCACCGCTCGCCGCAATTCAGCTGCCGACGATCACGCCGCCATTGGGGTGCAGCACCTGGCCGCTCATATAGCTCGAATCCTCGCAGGCGAGGAACAGGAAGCACGGCGCGACCTCGTTCGGCTGACCGGGGCGTCCCATCGGCGTCGATTCGCCGAAATGCTCGAGCTTCTCCTCGCTCGCGCCGCCAAAGGGGTTGAGCGGAGTCCAGATCGGCCCCGGCGCGACGCCGTTCACGCGGATGCCCTTCTCGACCAGATTCTGCGACAGGCTGCGCGTAAAGGCGGTGATCGCACCCTTGGTCGCCGAATAGTCGAGCAGTTCGTCCGCACCCTTGTACATCGTTACCGAGGTGCAGTTGATGATCGCGGCGCCAGGCTTGAGGTGCGGCATCGCGGCCTGCACCATGTAGAACATGCCATAGACATTGGTCTGGAAGGTGCGCTTGAGCTGCTTGTCCGAGATATCGGTAATGTCCTTGTCGGGATGCTGCTCGCCGGCATTGTTGACCAGGATGTCGATCTGGCCGAACTTGCGGATGGCCAGGTCGATGACCTCGCGGCAATGGTCGCGCTCGCCGATATCGCCCGCGATGATGACCGCCTTGCCGCCTTCTTCCTCGACCATCTCGGCGGTGGCCTGCGCGTCCTCGTCCTCTTCGAGATAGCTGATCACGACATTCGCGCCCTCGCGCGCGAACAGCACCGCCACCGCGCGGCCGATCCCCGAATCGCCGCCGGTGACGATCGCCACCTTGCGGTCGAGCCGGCCCGAGCCGGGGTAGCGCGGCTGCCATTCGGGCTTGGGATCGAGTTCGGCCTCGAGCCCGGGCAGTTCGGCTTCCTGCATCTTCGATACGGTCTTGGTCTTGGTCATGGGAATTGTCCTTCGATGGGGGGGATGGTGCGTGCCCGGCTCAACCCAGGGTCACGTCGAGAAACATCATGATCGCCAAACCCGCCATCAGCGCAGGGGTTGCCGATCCATGCTCGATCCGGCGGCTGGTACCGGGAATGATGTCGGCCATGACGACGAACAGCATGGCGCCGGCGGAAAAGCCCAGCGCCCAGGGGAGCGCCGCGGTCGAGGTCTGGACGATGGCGACGCCGAGCGCGCCGCCGAACGGCTCGATCAGCCCGGTCGCGAGCGCGGCGAGGATGCATCGCGCCCGGCTCCAGCCCAAGGTCGACAGCGCCGCCGCCACGGCCATGCCTTCGGGAATGTTCTGGATGCCGATGCCGAGCGCGGTCGCCCAGCCGAGGCTCGCATCGCCCGACATGAAGCTGACGCCGACTGCGGTGCCTTCTGGAATGTTGTGCAGCGTTACCGCGAGGATGAACAGCAGGATGCGCCGATGTTCGGCATCGTCGGCGAGCCAGCCGGGGACCGCAGCCAGCCGGGCGCGCGCGATCCGATCGATGCCCCGGCCGAGCTGCGCCATCGCCAGCGCGCCGAGCAGCACCGCGCCGATCACGATCACCGCCGCCATCTCGCGCGACGACCCGGTGGCCTCGGCCCGCTCGATGCCGGGGATGATCAACGAGAAAAAGGCCGCCGCGATCATCACCCCGGCGGCAAAACCCATCAGCAGGTTCTGCCGCCGGGCATCGGGCGCACGCCCGAGCATGACCACCACACCGCCCAGCCCGGTCAGCGCGCCTGCGATCAGGCTGCCGACGATGCCCAGGATCGCCAGTTCAGTCATGGGCGTGGGCCGGGTGGAGAGGGGTCAAGCCTGGCATCGTCAGTACAGGGTCAGACCTGCTTCATGCCGAGTTCGGCACCGGTGACCGGATCGACCGTGGGGTCCGATGCGGTGCGCTCGGCCATCGCCAGCACGGTGCGCAGCTGGTCCTTGGGCAGTTCGACCTCAGCGGTGCCGTCGCCGCCATCGACCGGGCCATGCGCCTCGAGATCGTCGATCCGCTGCCACTGGTCGCCGCTGTTCCACGGGCCTTCGGTATCGCCGGGGCCGGTCGACGCGTTGACATAGAGCGAATCATAATCGCCCATCGCGCCAAGCTTGCCCGGCGGGAAATTGTCCGCGATCGTGTAGAGCGCCTTCTCGAACGACTTCTGGTGGGCGATCTCGCGCGTCATCAGAAAGCCGAGCGCATCCTTGATGCCCGGATCGTCGGTCACGTTGATCAGCCGCTCGTAGACGATCTTGGCGCGCGATTCGGCAGCGATATTGCTGCGCAGGTCGCAGGTCGGGTCGCCGCGCGAGTCGACATAGGCCGCGGTCCATGGCACGCCCGACGAATTGGTGAGCGCGGGGCCGCCGCCATAGAGGATCGCCTGGGTATGGCTGTTGCCGCCTGCGGTGAGCGACCGGTACAGGTCCGCTTCTTCAAGCGCGGCTTCGGCAAGGTCACCCTTCGCCCCCTTGTTGAGCATCGCGACGATCGATCCGATCACCTCGAGATGGCTCAGCTCCTCGGTGGCGATGTCGAGCAGCATGTCCTTGCGGCCGGGATCCTCCTCGGCGAGGCCTTGCGTGAAATAGCGCATGGCCGCGGCGAGCTCGCCATCGGGGCCGCCGAACTGTTCGAGCAGCAGCGAGCCGAGCACCGGGTTGGGCTCGGACACGCGAACGGTATATTGCAGGCGTTTGTTATGGGTGAACATGCAGGTTTCCTTGGCGAAGGGCACCCCGGACCGGGATGTTCCGGGGCGTCGAGATCAGGTGGCCGTGGTCGTGGGATGGGCCGTCGTCATGGTGGCGGCATGGCCGACCCGCTCTTCGCGGCGCAGCGTGCGCGGGATGGTGTTGTGCCGGGGCGCAGGCAGTGCGAGCGTGATCAGCGCACCGATCAGCGGCGCGCCCATGATCCACAGAGGCAGCAGCGGAAAGCCGAGAAAATAGGTCATGGCGGTTGCTCCATAAAGCCGAGGCGGGGTGTCCCGGCAGGATGGCGCAAGGCTGGGCCTTGATCGGCCCGCCCCCAATAACATGGGTCAGGTTCGGCCAAATTGGCCGGAATCGCGGGGCCTCACCTATGTAAGATTGCCGCGAGCCACGCTCGGCTAGGTGCCGGATCAGTCCGCTAGCGACACGCCCGTCCGTTCCAGGACCGGCGGCCACCTTCGATCCGGAGATACCCGATGCACCGCCCGTTCCAGCACAGCCAGACCCCTGCCCTCTCGGTGCGCCCGGTGATCGTCTGTTTCTCGCACCTTCGCTGGGACCTGGTGTTCCAGCGGCCGCAGCACATCATGACCCGTCTCGCCAGCCAGTTCGACGTGACCTATTGGGAGGAACCGCGTTTCGATGCGGCGAGCGATTCTCCCCGGCTCGACCGCAGCAGCGTCGAGGGCGGGGTGACGCGGCTGGTTCCGGTGCTGCCCGAAGGCCTTGACGGCGCCGCCATCGATCGGGCGCTCGGCGCCTTGCTCGAGGCCGAGGTCGCGGGCCACCGCGGACCGCTGGTCTTCTGGTACTATACCCCGATGATGCTGGCGTTCAGCGCCGCGATGCAACCCGATTTCACCGTCTATGACTGCATGGACGAGCTCGCCAATTTCGCCTTCGCGCCCGCCGATATCGCGCAGCGCGAGGCGAGCCTGATGGCGCGCGCCGACCTGGTGCTGTGCGGCGGGCGCAGCCTCTACGAGGCGCGGCGGAGCCGTCATCCGAACGTCCATTGCTATCCTTCGGGCGTCGATATCGCGCATTTCGCGCGCGATGCCGCGACCACCGCAGAGCCCGAGGACCAGGCAGCATTGCCGCGTCCGCGCCTCGGCTTCTATGGCGTGATCGACGAGCGCATGGACCTGGCGCTGCTCGCCGAACTCGCGGCGCTGCGCCCCGACTGGGCTTTCGTGATGATCGGCCCGGTGGTCAAGATCAGCCCCGACGATCTGCCGCGCGCGGCCAATATCCACTGGCTGGGCGGGCGCGATTACGCGCAGCTGCCCGATTATGCGGTGCACTGGGACGTGGCGCTGATGCCGTTCGCGCTCAACGCCTCGACGCGGTATATCAGCCCAACCAAGACTCCCGAATACATGGCAAGCGGGCTTCCGGTGGTCTCGACCCCGATTGCCGATGTCGTCGCGACCTATGGCACGCTCGGCAGCATCCGCATCGCCGCGGACGCGCGCGAGTTCGTGTCCGCGTGCGAAGCGCTGCTCAGTGCCGATTCGCGGACCAGCGCCGCCTGGAGAGCCGAGGCGGAGACATGCCTCGCCGACAAGAGCTGGGACGGCACCGTCGCCCGAATCGCGCGCCAGCTGCAGGATGGCCTTGTCACGCGGCAGGTCGCGCGAATCTCGAGCGCGCGCGCCGTCAATCGCGCGCGTCATTATGACGTGCTCGTCGTCGGCGCGGGTTTTGCCGGTGCGGTGATGGCCGAGCGGATCGCGGCGGGATCGGGCAAGTCGGTGCTGGTGATCGACAAGCGCGACCATATCGCGGGCAATGCCTATGACCATCATGACGATGCGGGCATCCTGGTGCACAAGTACGGACCGCATATCTTCCACACCAACAGCCGCGATATCCTGGATTACCTGTCGCGCTTCACCGGCTGGCGGCCCTATGAGCATCGCGTGCTTGCGCATGTCGACGACCGGCTGGTGCCGATGCCGATCAACCGGACCACGCTCAATGCGCTCTATGGCCTGAACCTCGAGACCGAGGAGGAGGCCGCCGCCTATCTGCAATCGGTCGCGATCGATGTCGGCGAGGTGCGCAATTCGCGCGATACCGTGGTGTCGCAGGTGGGCGAGGACCTCTATGCCAAGTTCTTCGAGGGCTATACCCGCAAGCAATGGGGCGTCGATCCGCGCGAGCTCGACAAGTCTGTCGCCGCGCGCGTGCCGGCGCGCACCAATACCGATGACCGATATTTTACCGATGTGCATCAGTGCATGCCCGACAACGGCTATACGAAGATGTTCATGGGGATGCTGAACCATCCGCAGATCGACGTGCTGACCGGTCAGGGCTATGACGACCTGCCCGAGACGATCAGCTGGGATCATCTGGTCTGGACCGGGCCGATCGACGAATATTTCCACCACCGGCTCGGCCGCCTGCCCTATCGTTCATTGCGCTTCGAGCACGAGACGCTGGAACAGGAACAGGCGCAGCCGGTCGCGACGGTCAACTATCCGGATTATGACGTGCCCTATACCCGCATCACCGAGTTCAAGCACCTGACCGGGCAGCAGGCCGAGGTGACCAGCATCATGCGCGAATATCCGGCGGACGAGGGCGACCCCTATTATCCCGTGCCCAATGCCGCGGCGCAGGACATGTACCGGCGCTATGCCACGCTGGCGCGCGATTGCCCGGACGTCACCTTTGTCGGGCGGCTCGCCACCTATCGCTATTACAACATGGACCAGATCGTCGGCCAGGCGCTGGCAACCTGGCGCAGGCTCGATGCGCGCTGGCGGCTCGACGCGCTTTCGACCCTGGGCGTGGTGGCTGCCGAATGAAGCATGTCACCGAGCTCGAACCCGCCGCGATCCGCCGCGTCGCCGCCCCGCATCCCGACCGGGACTGGGTGCGGTGCGCGAGCGGCGCGCCGTATTTCCAGACCGAATCGGGCACGGCCTGGGCGCCGGTCGGGCATAACGAGGCGATCACCTGGCCGCATCTCGCGCCGCTCTATCGCCGGCAGGATGTCGCATCGGTCGACCGGCATTTCGCCGCGCTGAAGGCGAGCGGCGTCAATTGCCTGCGCCTGATGCTCGATTACAACCAGGTCCGCCACCGCCATCTGGAAAGCCGCTGCGGCCATTTCAGCCCGGCCATGGTGCGGATGTGGGACGATCTCATCCAGCTCGGCGAGCGGCACGACATCCGCTTCCTGCTCACCCCGTTCGACACCTTCTTCATGGCGCGGCGCTGGAAGACGCACCCTTATGCGCAGGCGACCGGGGGCCCGTGCAAGTCGCCGCGCCACATGTTCACCTGCGAAGCCACGCGCGCGGCGATCATCAACCGGCTGCTGTTCGCGACCCGCCGCTGGGGGCACAGCCAGGCGGTGTTCGGCTGGGACCTGTGGAACGAGATCGACAGCTTCTATGCCGGCGGCGACATGGCGGCGGTGCATGATTTCGTCGGCGAGGTTTCGGCAGCGCTACGGACCGAGGAGCTGCGCGTGCATGGCCGCAGCCATCCGCAGACGGTGTCGGTCTATCTCCCCAACCTGCTGCTCCGCCCCGAGCTCGGCGAGGTGATCTTCCGCCACCCCTCGCTCGATTTCGCCAGCGTGCACCTATACGAAAAGGGCACGATCGACCATCCGCGCGGCACGCTCGCCCCAGCCGAGGCGACCGCGCGGCTGATGACGGCAGCGGTCGAGCAATGCCCGGTCGATCGGCCATTGCTCGATACCGAGCACGGCCCGATCCATGCCTTCAAGGACCGGCACATCACGCTTCCGGATGATTTCGACACCGAACTGTTCCGCCGCATGCAATGGGCGCATCTGGCGAGCGGCGGCGCGGGCGGCGGGATGCGCTGGCCCTATCGCCATCCGCATGTGCTGCTGCCCGCGATGCATCAGGCGCAGGGCGTGCTCGCGCGCTTCCTGCCGCTGATCGACTGGCGCAGCTTCCGCCGCCAGCCGCTCGGCGAGCGCCTGCGTGCGCCCGGATTTGACGGGCTCGCCCGCGGATGCGGCGATGCCCGCCAGGCGGTCGTGGTGCTGATGGCCAACCGCGCGCAATGCGGCCATGCCTTTGCGCTCGACATTCTGGGGCTCGAGCCCGGCGTCTACAGCGTCACCCAGGTGAACACGCTGACCGGAGAGGCGGAAACCGCTCAGGTCCAGACGATGCAGGACGGAACGCTCACCGTGCTGGCGGGCGGGACGGGACAGGATGTCGCGCTCGCGGTGGTGCGCACCGATTCGAGCGACTAGTCACCGCGCCGGTCGCGCGCGGTGCGCAGACCGATCGCGAGCGCGGCCAGCGTGACCATGTTGCGGATGTCGCGCCGCGGCCGCTCGCCGTAATCGACACGATAGACCCAGGACTGGTCGGGCACCGCGACGCCGATATAGGCAACGCCAGCGCCCTCGCTTTCGTCAGGGTCGGACGATCCCGCAAAGCCGGTAATGCCGAGCGAAAGCTGCGCGTCGGCAAGACAGAGGCTGTTTTCGGCGAGCGCGCGCGCCACCGGTTCGCTCACCGCGCCCTGCTCGTCGATCAGCCCCGGGTCGATGCCCAGCATGTCGTGCTTGGCCGCGACCGAATAGCAGACATAGCCCCGGTCGAGGCAATGGCTCAGCCCCTCGACATCGGTGAGCAGCGACGACAGGAAGCCGCCGGTGCAGCTTTCCGCCGTCGCCAGCCTCCAGTCCATGCTGTCGAGCATCGCCAGCAGCGCGCGCGCCGCCGCGGTCAGCTGCGCGGAATCGGGCACCACACGTTCGTCGCGGTCCTGTTCGGGTGCTTCGGTCATGCCCGGCCCGTGCGTTCAGCTCGCCAGCGCGACCAGTTCGGGCCGGGGCAGACCTTCGGCCTTGGCCTGGGCCAGCAGTTGCTGCTTCAGTTCGGCCATCTGCGCGCCGAGCGCGACCAGGTCGATCTCCGCCTTGCGTACCTGCGCGAAGATGCTGCCGCGCTGGCGCTCCTCCTCATAGACGTGATGCTCGACCTGCTCTTTCAGCACGCTTACCTTGGCGTCATAATAGGCGTCCGAAGGCGAACCCTGCTGCAGCGAGAGGATCAGCGTCTTGGCGCTGTCATGCTCGACCTGCGCCTCGTCCATCATGTCGTCGTCCACCGCTTCGCGGATCCCGGGATAGAAGACCTGTTCCTCGACCATCGCGTGGATCGTCAGCTCCTGGCAGATCTGCTGCACGATCTTCTTCTGCGCTGCCTCGCCGCGCGCATTGTCGTATTTCTCGAACAGCGCTTCCACCGTCCGGTGGTCGTCGGCGAGCATCTGCAACGCGTCGCGGCTTTCCTTCTGGGCCATCTCTCACTCCTTTTTCGGGCAGGCTCAGGCGAGGATCAGCCCGGCCATGTTCATCTCGCGGCTGAGCTTCTTGTTTTCCTCGTCGCTCAGGCGCTCGCGCAGCGCGGGGAACAGCTCGTCCTCTTCCTGGCGCATATGCTCCTCGAGCGCGCTGCGCAGGCGGCCGAGCGTTTCATTGAACGCCGGATCGCCCTTGTCCATATGGCCGAGCTCGTACAGCATCGCCTTGACCTCGCCATGGTCGCTGTTGAGCGACCTGGCCGCATCGCCCTCGCCCCCCTGGCCGAGCACGGGATAGATGACATTCTCTTCCTGCATCGCGTGCTTGGTGATCATGTGCTTGAGGTTCATCAGCAGCATCGCGCGGCGCTCGCTCTGGTCGGAAGAGAGCTGTTCGAGCTTGTCGATCACGGCCAGCGTCGCCTTGTGCTCCTTGATCAGCCCTTCGCACCAGTCCTGCGCCATGGCGGTGGGGGCCTGGACCGCCATCTTGCGGCCGATATTGGCGATCGCCGCCACGCCTGCGGTGAGCAGCAGGCCCTTGACCGAGCTGCTCAGGATCGAGCTTCCGCCCTGTCCATTGGGGGTGCGTCCATTGTGCGTTCGTGAATGGGCCATGGGTATTCCTCTCGATGGGGGCCGCCGATTCGGGGAGGTGGCGGCTTCAGACCCTGTGTCGCGCACCCGCCATCGGTCCACACACGCCTATGTTAACGCCTGCGCGAATTGCCGCGCCTAGCCTTGGCGGCTCATTTTCCATGAGGACGGAGCCATGACCGACAAGAAGCGTATCCCCGACGACATGAAAGCGCGGACCGGCAAGAGCGGTGCGGGGGAATCGGGCGGCGGCGCCTATCCCAACCCGCATACCGGCAAGGAATTGCGCGGCGAAAAACGGGGTTTCATCGAAGGTGGACAGAGCGAGAACCGCTATTACGGGCCCAAGGATGCGCAAGGCAATGCCGCCAAGAACGCAGGGCGCGACGATTTGGCAGGCGACAAGGACCATGAGGGCATGTGATCTGCCCGGCGCCGGTGCCATCTTTCCATGAGCGAGCCGGACGCGCTGGTCTTCACCACCGACGACATGCCCGGCATCACCCGCAAGCGGCGCGGCAAGGGCTTCAGCTATCATGATGCCCAGGGCCGGCTGGTCCGCGACAAGGCCGTGCGCAAGCGCATCGAAAGCCTGGCCATCCCGCCCGCATACGAGCAGGTGTGGATCTGCCCCGACCCCAACGGCCATCTCCAGGCGACCGGACGCGATGCGCGCGGGCGCAAGCAGTATCGCTATCACCCCGCTTATCGCGAGCGGCAGGACGCGGCCAAGTTCGCGCGGCTTGCCAGTTTCGGCGCCAAGCTGCCCGCAATCCGCGAACGGGTCGAAAAGGACATCTCGTCGAAGGGAACATCGCGCACCTGCGTGATGGCGACGATCATCCACCTGCTCGACTGCACCGCAATCCGCATCGGCAACGCGCTCTATGCCAAGCAGAACCGCTCCTATGGGCTGACCACGCTGCACTGCCGCCATGTCGCGCTCGAGGCGTCGCAGATCCGCTTCCGGTTCAACGGCAAGAGCGGGCGCAAATGGGACGTCAGCCTGCGCCACAAGCGCGTTGCCAAGGTGCTGCGCGGCCTGCAGGAACTGCCGGGCCAGCAGCTGTTCCGGTACAGGGATGGCGACGAGCTGCGCGCGGTCACTTCCGACGATATCAACGCCTATCTGCGCGAGATCGGCGGCGAGGATTTCTCGGCCAAGGATTTCCGCACCTGGTGCGGCACCGTCACCGCCTGTTCGGTGCTGTGCGAGCTGCGCCAGCAGGAACAGTCCCCGCCCACCGAAAAGGCGATCCGCGAGGCGGTGGCGCGCGCCGCCGATGCGCTGGGCAACACGCCGACCATCTGCCGTCAGTCGTACATCCATCCCGAACTGCTCGAAGCCTATCGCGAGGATGACCCGATGTTCCGCCGCACCGATCCCGACGATGCCGAGCCTGCAGTGCTCAAACTCCTGAAAAAGCGCGGCTGAGGGGGAACCCGGACGGCGGTGGTGCGTGTCCCTTGCATACCTTCATGAATGGACCCCAAAGGAGCCGCATCCGCGTGCCTGAAAGCCTTGCGCAGACGATCGACCCCGCCAGTACCGATGGAGACAGCAGGCCGCTTGCGCTGTTGCTCGATTTTGACGGAACGCTGGTCGAGATCGGCGAAACCCCCGATGCGGTTGCGTTGAGCGCTGCCATGGCCGAGACGCTTGCCGATGCGGCGCGGCGGCTCGACGGGCGGATCGCGGTGGTCAGCGGCCGCTCGCTCGAACAGCTCCACCGCTTGCTGCCGGGCGCGCTGGCAGGCGGGGTGGTGGCGGCGAGCCATGGCCAGGAACTGAGCGTCGACGGCGCGGTCCAGGCCCCTCGCCCGACGCGGCTGTTCGCCGATCTCGCGTTCGAGGCGGCGCTGCATTTCGAGGACTTTCCCGGAATCGTGATCGAGGAAAAGAGCTTCGGGCTCGGCGTGCACTACCGGCTGATGCCGCAGCTGCGCGACCGCGCCGAACAATGGGCGAGGACGCAGGCGGCGTCGCACGGGCTGATCGTGCAGCAGGGCGACATGGTGTTCGAGCTGCGCCCCGGTGGATCGGACAAGGGCGATGCGGTGCGCCACATCATGACACTCGACCGGTTCCGCGGCAGCGCCCCGGTGTTCATCGGCGATGACCTGACCGACATTCCCGCCTTCGAGGCCGCGCGTGCGCTCGGCGGGACCGCGATCAGCGTGGGCTCGCGCACCGCCGACCATGCCAACGAACGGATCGACAGCGTCGAGGGCGTGCGCCGGCGCATTGCGGCGCTGGTCGCATGAGCCCGGCGATGAACGGTGCGATGAACCTCTGGCCGATCGGCAATTGCGAGATCGCGGCGCTGGTCGATCCCAATGCCCGGATCGCCTGGGGCTGCCTGCCGCGCTTCGATGGCGATCCCGTCTTCTGCTCGCTGCTCGAACCCCAGCAGGATCATGGCTATTGGGATATCGTGCTCGAGAATTGCGCGCACAGCGAACAGCGCTATATCCGCAACACCCCGGTGCTGGTGACGCGCATGTCGTGTGACGCGGGCAATGTCATCGAGGTGATCGATTTCATGCCGCGCTTTCCGCGCCACGGCCGGATGTTCCGCCCGGTGGCAATCGCGCGCATCGTGCGCGTGATCAGCGGCAGCCCGCGCATATCGGTTCGCCTGCGACCCGCTTATGCCTGGGGCGAGGGTTCGCCCCGGCTCACTTCGGGCTCCAATCACATACGCTATATCCTGGGCGAGCAAGTCCAGCGATTGACCTCGAACGCCCCCTTGGGGTGGATCAGGGACGAGCGCATGTTCAGGGCAGAACGCGATCTCTATTTCTATTTCGGCCCCGACGAGGGGTTCGAGGCGCAGCTCGAGGCGCGGATGGAGGCGATGCTCGACGAGACCGTCTCGACCTGGCAGCACTGGGTGCGCGGGCTCAACCTGCCGCTCGAATGGCAGGAGGCGGTGATCCGCGCCGCGATCACGCTCAAGCTGTGCCAGTACGAGCAGACCGGCGCGATCGTCGCGGCATTGACCACGTCGCTGCCCGAGCATGCCGATTCGGGGCGCAACTGGGACTATCGCTTCTGCTGGATCCGCGATGCCTATTTCACCGTCCAGGCGCTCAACCGGCTGGGCGCGCTCGACGTGCTCGAATCGTACCTGCACTATCTGCGCAACATCGTCGATGCGGCGCGCGGCGGGCATATCCAGCCGCTTTACGGCATTGGCGGCGAGGCGACCCTGACCGAGCATGTCATGCCCGGCCTGAAAGGCTTTGCCGGCATGGGGCCGGTGCGATCGGGCAACCAGGCCTATGAGCAGATTCAGCACGACGCCTACGGCCAGATTGTGCTGTCGAGCGTGCAGGCGTTCTTCGACCAGCGGCTGCTGCGCCAGGCGACGGTGCAGGATTTCGAGGCACTCGAGGTTGTCGGGCACCGCGCCTTCGCGATGTTCAACGAACCCGATGCCGGGCTTTGGGAACTGCGCACCCGCGCGCATGTGCATACCTATTCCGCCGCGATGTGCTGGGCGGCGTGCGATCGGCTCGCCAATGCGGCAGGCGCGATCGGACGGCCCAAGGCGGCGATGTTCTGGGGCGAGCGCGCCGAACATATCCGCGCGCATATCGACGCGCATGCCTGGAGCCATGTGGGCAACCATTATTCGGCGGTGCTCGGCGAGCGCACGCTCGATGCCAGCCTGTTGCAGCTGCTCGATCTCAAGTTCATCCGCGCCGACGACCCGCGCTTCATCGCGACGCTCGATGCCATCGAGGGTGGGTTGAGGCGCGGCAGCCATATGCTGCGCTATGCCGACGAGGACGATTTCGGACCGCCGCAATCGGCGTTCAACGTCTGCACCTTCTGGCTGATCGAGGCGCTGCACGCCACCGGCCGCTATGGCGACGCGCGCGCGCTGTTCGAGGAGATGCTGCACCGGCGCACCCCCGCCGGCCTCTTATCCGAAGATATCGACCCCAGCACCGGGGCGCTGTGGGGCAATTACCCGCAAACCTATTCGCTGGTTGGGCTGATCCAGTGCGCAGGCCTGCTCTCCCGGCCCTGGAGCGACGCGCGATGAACCGCCTGATCTGCATTTCGAACCGCGTCCAGGCGGCCAATGGCGGCGCGAGCAGCAATCGCGGCGGGCTGGCGGTCGCGCTGTCGGCAGCCCTACGCGAGAGCAACGGCATCTGGTTCGGCTGGTCGGGCGAGCAGACCGACCATTTCACCGGGCAGATCAGCTTCCGCCGCGAGGACGGGGTCGCCACCGCGACCATCGACCTGGAAGCGCAGGATATCGAGGAATATTATAACGGCTTTGCCAACCGCACCTTGTGGCCGCTGTTCCATTACCGTCTCGACCTGACCGAGATCGCGCGCGACTTTGCCGGGGGCTATGCGCGCGTCAACCAGCGCTTTGCCGAGACCGTGGCGCCGCTGATCGAACCCGACGACATGATCTGGGTGCACGATTATCATCTGATGCCGCTGGGCCAGCGCCTGCGCGAGCGCGGATTCGACAACCGCCTCGGCTTCTTCCTGCACACCCCCTGGCCGCCCGCCAGCCTGATGATGTCGCTGCCCGGGCATCGCGAACTGGTCAGAAGCCTGCTCAGCTATGACGTGATCGGCTTCCACACCGACGAATGGCGCGCCTCGTTCATCGACTATATCGTGACGCATCTGGGCGCCGAGCTCGACGGCGATCATGCGCTGCTCGACGGACGATCGACCCGGCTGCTGATCTGCCCGATCGGGCTCGACACCGCTGAATTCACCTCCGCGCTAGGCACGCCCACCGCGCGCGATGCCGAACAGCGGCTAATCACCAGCGCGGTCGGACGGCAGGTGATCGTCGGCGTCGACCGGCTCGACTATTCCAAGGGCCTGCAGGAGCGCTTCCTGGCTTATGAGCAGCTGCTCACCACCCGGCCTGAATTGCGCGAGAAGCTGTTCCTGCTGCAGATCGCCCCGCCCTCGCGCGGCGACGTGCCGAGCTATCAGCAGATCCGCGCCGAGCTGAACGCGCTGTCGGGCGGGATCAATGGCGAGTTCGCCTCGATCGACTGGGTGCCCGTGCGCTATGTCAACAAGGGCTATGCCCGCGAGGAGCTGTTCGGCATCTACCGCGCCTCGCGCGTCGGCCTTGTCACCCCCTTGCGCGACGGGATGAATCTGGTCGCCAAGGAATATGTCGCGGCGCAGGATCCCGAGGACCCTGGCGTGCTGGTGCTGTCGCGCTTTGCCGGAGCCTCGGTCCAGCTCGATGCCGCGCTGATCATCAACCCGCACAGCAGCGAGGACATGGCCGATGCGATCGCGCGCGCGCTGGTCATGCCGCTCGAGGAACGCCGCGAGCGCCATGCCGCGATGCTGGCATCGGTGGTCAAGCAGGACGTGCGCTGGTGGAGCGCGCGCTTCATTGCGGCGCTGCAGCCGCCCCAGCCGAGCGAGGATCGGCCCCGGCTGGCGCTCGCCGGCGGCAAGGGCTGAGGGCCGCCCATTCCATCGGCAAAAAAATGGCGACCCGAAGGCCGCCAGTGAGGTGGAGAGAAGGAGCGGTCCCGCCCTGGTTATCCGCCGTTACTGATCGGTGGTGGAGCCGGTCGCGCGCGGCGCGCGGTTGGTGCTGGCCGACCCGCCCGTGCTGGTGGTGCCGGACATGCCATCCTGCATCGCACCGCTGGGGTTGCCCGTGGCTGCGCCTGCGGCGGTGCCGGTGCCGGTCATCCCCTGCCCGTTCTGCTCGAGCCAGTCATGATGCTTCTGCACCACCGGGACCACCTTGGCGGCAAAGCCCTTGAGCTCGGCATTGTCGCCGCTCTGCGCATAGCCCTGGTGCAGCGCCAGCGCCTTGCGGTGCGCCGCCATCTGCTGGGTCATGTATTCGCGGTCGAATGCCTCGCCCCTCGCAGCCTTCAGCCGGTCGATCATCGCCTGATGCTCGGCATCGAGCCGTGCCGGGGGCTGGGTGCCCAGATTGGCGCGGGTCACCATCGCCTTCATGTCCTGCGAGGACTTGGTGTGGTCGGTGACCATCATCCGGCCGAAATCCTTGACCTGCTGCGACTGGCCGTTCTTCGTCGCCAGTTCGCCCGCCTGAATCTCGTACATGTCCGAATTCGCGGCCTGCGCCACATAGGTTCCGGTCGATACCGGCGCGGTCGCCATGGCCGCGTCATCCGCGGCACCGGTGGCCATATCGTCCTGCTGGGTGCCAGCCGCATCACCCGCTGCCGTGTCCGAGCGTGCCCCATCGGGTGCATCGCATGCCGCCACCAGCAGGGCTGCCGTCAAGATTGCCATATTCCGCATCGCCACATCCTTTCGAAGATTGGTGCGGCAGCGATAAGCGGTGTGGTCGCAGGAGGAACTTACATAGGAAAGTCCGCAGGCAAGTCCGTGCAGGCCTTCAGCGCAACGGACCTCCGCGCGAACTCTGCATCATGCGCGCGATCATATGCACCATCTCGGCAAAGCCCTGGTGCGACAGCGGCTTTTCGAACCGGGTGACCTCGCGAAAGCAGTTCGCAATCGGGTCTTCGCCATAGCCGGTGCAGAAGAGAAAGGGGATTCCCATCGCCTCAAGATGCTGGGCGAAGGGAAAGATCAGGGTGCCGCGCAGATTGATGTCGAGCACCGCAATATCGATCCTGCGCGCGGCATCGAGCAGCTCGCGCGCCCCGTCAAGCGTGGCGGCCGGCCCCGTGATCTCGGCCCCGAAAGCGGCCAGGCGCCGCGCAAAATCATCTGCAATCAGGAAATCATCTTCCACGACGAGCACGCGACAACCGCGCAGCAGGCCTTCGTCAGAGGGCAGCGAAGTCATTGAACACTCTGGATAACGGAACCGGGAAGGGAGATCGAAAGGGCATATGCAACATACCCGCGAGGCATGCGTAAGTTCCACCTGACGACGCCATGGGAGGCCCGGGAAGTTGACGCCGCACGTCACCCTCAAATTGCGCGGTTTCGGGGAGCTGGAAACCGCCTCGGAAGATTGGCTGGCCGAGCAGGTCCGGCGCGACGTGCGCCGCCTGCCGCCGCGGGTCGATCTCGTGCGCCAGGGCGAAGGGACCGGCCCGCTGCACGTGCTGATCGAGGGCTGGGCAGTGCGCTACAAGACGCTCGAGGATGGTCGCCGCCAGATCCTCTCGGTGCTGATCCCCGGCGATATCTTCGATATCAACGGTCATCTCGCCCGATCGATGGACCACAGCATCGCCACGCTGACCCCGACGCGGGTCGCGCAGCTCGACGACGATTTCCTCGATATCGCGCGCGCGCACCATTCCGATCTCGAAAAGCTGCTGTGGTGCGACATGCATGTATCGTCCGCCATCCAGCGCGAGCGCTCGACCTCGCTGGGCCAGCGCACCGCGCGCGAGCGCATGGCGCATATCCTGTGCGAGCTGTTCCTCCGCCAGCGCTCGGTGGGCCTCGCGACCGGACAGCGGTGCAGCTTCCACCTCACACAGACCGAGCTGGCCGAGGCGCTGGGCATGACTCCGGTCTATGTCAACCGCACGCTGCAGGACCTGCGCCGCGAAGGCGTGATCCAGCTCGAGCAGAAATGCCTGACGGTGCTCGATCTGCCGCGGCTCGAGGCGACGGCTTTGTTCGACGCCGGATATCTCAAGATCTGCGAGGCCGATGGCGCGGCAGGTTCGCACAAGGAGAATGCCCATGCCTTCTAGCTGGTCCGGCCCGGTCCAGACGCTCAACCATTTCATCGTCACGCTGCCGCTGCTCGTCTGGCGGGCTGGGCGCGATGGTGCGTGGTTGTGGGCGAGCCCGCAATGGGAGGCATTCACCGGCCAGAGCGAGCCCGATTATGTCGGCGATGGCTGGCTGAATGTCGTTCATCCCGATGACCGCGAGGCCGCGCAGGCGGCCTGGCGCCTCGCGTCGGACCGCCAGAGCTTCGAGGTGGAGTTCCGCATCCGCAAGGCCGAGGAGGACCGCTATTACTGGCACAAGACCCGCGCCGGGCCGGTGTTCGACGATGACGACACGATCATCGAATGGCTGGGCACCTCGACCGATATCGACGACCTCAAGCGACTGCGCGACCAGGAGCGGTCGCTGCTGGGGGAGTTGCAGCATCGCGTCCGCAACACGCTGGGCGTGGTGCGGGCGCTGTCGCGGCGCACGGCCGACCATTGCGATACCATCGAGGATTTCGTCGCCAAGTTCGACGGGCGGATCAACACCTTCGCGCGCACCCAGTCGCTGTCGACCCGCTCGGCCACCGGGCAGGTCAACCTGGCCGATCTCGTCCATGACGAGCTGCTCAGCCATCACCTCAATGACGAGGACCAGGTCCGCGCCGAAGGGCCGGACATCATGCTGGGGGTCAAGGCCGCCAACATGCTGGGCCTCGCCATCCACGAGCTCGCGAGCCATGCGGTGACCTTTGGTGATCCGGGCGATCCGCCGCCACGGCTTCACGTGCGCTGGGGGATCGACGACAGCGCGGTGCAGCCGCTGCTGACGCTGCTGTGGAAGGAAGAGGGGCGCAATCTCGCCGATCCCGACCAGGCGCTGGGTGCCTTGGCGCGCGATTTTGTCGAACGCGCGCTGCATTACGAGATGGACGCCGAGACTGCGATCCAGACGCTGCCCGGCGGGCTGGTGTTCGATGTGCGCCTGCCGCTGGCGCGCGCGCAGGATCGTGACAGCTGATGGCAGATTTGGCGGATTTTATCGGGACTTACCAACCCATGTGATGATCGCGGGCGGCCTGGCCGCCTAATCCTGAACCCGACACGGTGCCTTTACCCACCCCCCGACGAGCCTTGAGGGGCACCGTGTCACCATGCTTTACAACCAGGGACACACGCCCATGCCCATCGCCAACTGGGCCCGTTACGGGCTCGCCGCCACGCTTGCCACTGCGGCAGGCGGGGTCCTGATCTATCGCCGCAAGCCGGGCATCAACCATGATGCCGCGCCCGCGCGCAGCGCCCGGCATCGCCGACGCTTCGGCGATTATCGCGTCACCGGTGCCACCGTCACCATCCGCGCCACCCCCGAGCAGATTCGTGCCTGCTGGCAGGGCAATGCGCAGCTCTGGCCGGAACTCGAATATCTGCCCTTTCCCGAAGGCAACCAGCCCGATCTGTTGCTGCCGCCGTCCGAGCTGCGCGACATGGCCTCGCGCCCGTTGCTCACCCGGATCGTCGCCGAGCGCGAGGACGAACTGGTCGCCTGGCGTTCCGAGGGCGACGGCCATGCCGACATGCACGGCCGGCTGCGCTTTCGCGACAATGGCGCGAAGGGCACCGCGGTCGAGGTGATCATGGCGGTGCGTCCGCACCATTTCGCCTCCGCCTGGAAGACCGAGGCGATGATGGCCGAAGCGCTCGAGCTTGGCCTGCTGCGCGATCTGCGCCGATTGAGAATGCTGATCGAGACGGGCGAGATCGCCACCGCCCGGATGCGCCCCGACGCGGCCTGAGCCGCAGCGCATCGCCGATCCAGCAAGACAGAGGAATTCAAGCCATGCGAGCTGCCACCTTCCAGGGCAAGGGCGATATCGACGTCCGCCAGATGCCCGATCCCGCCATCGTCAATCCGCGCGATTGCATCATCGAGGTCACCTCCACCGCGATCTGCGGGTCGGACCTGCACCTGTATGACGGCGTCATTCCCGGCGTCGAGAAGGACGACATTCTGGGCCATGAATTCATGGGTCGCGTCGTCGCCGTGGGCAAGGAAAGCACGCTCGAGGTCGGCCAGCGCGTCGTCGTGCCCTTCACCATCTTCTGCGGCCAGTGCTTCCACTGTTCGGAGCAGCGCTACAGCAATTGCGACAACAGCTGCCCGGTCGAGGACCAGGAGGTTGCCGAAAAGGCCTTTGGCCACCCGATGGCGGGCATGTTCGGCTATTCGCACCTGACCGGCGGCTTTGCCGGAGGCCAGGCCGAATATGTCCGCATCCCCTATTCGGACGTCGTTCCCTTGGTCGTGCCCGAGGATATTCCCGACGAGCGGCTGCTGTTCCTCTCGGACATCCTGCCCACCGGCTGGATGGCCGCGCTCAACGCCGAGATCGCGCCGGGCGACACCATCGCGGTCTGGGGCTGCGGCCCGGTCGGGCTGTTCACCATCCTCAGCGCCTTCCAGCAGAAGGCCGGGCGCGTCATCGCGATCGACGGCGTCAAGGGCCGACTCGACATGGCCGAGCAGTTGGGCGCCGAGCCGGTCAATTTCCACGAGACCGACATTCTCGACGCGCTCAAGCAGATGACCGGCGGCATCGGCCCCGATGCGGTGATCGATGCGGTCGGCATGGAGGCGCACGGCATTGCGATCGACAACATGGCCGACCGGGTGAAGCAGGCGGTGGGCATCGGCCAGGATCGCGCGCATGTGCTGCGCCAGGCGATCATGGCCTGCCGCAAGGGCGGGCGCGTCTCGGTTCCCGGCGTCTATGGCGGCAAGGCGGATCTGTTTCCGCTGGGCGCGATGATGCAGAAGGGGCTGCAGCTGCGCACCGGCCAGACGCACGTCCGGCGCTATACGGCGGAACTGCTCGACCTCATCGAGCGTGATGTCATCGATCCCAGCTTCCTGATCAGCCACCGGCTGCCCCTCGACGAGGCGGCGACCGGCTATCGCAATTTCCGCGATCAGCAGGACGAGTGGATCAAGGTGGTCATGCACCCGTGACCCGGCATTGAAGGAGATTTCCCATGGAATACGGCATTTTCGGCATCGTCATCCTCATCCTCGACCTGATCGCGCTGTTCAGCGTCTGGTCGAGCGGTGCGACGACCGCGACCAAATTGCTCTGGACGCTGCTGATCATCATCCTGCCGGTGCTCGGCCTGATCGCCTGGTTCTTCGTCGGCCCCAAGCGCGCGCGCGTCTGACCCCTGGCGTCGCCTATCCGGGTGGCAGGATGAAAGCGCGCAGCGCCTGCCAGGCTTCGGCCTTGGCGGCGAGGGGCAGCGTATAGGCCGGGCTGCTCGAGGGGAGCGCAACGATCGGCAGGTCGTGCCCGGCCAGCGCCCGCATCGCGCCGCGCGCCGAAAGCGCGCCGTTGCAGCCCACCGCGCGCAGATGCGGCAGGCGCTCGACCAGCGGGGCAAGCGGGTTGACCGTGGCCTCGCGGATATCGCCATCGAGGCTCGAGACGCGCCGCGCCGAGCCGATGACGTCCCAAAGCCCGACCCCGCGCGCGCCGAGCCGCGCGAGCCGCTCCGGATAATCGAGCGCGACCAAAGGTTCGCCGATCACCCCTTCCATCAGCGCCCAAAAATGATTGCGCGGGTGCCCGTAATAACGCGACGCCGCCAGCGAGACGCGCCCCGGCAGGCTGCCCAGCACCAGCAGCGAGCAGCGCTCCGGAATGACCGGCGGCAGGCCGGTCACGGATTCCGTCGATGAGGGGAGGCGCGTCATCACCTCGCTTCAGCCGGAAAGCACAAATCGCGCCATATCCTGTGCAAGGCGAATCGGTCCATCGATGTCGGGAGAATGGATGCCCCCCAAGGATGCTGAAATCATCTCTAAACCTCCATTTTTCTTGATTATTTTCGCAAACGAACTGTCTTGATACCCCGGTGCGTGCCCCGATCTGGTCCGGGCGACGGGGTATCAGCCCGAGCCCGACCAGCCGGTCGGATCGGCCTTCCAGGCCTCGATATCAGCCTCGCTCCAGGCGACTCGGCTGCCGCCCAGCTGCCGGGGTCTAGGGAACAGACCCGCCGCGATCTTGCGGTAGATCGTCGCCTGGCTGAGCGAGGTCTGATGGATGACATCACGGATCCGCATTAGGCGGCCGCAAGGGTTTGGCTGGCTGGCCATGGTCAGCTGCTCCTGGCTTCGAAGGGTTTCTGGTGCTGGCATCCGAGCGTGCCGCGCGTGGCGCAGCGCGGGCACGGGTCGGGGCTCATCGCATAGGGTCGGTGATCGCCGGGGCCGCGATCGGGCATCGCCACCGGCATCGATGCGCCGCGGCCGATGTCGAGCGGGGTGCCGTGCGAAAAGCGGCGCGCGATCGCGAGGCGCGCTTCGCGCTCGCGGGCGGCTTCGCGGATCTGCTGGGCGAGCTGGTTCATGCGTGGAGCTCGCGGATCAGAGCGTTCCAGTTTCGTGCAGCTCGCGTCTTCGACCACGATCGCGCGAACGTGAGATTGAGAGCGCCTTCTGGTTGGTCCTCCAGCGGCACGCCATGCGTGCACGAAACGATGAACGGGCCGGTACCGTCATCAACGCCCTCGTATCCGGTGCTCACCTGGGGCTTACGTCCGCAGTGGCAGCGGCGAACATGATCGAAGCGATAGCCGCTCGCCGTGATAATGCTCGTCATGCGCTGCGCGCCTCCTTCCAGCGCTGCCAGGCGGCAGCATGATCGGGACAAAGGTCCTTTTCGGGTGCGGGGCTGGTGGTGCAGCGCGAGCAGATCGGCGCGTCGCAGGTGCCCCTCTTGCGACCGGGCACCTTCCAGTCGCATTCGAGATCCGCGCGGCCGCCGCACTGGACGCATTTCGGCCGACGCCGCGTGCCGCAGACGAAACCCGTTGCCATCGGGCAGGCGGATATGCTCGCAGGTCATGCCGTCACCCCGATATCGGCGGCGAGCATGCGGCGGGGGCCGGAAAGGTGGATAAGGCCCTTGGGCAGCAGATGGGCTTCGACGCACAGCGTTATGCAGGCGTCGCAGATGATCGCGCCGTTCATACCGCTGATCATCAACCGGGCCTGCTCATTGGAGAGGCCGCAGAAGGAGCAATAGATCGGCTTGGGAGCTAGCTTCATCCAGCGCCTCCCGAATAATCGGGCAGCAGCGGGGGCATGTTGCCGGTTTCATAGCTGGCGGCGAGCTGGGGCCGGATCGCGCGGCCGAGCAGCTGGCCATCGGGCAGGACTATGTTCGCGAGGAACTCATCCTCGAACTCGCTGATGCCGCACTCGACAGCCTCGAGCTTTGCCTTCACCACCAGTGCGAGCGCGCGCCAGCGTTGGCGACATGCCTGTTCCCACAGCTTTCGTGCCGATTCGGGTTCGCGTTTGTGTTCCTGATACCCGCGACGATAGGTTGTGAACTCAGGCAGCTCGGGATCCGGCAGCGTCAGGACGAACCGCACATAGCGGTCGTGCGCCCTGAAGCTGATCATCGTCTGTGTCTTGCCCTGCCAGCCATAGCTGAAGGCATCGGCCCCATAACGCGTCAGCGTGCGCTCGATCTCCATGCGCGAAGCTTCCGAGCTGACCTCGGTCTTGGCGGCATAGCGCGTCATTGGACCGTGGCCTCCGCTGCTGCCTGCGCCAGCTGCGCGGCTTCAGCTCCCGCTTCCGAGAGCAAAAGTGCCAAGCTGAGATATCGGGCTTGATCCAACACCGCGCAGTTGATGACCCCGTCCGCATGGCTGATCATCACCAGCACCTGCGGCTGGCCGTCGGGCATGGTGCAGACGCGGAGCGCCATATGCCCCGGGCGCTCCTCGATGGCGTCGTTGTGGGCGTGCTGCACCTGGCATTCGAAGCCCCTGAACTTCGCCTCGATATCGACTTCGCCGTTCATGCCGCGCCTCCCGGGTGCTTGGCGGTCCAGTGCTTCAGCAGCACCTGGCCGGAGACGACATGCGTGTTCGTGCCGGGAGCATCGCCCTTGGCGCGCATGACCAGGCCGTACCAGTCCATCTGCTCGCGGCTGGCGAGGAACGGGGCGATCGCCTGTACGCGCGCGCTTTCCGACCAGCGCGGCGCGCGCTGGGCGAGAGCGCGTTCGTGGCGGACGATCTCGGCAATGCCGGGGAACAGCGTGCCGGCGTACTGCAGGCGACGGCCCGGCCAGGCCTTGGCCATGGCCATCAGCGCGACGGTGAGTACGTCGAGGCCGTGCATGCGATGGCAACCGCGCAGGCCGGCGATGTTCATCACCTGGCCGGGCTTGAAGCTGGCGGCGTTGGTGTGCTTCGACATCGACAGGCCGGCGGCGAGCAGCGCGCAGTTGATGTCGGCCGCGACCGGTTCGCCGGCGGCGAGATCCGCGAAGTACAGATCGAGCTGCGACGGCGGACGCCGGCGCCGGTTGAACTCGCTGAACAGCATCGCTTCCTGCGCCGGGCCATCGGTCATCGAGATGATGCAGGGCAGCTGGTCGATATCGCCGCGCATGCGCGCTGCGGCCAGGCGATGCTGGCCGTCGACGACGTACATGCGGGTGTCAGACCGGCGTGCGACGAAGAGCGGCTGGCACAGATCCCAGTTCCAGTTCCGCGCGATCGTGCGGATCATCGACTGGCTGCCGGGCGTGTCGATCGAGCGCTGATAGGCTTCGTCGATCTGCAGCTGATCGAGCCGGCACCATTGCAGCGAGGGCATATTGCCGGTCGCGGGTGCGAATTCGGGCTTTTCGGCGTCAGGCATGGCCTTCCTCCTCCACATAGCGGCCCTCGTTGCGCGCGATGTACTCTTTCATCATCGCGATCATGTCTTCGCGCGAGCCGTTGCTGATGTAGTTGACCCTGCCTCCCTCAATCTGCCCGAAGCCTGAGACGAGAAGTACAAAGGCGGTGTGACGCGGCCTCGTGTCGCCGTTCAAAATTCCATCGATGCCTTCCGCCAAGCCCTGCATGAGGCCGTGATATTGCGCCTGGATAGGGTCGCTCATGACGGCTGCCCTCCGATCTCGACGTTCGACGACATCAGATTGAGGCCCATCGCTGGGGCCATGGCCTGCACCAGCTCGCGCGCGCCCTTCATCTTTTCGTCGACGAGGCTGGTGGCGATCAGCAGGGCATTGAGGTTGACCCGGTGATCGCTGGAGACGTTCGTCGCCGCGACCAGCGCATCCATGGCCTTTTGAGCGCCATGAAAGGCGAGGTCGACGATCTCCGACGCCTTGTCCGCTGGTACGCCTACGGCCATGACCTGCTGCCGGATGGCCGCGCGCATCTGGCGTTCAGCAGCGCGCGCCTCGGGGGTCTGTTCGGTCGCGGTCATGCTGCGCCTCCCGTCAGCTTGACGAGCAGCTGCTGCAGCTCGCCGACGGTGGTGCACTCGGCGCATTCGTCGTCGGTGATCTGGACCGAGAATTCCTCCTCGAGCGCCAGCGCGATCTCGACGCCGTCCAGGCTGTCAGCCTTCAGATGCTCGCGCAGGCTGAGATCAGGCGTGACGGTCGCCGGATCGAGCCTCCCGAAATGGTCGGCGAGCACCTTGGCGACGCGGGCTTCAATGGTGAGCTGGGTCATGCCACCTGCTCCTCGCTGTCGGTGTCCTGATCGGCGGGATCGATCGATTCCACGCCCTGCAGGCCAGCATCGCGCGCGGCCTGAGCCTGACGCTTTTTCTCGGCTGCCTCCGCCGCGCGTGCCTCATATTCGGCCGTCGCTTCAGCGAGGTGCTCCTCGAGGTCGGCGGGATCGACCTGGACCATCAGAGCGACAAACACCCTGCCCTCATGCTCCTCGATGACGTCGATCCAGCCACGGTGCTTGGCGGGCCAGAAGGTGCGGCCTTCAAGTGCAGTTCCGGCGACCTTGGGCGCAGCCAGGCGGGCAGCGATCGTGCGAATATCGTTTTCGCGCGCCTCTGCCGCCCAGTCGCGGCCGATCGCGGGGGGCGAGCTGTCTTGCTGGCCGGGCTCGACCGGCGCGACGGGCTTCAGCCAGTGGCACATCATTTCGACGCCGGTGCCGTCGTTGTTCAGCCGGTAGATGGCGATCGCAGAGGTCTTCTCGGCAAGGGGCAGCTCTGCGGGTTTGCTGGCCCAGTCTTCCTTGAAGCCGTCGGGCGTCTTGGGGGTCGACCAATAGGGGCCGTCGACCGGAGCGACGGCCGCATCGAGCCAACCGCCATCCCAGGCCAGCACCCGGGCTTCCTCGAGCGCCTTTTCCGTCGCGAGCTTGCGCACCAGGGCGGTGTCGATCAGCAGCTCGCGATCCTCGTCGCCGAAAAACAAGTCGCGCTCGGTCTTGCCGCCGGCTGCGACATAGGAGTCGAGCCCGATATAGCGCACAAGGCGATGATCGAGCGGGTAGCTTTTGCCGGCGAGCTGCTCGCGGATGCTGACCGGGCGGTGCGACCATTCGGGCTGTGACGCGGCCTTGGCGTCTTCCTTCCTGAACACCGCGAGCTGCACCTGATGATCGGGATGGCTGGCATAGGCGCGCGCGGCCTCGATCGTGATGCGGTATTCGCGCAGCGCATCGAGGATGTCCGGCGCGAGCGCGGCCAGGCGCAGGCGCTGTTCGACATAGCGTTCGGTGCGGCCGAAGCGGCGGGCGCAGTTGGCGATGCGCGTGGGCACATTGTTGATCGCCGACAGCGGGTTGCTGCCTTCGTACACGATCGCATGAAAGGCCTCGACCTCGTCGGCGGGGTTCATCGCCACCTTCTGCAGGTTCTCGGCCAGGCTTGCTTCCAGCGCGTCGTCGCGCGGGATGATCTGCACCGGTACCGGCATGTTCTTTGCCGCGCGCTTCTGGCGGCTAAGCAGCTGCAGCGCGCGCAGGCGACGACCGCCGGCGTCGACCTCGTACTTGCCGGGATGATCGACGCTTTCGGAGACGACGAGGTTCTGCAGCAGGCCTTTCGACGCGATCGAATCGGCGAGGCTTTCGATATCGTCGTCGCCGTTCGTCTTGCGCACGTTGCGGGGCGACAGGATGAGCTTGTTGAGCGGTACGTGGTTGTTTTGGGGAACAGGCTGGTTCATGAATCAGGTCCTTTCGTGACCGGGCACGGTTGCGGAAGGTGCGCTGCCCCGGACCGGCCAGTCCGGATGCGCGCTGCTTGCCGCAGCGGTTTCAGGCCCCGCTGCGGCAAGCTTTGGCTGCGCGAGGCCCTCGCGCTGGGACCCAAGCCAGGCGTCGATATTCTGCCTGACCAGCCTGAAGGTGATGATGCGGACGCGCGGATTGTCGGCCCAGCGCAGGCCGTTGGGATCGCCGCCAAAGCTGGCAATGGCGCGGGCGGTGGCGCTCCAGGCGGCGATATAATCGTCGCGCGTCATGCCGAGCGCGGCCTCGTCGGCTGCGGTCCAGCGCTGCAGCTGATCATTCTCGACATCGGTCACGCGCAGGAAAGCACGGCTGTGGCTGCGCGGAAGCGTGCGGGAAAAGCGGGTGATGCCGAATTCAGCGGGCTTCGCTCCGTCGGCCAGAAAATGGAGATCGTCGGCAAAAGGCTTGCCTTGCATCAATTTCTGCAGCGCTGCGGTTGGCGCCAGACGATCCGCCCAGGGCATCATCGCCCAGGGCTCGCGAAGCCAGACCAGCGACCCGGCTTCGATGCGATCGGCCATGGCGCCCGGGCGCAGACGGATCTGGCTGACACCGCCATCAAGGAGCTTGCGCGCCTGATCGGCAGCAAGGTTGAGCGGCTGAGCGCCATCCCTGAAGCGGACGAGGCCGGGCGGCATCAGACCAGCTCCGGCGTCTTCGGCGCCGCCGGCGTCACCGGTTGGCCGGTCAACAGGCGGATGGTTTCGGCGTCTTCCTCGTCGAGGGCGTGGGGAGCGATCTTGGTGAATGCACTGGCCCAGAAGCCCATTTCTATCGGCCAATCTTGCAGGCTGATCAGCAGTTTTTCACCGGGCTGCCATACCCGCGTAACCGTGTGCACAGAGCCCGCCAGTGGTCCAACGCGCGGCCTGTGATACTGGTCGAACCAACAGCCGCTGTACTTGCACAGCGCCAGGTCGCCAACCTGCCAGTTCTGATCGCCGCCCGACATCAGCCCAGCCCCAGCGCGGCTTTGTACGTGTCGAGGATCGCCTCCATTTCTTGGCGATCGTGCGGCTCCATCTTCCGCAGGCGGACGATCTGGCGCATGATCCGGGCGTCATAGCCCTGCGCCTTGGCCTCGTTGTACGTCTCGCGGATGTCGTCGGCGACGCCCTTGCGCTCTTCCTCGAGCCGCTCGATGCGTTCGATGAACAGGCGCAGCTGATCGTCGGCGGCGATGGGCTCGCTCATAGCGCGCTGCCTCCCTGCAGGAGGGCGGCGACGCCGGCGACGATGCCGATCACCCAGATCGCCATGATGGCGAGGAAGCGGCGATGACGCTGGGCGCGGGTGCCGCGCGGATCCGGGCACTTGCTGCAGCGGCAGTCGGCGGCATGAATGCGCAGCACGCGGATGTCGGACTGTTTCACCGGATCATCTCCATCACGAGGGAAAGGACGACGCGGCCCGGGATGGCGATCGCCGCCAGGGCGAACGCGGCGCCACAGAGCGCGGCGCTGATCGGTTCACCGAAAAAGCCTTCGCGGGGCTGGCGCTGGGCGCCGATGCCCCAATGGCGGGGGTCAGGACGCATTTTCGGTCTCCGGAAGATCGGCAGCCGCTTGCGCCTCGCGGCGTTCGCAGGCGGTGCAGAGATTGGGGTCGGTTTCCGACCAGGCGCAGGGATAGCCCGCATGCATGCAGGCGGTGAGCACGCCGCAGCCGCATTCACGACAGATCGAGGGCGGTGCGACATCGACGCCGAGATGGAGTGCGACAAGCCGGTCATAGGCTTCGCGCTCGAACGGCACGACGCCGGTGAGCTGCATCAGCGCGATGCCGTCGACATGGAGCTGGTCGCTCTCGAGCTTAGAGAGGACGGAAACGATTTGGCGCACAATGGCTACCGGGCCCAACCCATCGGCTGCGCGCCAAGTCGGGCGCGGAAAAGGCGGGTCAGAACAGGGCAGGAAGGCCACTGCCGCCAGCTCCAGGCTGACGCCCGCCGCCTTGCGGCGCTTGCGCAGGTAGGTGCCTGGTGTCATCGGCGCGGGCAGCGCGGTTGGCGGCAGTGCCTTGATCACAGCACCAGTTCCCAGCGCTGGCCTTCGCCATCGGTGATGAACAGCTTGCCCTGGGCGTCCGGGCCGAGGTTCTTGATGCCGGCGATCGTGCGTGTCGCGCCGGTTTCGGCATCCATGCCCGAGACGGACAGGGCGGGGCCGGAGCGATAGGCGGTCCAGTGCTTCAGCTGGCGCGTTTCGGCGGCGGGGGCTTCGGGCTGGGTGATCGCGGGATCGGTGAAACGGGAACTCGGCATCTGCGCGGTCATTACGGAATCGGTCATGATGGTCGCTTTCTTCAGGCAGCAGAAAGGCCGGCCCGGAAGCGCGGTGTGCGAAACCGGGCAGGAAGTTGACGGAGTAACTGGCAAAGCGTGGGGCGAATGGAGCCCGACGGGTTTTGACGCCGCCGGGCTCCTCGCTCGCGGTGGTTATCTCAGGTTCACGGCGGGTGATGCTGTTCCGATGCGCGATCGGCCTCGAGCAACGGGAAGACGCGCTTCAGAAAATCCATGGCCTCGCTGCACTCGCGATAGGCCTCTTGTCTATCCGCCCTGGTCGCGCCTGGGAGGGTAGCGCGGACCAGGGCGGAATGCGCCTCGCCACCCTCGCGGATGACGTCGGCGGTGTGGCGGGCGAGCTGGATGTTGCAGGCGAAGCGCTCGATCTGCGCCAGCTCGAGCTTGAACTGATAGGTTTCGAACAGCGGGGCGCAGTCGCCGCCGGCACCGATATAGGCGAGATCGAGTGCGATCGCGCAATCGAGCGGGATCTGCTCGGCGGTGTCGGGATCGCCCCAGTTGCGCACGGTGCGCTCTGCGCGGCCCGTGGTGGTGGCCATGTCTGCCCAGCCTCCGGGCAGGAAACCGGCGATGCGCGAAAGAGCGGCGTCGATCGAGAGGGGGGCGCGGGGCTTGGTCATTGTCCGGCGTTGCCTGCAATGTCGACATGCGATCGCAAGGGCCAGGCGGGGTTGGGGTTGCTAACGGTCATGACATGGCGACCCTGATGACGATGAAGGCCTCGGCTGTGGTCTTGACGGCAAGGCTGAGCGCGGCAACGCCCAGCGCGGTGAAAATGACCAGCGAGACGCTGTGCCAGACCCATTCCATCGCGCTCTTCATGCCGCAGCCTTTCCGATGGGCGGGGAATCGGCGGCGGGGGCCATGGGGTCGCAATCCATGGCCCCTGCCGCCTCCCCGCTGCCTGCTGTCTCACCATGGGACGCGGTGTCTGCCGGTACAGGGTCGGGTCCGGCAGAGGGGCAGGCAGGAATGCGCCCGACGGGGAGAGGATCACCGCCAGAGGCAAGAGCAGGTGAGCCGCTGGTCAGTTCCAGCGGGTAGATATCAGGCCGCAATTCATGACGCGAAATGCCGGTCGCGGCTTCGATGGCAAGGACATGCTCTGCCCAGACCGGCTTATCGTCGCGCAGACGATCGTGAATGGTCGACTGATCCTTGCCGATCAGACGCGCAAGGGCCGACTGGCCACCGAGTGCCCTGCAGGCCCTTGCGAGGGGCGAATCAAGTTCATCCTGAATTGCCATACCCTATCTATGGACATCCCCATATATGAGTCAATGGGGAAAACCATATAAACCCATTATGGGGATTCCGGTAACATGGGGCATGTCGATCGGGACGCGCATCGAGAGTCGCCTGAAGGAGCTTGGGATTTCCCAGGCCGAACTTGCGCGCCGGGTGATGGTCGACCAGAGCACCATCAACGGACTTATCCGCGGGCACTCGCAATCTTCAAAGCATCTGCATCGGATCGCCCGCGAGCTCCAGACCACCGCCGCTTATCTGTCGGGCGAAACCGACGACCCGCAGGCAGATGCGCCGGTTCAGCAGCTCGACCATGCGGAGCGGGAGCTGCTGGCGATGTTCCGGAGCCTGGACGGCGACGAGCGCACGGCCATCAGCCTGATCGTGCGGAGGCTGGCAGCCTGCGAAGAGGATCCTGACCTGCCTCGACGGGTCGCTGTCCGGCGGCGCACTCGGCCGATCGCGCTGCATGATGAACCACACACATACAAGGCGCAGGCTTGATGGCCGATGACGGTAAGATCAATCGTCCGCCCCCCAAAAGATGGTGGAAATGGCCAGCGGGCCTGTTCGTCGCATTTGCCGCATTCCTCGCGTTTGGGACAACCGACGAACAGAAGGCGAAGCTACGCGAGAAGCACCTTCTGCCGCCAGAAAAAGACGTGGCTTCATCGGCCGAGCTCACCCCTGAAGCCAAGCCAGCATCAGGCGAGCACTGCCTGTCGGGCCGGGATGGCGCCAATCGCGACCTGGTGCGCCAGGTGAAGGCGGGCATGCGCGAGCCGGATAGTTTTGAGCATGTGGAAACGCGCATCTACGGCAATGACAATGGCGAGCACGGCCTCTGGATGACGTTCCGCGCGCGCAATGGCTTTGGCGGGATGAACGTAGAGAAGGTCTATGCCCGGATCGACCATGATAGCTGCAAGGCGCTGCGCTTTGGGGATGGACCGGGGATATGAGCGAAAATTTGAAAAGTACGGTGAGCCTTGCGCTGATGGCAATGAACCAGATGCGCTTGAATTTAACCATGACAAAGATGTTTGCCGATTTGGCTCTGGGTGAGCGGGTCAACCCCAGCGACGTGAAGGACCTCGACGCCCAGTTGGGGGAGATGGCCAGCCTTGCTGACGAGATCCTCGCTGAATTGAAGGCTGCAGCTGATGCCCGTTGATGATCGGCTCAAGCAGATTTTGTCGGGGCAAGCAGAATTGCGAGCCATGCATGAGGAATGGCGTGCTCATCGTGGATCTTCTGGCGGAGGATCAGGTCCTGTGGATGATCGCGTGAGCAGGCTGGAAGGTCGCATCGACAAGGTCGGCGATGAGCTGGGTGAGGTAAAGGTCAATGTCGCCACGCTGACCGAGCGCATTGCGCACTTGCCCAGCAAGGGTTTCATCGTGACGACGACGATGGCATCACTGGCGCTGCTGGCCGCGCTGATCGTCTTTGCCGACAACATCAAGGCTCTCTTCGGATGACGTGGGTGCTTCGTTTGGCCATAGCGGCCACCGTGCTGGCCGCGCCGATCGCAGCGATCGCCGGGCCCTTCAGCAAATACGAGAGCCGGCAACTGGAGCATGATTATCAATCCCGTGCGAACATGTACGATGTCGAACGGTGCATCATCGACGTCGATGGGTGGCCGCCGCCCCTGGTTTTTCGCCAGCCTGACAAACCCGATCGGGTGACGATCATATGGACCGAGGACATGGGCGCCGGCGGCCGCTTGGATCTGATACAGCGCGATGCGATGCTGGAGGTGAGGGGTTGGTCCCGTGTCCCAAAGGCGATCACCACCTGCGCGCCACCAATAAACTAGCATGGAAAAATCCGAGCTCCGCAAGCTGCTGGTCGCTGTCGCGCTGGTTTTCGCTTCGCTGGTGACCTTTGGCGGCATTCAGCAGAAGATCTATTTCGACCTCGCTAGCAGCCATGCGATCGCCAGCAAACAAAACGCCCTGGCGGAGATTAGGGCGAGCTGCGCGGTGCAGCCATCACCCGATCGGTGCCGAACCGGAGCACTGCGCGCGGCTAGAACTGAGCAGCGGGAAGAGTATGACCTCTACAGCCAGCGCACGATGGCCCTTTGGACCGCGATCATGGGGATCATGGCAATCACCGGAGCAGCGCTGAGCGCGATCGGGATCTACCTGGTCTGGCGGACCTGGGATGCAACCCGGGAGGCGGCCGAGAGCAGCCGAAAGACGCTGCGGTCATACATTGCCCGGGAACGCGGTGTACTGCTGATCAAGGGCGGATTTCATATGGAGCTGGAAGGAGAGCCATATCCGCACGGTTTCTGGATAAGGCTATCGAACAGCGGGCTCAGCTTACTGAAGGTCGTGAGCATGGAATGGGCTTATGTCGATGAGCCGGTGTGGAGCAACCACTTAACAGAGCAATCGAACAGCCAAATCCTCATCCTTCCGGGCGAACAGGCCGATAGTACCTGGATGGAATGGCGAGACCCAAGAGCGGTCGACCTTAATTGCTGGCTGATCGGAAAAGTGCATTACGTCACATTGGAAGATGAGCGGTTTTTCACCACTTTCGCGTTGCACATTGACTACTCGGAAAGAAATTATCTGGGGCATGACCGCTGGACAGCGCGCAGCGAACTGGTTTCTGGTCAGCCCATGGACACTTAACCTGATGTGCGCCTGCCAGCACCGCGTAGTCTGCATAAATTTGCAGAGCAGGATTGACCCGGTCACTTTTTTCCGCCACAAATGAGGACGAAAAAAGTGACCGGAGGTTCTATGGCAGTTGTGGTTCGATCAGATGAATGGGACGTCAATGCGCGTTTGCGCGACATGGGTCTTCGTCGTGAAGGGCTGATCTCTGCCATCAAGGCCGCTGTTGCTGCCTATTCCGGCTGTACCGCCAACCATCCCCCGATTGCCCGGGGCATCATGACCTGGCTGGCGGCAGTTGCCAGGCTTCGCGAGGAGTTCCTGCGCGATGGGTTCGTGCGGGATGATACAGCCAATTTTTCCACGATCGTTCATCATCCGAAGATGCTCAAGATCGCCGTCGCCAATACCGACGAGAATACCGGCCATCCTGTGGCCGACCCGACCAACCGTTCCAAGAAAGGTGAACTGGGGCGCCGGGCCGCACTTATCAATCAGCTTTCGCTTCCCTTTGGTGGCCTAGCTGCCGAACCCGAGGACGCGAAGCTGCCGGGCTTTTCGACATGGTATCTGTGCATTTATGTGCATGGAGACACGGTCCGCGCTGAGCTTTCGCATCCGACCAAGATCGAGAATGGCTATTTCTCCGATTGGAGCGAGCGCCTTGTCCTGATCGATTCGGATGATGGCTGGCGCCGCGCCTTGACACCCTCGAGCGACGATGGTGATGGGCCCGAATTCAGTGTGGTCGTAACGCGGAAGTAAGCGATGTTCAGTGGTCAGCGGCTGAGCCTGGCTCGGCGGCGGATGGGACTCACCAAAAAGGGTCTCGCCGACGCCTTGGGCCTGCACCCTCGCACCGTGACACGGTGGGAGGAAGACGAGCGCGAACCGTCGTCTGACGAGGTCGCCATGATTTCGTGGGAGCTGCAGTTTCCTCCGGCCTTTTTCGAAGGCGGGGAAGTCGACGAGGCCGAAAAGGAGGCAGCGAGCTTCCGATCGCTATCGAGCATGCCGGCGCGCGATCGCGATGCAGCGCTGGCTGCTGGTTCGTTCGGTTTCATGTTCGGTGACTGGGTAGAGAAGCGGTTCAACCTGCCCGCATTGGATCTGGAAGACCTTTCCGGCGAGACGCCCGATGGTGCAGCCAGGGCGTTGCGCGAAATCTGGGGTATTGGCGAGCGGCCGATTTCTCACATGATCAATCTGCTCGAGGCCAAGGGTGTGCGCGTGTTTTCGCTGGCCGAAGACACTGACGCTGTGGACGCGTTTTCGATGTGGCGACGTGACAAGGCCTATGTTTTCTTAAACTGCAACAAGACTGCCGAACACCAGCGGTTCGATGCGGCACATGAACTCGGGCATCTGGTGCTGCACAAGCATGGTGGGCCGCGCGGTCGCGAGGCCGAAGATGAAGCGAACCGGTTTGCAGCATCATTCCTGATGCCGCGGGCCGACGTGCTGGCGCATCTGAGCTATGTCGATTCCTTGGATCGCCTGATTGCCCACAAGCGACGGTGGAAGGTTTCCCTGGCAGCGCTAAACCACCGCGTTCACAAGCTCAATCTGACGACCGAATGGGAATATCGGACCTTCTGCATCCAGATACAGCAGCGGGGCTATCGTAAGGCAGAACCACACGGGATCGAGCGCGAGACTTCAGCGGTATGGCAGCAGGTGCTAGCTGAGTTGCGGACCGACAAGGTAACAAAAGCCAGCATCGCAGAAGAATTGGGATTGCCGACCCGGGAGATCGAGAACCTTGTGTTCGGTCTGGCTAATATGTTGAGCGTTGATGGTGGCGGTGCAGGTGATGGCGTGAAGAAGGGACGGCTACGACTGGTTGCTTGATCTAGTATTTGCCCGAACAAATAGCGAAATAGCGCTTTTTCACAATTTTCCTGTTATGTTCCGAGCATGGCCAGCCACCGCCCCCATGCCGACCATGATCATACCCTTCGCCAGCGGCCCGAGATGGCGAGCCTGAAGCTGCTGGTGCTGAAATTCGTGCGCCAGTACATCGCCGACTGGCATGGATCGCCGAGCTTGGGCGAGATTGCGCATGCGCTGGATACCAACCGCACCCGGGTGCGGCGCGCGGTTCGCAAGCTGGAGTCCGAGGGGCAGCTGCTGCGCGTGCCGGGGCCGCGCGGCCTGAGCCTGCCGGATGAGGAGCCGCTGGCGATGCGCCAGCTGCTGGCGCGCGGGTGGACGATCGATGCCGATCGGCGGGTGGCGATGCCACCGGCGAGCACCGGAAAAAGCGTTACAAATGAGCCCCTGCCGCCGGTTCCCGAGCTCGATTATCCCTATGGCCAAGATCGAGACCGGGGAATGACTGATGGCGGCGCAGGCGGCGGGGCGCAGGAACAAGCGTAAGGCGGGTACCGAGGCCGTGCTGGCCGACCGTCGGCGTAGCATCAACGCCGATTATGCGGCGCGGCATCCGGCCAAGGCTGCCGAGGAGCGCGCCCTGCGCAAGGCGCAGCACGCGTTGCAGCGCGATTACGGGCACAAGCGCCATGGCACGCCGGAAACGCACGCGCACGCCGCGCGCCAGGACCAGGGCGCGCTGCACCAGCTCTATGTGCGCGGGGTGATCGACCAATTTGAGTTGGCCGATGCCGATCTGATCGCGGCGATCGCCGACAGGATCGGTGCCGAGCTGCAGATCCGCACGGTGAGCCTGGAGACGCGGGTGGACCGATCGCCGCGCGCTGGCGGGGCGTTCTATGAGGCGCTGGGATGGGTTCGGGCCGAGATGGCCTATTCGCGGTGGCGGGCAGCCCTGCCCGAGCCTCAGCCGGTGCTGGCGATCATCGTGGGCGACATGTCGATCAGCGCGGCCGCGTCCCGGCATCGGATCACGGCACGCAAGGCCAGGCGGCTGTTGCTGGAGGCGCTTATGCTATGGCCGGGATATCATGCCGATGCGGTTCGCGCGGTCGATGCGGGCGATCTGGCGGCGATGCATGCGGGGTTGGTATAATCTCCCTTCGAATGTAGCAAGGTCACTGGCGCCGGATCGCAATGCGCGAAGCGGCGCTTTGTCGATGCATTATGGGAGACGCAAGTGCCGAAATTTGTCTGCAAGGTTGATGCCGATGGCATCCGCATCCATCTCGACGCTGCCGATGGTGAAGAGATTTCGGCTGAAATGGTCAACGCCTGGGCCGCGTTACGTCAAAGCAATGGCTTACATGAAATTGCTTACAGGCTCATGGGTATCGATAATGCCCTGAACACTCTGGCTGACGCTGTAGAAAGGTCTGGTTGATCGCATAGACCGCATCAGGGCAAAATCTTGCAGGTGTCACAAAAAAGCCCCTGCCCAAAGCGCATCGAGAGGCGCAGAAACGACCCCGCGATAATTGCGCCCAGAGCCCGCCCAGCCCCTTTCCCCCGGCTGATGGCGGGCTTTTTGATGTCCGGGAGACGCCAGCATGCGACACGGTCTCCGTCGGCATGCCAGCGACATTGGCAGCCGCCTTTCCCTGGCCAGCGACAGGCTTGACCGCCTGTGCCGCGATGTATCGCTGGGCGTGCGGGATCAGAGGCAGTTCGACGAGATGGAGAGCGAGGCACAAGCCATCGCGGCCGATATCGTTGCGGCGTTTCGCCAGCCAGACGCGCGCCCGGGCGGCTGCACCAATCCACGGAGGTGCGGATGAGCATCGATCTCGAGCAGCTGCGCGGCAAGGCGTTTGCCGGCCAGGGCAAGGAAACGGTGGCGGTGAGCCGCGATTTCCTTCGCCAGGTGCACGACGAGCTGGCCGCGGGGCGGGTTGCCCAGGCGCAGCTGACCAGGGCGCACTGCATGAACGATGTTGTGCAGGGCCTGCGCCAGGTGCCTTCCGAGCGGGCGACCTCGCTGTGAGCGACGCTGCACCCAGGCATCGGCAGCCGCGCACGGTCGACCAGGCGACCGCCATGCTGCAGCGCTGGGCCGAGCTGGACGTTGACCGCGCCGCCATCGAGGCCGAGCGCAACGAGGCGATCGCCGCGGCCAATGCTGCAGCCGATGCGAAGCTGGTGCCGATCGTGCTCGAGCAGGACGATATCGCTGCCAAGCTGCAGCCCTGGTGGGCGAAGGCGGCGGCAGAGCTGCTGCCCGGGAAGCGCAAGACCATGGAGCTGGGCGGCTGCAACATCGGATCGCGCACCGGCAAGACGGTGCTGGCGATCGCGGGCTCGGAAGAGGCGCTGATCGCGGAGCTGACCAAGCTGCGCTGGGGCAAGGCGTTTGCCCCTGCCAAGCCGAAGCTCGACAAGACGGCGCTGCTCAAGGCGACCGATGGGCCGAGGGCCAAGGATCTGGCCGAGCTGGGCGTGACGGCCAAGGCCGGCGAGGAATCGTTCGTGCTGAACCGGGCCGAGCAGGCCGGCACTGTGGGGAGCGCGTGAAGCTCGCGTCGCTATCCCGGGTATCGCACCTCGCAAGCATGCGCGCGCGATGGCAGCGTGCGCTCGACACTCGGCCTGACCTGCGCGTGCACGATCTGATCAGCGGCAACGTCGCCGATGAGGAGATGCTCGAGGCGATCAAGCCCGCGCTGCAGGCTGAGCTGAACAGGCGGATCGAGGTTATCGACGCCGAGCTGATCGAGCTCGGCATGTCGATCGACTGATGCCGACACAGCCGCCGCGCTATCGGCCGCCGGGCTGGAAGCCTGCCAAGCCCTGGGAGCGGCCTGGGCTGTTCGTGAAGGACCAGCGCAAGCGCGGCCGTGCCGGCATGCGCGAGCGGGCGCAGGTGCTCGCTGAAGAACCGCTGTGCCGCCTGTGCCTGGGAAAGGGCCTCGAGGTCGCCAGCGACGTTGTCGACCATATCCTGCCCCTCGCATGGGGTGGCAGCGACGATCGATCGAACAAGCAGGGTCTGTGCGACCCGTGCCACGATGCCAAGTCGAAGGCTGAGCGGAAGCTCGCACGACAGCGGAAAATCGAAGTTTTCGATTGAAAATCATCACATGGGGAGGGGGAGGGTCAATCTCTCCGATCGTCCGCCCCCGGACACCGCCTTGGTGGTCAGATTTTCACGCGGTCGAAATCAAAGGGTAAAAAGTTGGGGGTCGATGGCGCGGGGTGGATCTAGGCCGGGGTCCGGTCGGAAGCCGACCTCGTCGGCGATCAAGAAACTGCGCGGGACCGAAAAGGCGGAGCCTGACACCATCCCGACAATCGCGGCCGACGAAGCGCCGCTGATCTGCCCGATGCATCTAAGCGATCTGGCACAGCTGCTGTTCGCCAAGATCGCGGGGATCCTCGCGGCCGAAAACCGCGCCAGCGGCAAATATGCCGAGCATGTCGCCTTGCTGGCGCTGCGCCTGGAGCAGATCCAGCGCTTCCAGGCGGTGCTCGAAAGCGAGGGCGATACCTACAAGTCGGAGACGGCGCGGGGTTTCATAATCCGGCCGCGGCCTGAGGTTGCGATGCTGTCCGATGCGATGCGCCAGGCGCAGTCGCTGCTGGGCGAGCTGATGCTCAACCCTGCCAGCGCGCTGAAGCTGGCCTCCGGGCACAAGCCCGAAGCGGGCGATTTCGACGATTTCTGAGGAGACCACCATGACCACCAGCGTGACCGTGAAGACCTGCAGCTGGCCCGTTCGGGTCTGGACCGCGCCGCGCGAGATTGAGGATTCCGACTGGGAAAACCCCGTCGATGTCGCGCCGAACAGCGAGCGCACCTTTTATGTGCATTCGGGCATCGATCTGTGCGTCCGCGAGCTGCCGCTGCCTGATCAGGCGGAATAACCGCCCTAGCATGTGGAGACGCGCGACTATCCGGCGATCGCCAAGCAATATGCGCGCGATGTCGTTTCGGGGAAGATCCCTGCTGGCAAGTCAATCGTCCGACAGTCCCAGCGGTTCCTGGATGAGCTGAAGGCGCAGAAGAAAGCTGCGTTTCCGCACCGTTTCGATAACGAAAAAGCGGCGCGCGTGTGTCGCTTTATCGAGAGATTGCCGCATTCCAAGGGCAAATGGGCCCGAGCAAAGGAGCTGATCCGGCTCGAGCCGTGGCAGGTGTGGATCTTGTGCTGCACCTTCGGGTGGCTGCGCAAGCGCGACGGGCTCAGGCGATTCCGCGTCCTGTTCGTCGTCGTGCCGCGCAAGAACGGCAAATCGGCGATCGCCGCCGGCATCGGTCTCTATATGTTCTGCGCCGATGGCGAGTTCGGCGCTGAGGTCTATTCGGGCGCGACGAATGAAAAGCAGGCCTGGGAGGTCTTCAAGCCTGCGAAGCTGATGGCTTCTCGCACGCCGGCGCTGATCAAACGGTTCGGGATCGAGATCAACGCCAAGAACCTGGTCCGGATCGGCGACGAGAGCAAGTTCGAGACGATCATCGGAGATCCCGGCGACGGCCAGAGCCCGAGCTGCGCGATCCACGACGAGTATCACGAGCATCCTGACGACGGCCAGGTCGACACGATGCAGACCGGCATGGGCGCGCGCGAGCAGCCCCTGCAGGTGCTGATTACCACCGCCGGGGACAACCTGGCGGGGCCTTGCTACGCAAAGATCCAGGAGGAACGCGAAAAGCTCCAGGGAATCGGGGCGACGGAAGAGCAGAAAGCGGCTCGCGAGGCCGCCGGAATGGGCCATAATGGCGGTCCGCCGCTTGACGACGAGACGTTTTTCGCCGAATTCGCGGCCGATGACGAGGACGATTGGCGGTCCGAGGCGACCCTTCGCAAGGCCAATCCGAACTTGGGCGTTTCGGTTGACGGCGATTTCCTTCGCGCCAGGCAGCGCGATGCGATCTCGACGCCGCGAAAAGCCGGTGTTTTCAAGACGAAACACCTCAATCTGTGGGTCGCGTCGAAGGCAGCGTACTTCGATATCCAGAAATGGCGATCCTGCCACGATCTGAACCTGCCCATGCGGGGCCGGGATCTGTTTCAGTACGAGGCCCTGCGCGGTCGCCGGTGCGTCGCGGGGCTCGATCTGGCGTCGAAGGTCGATATCGCGGCGCTCGAGCTGCTCTTCCTGCCGATCGGCGGCAAGCCGACGGTCGATGACCCGTATGTGCGGGTGGGTTTCTATTTTCTGCCCGAAGAGACGGTTCTTTCGGTGCCAGCGTATCAGGGCTGGGACAGCCAAGGCCTGATCAACGTCACCCAGGGCAACATCATCGACTATGACGAGATTCTGGACACGTTGCGCGACGTGCGCGACTTCGCCCAGCTCGAGCAGGTCGCATATGACCCGCATCAGGCAACGTATCTGGCGACGACGGCCGTCAAGGATGGCTTTCCGATGCTGGAATACCGCCCGATCGTCCTGAATTTCTCCGAGCCGATGAAAGAGCTCGATGCGCTGACCAAGGCCGGGACCATTGCCCATGGGGGCTGCCCGGTCATGGAATGGCAGATGAACAACGTCGTCGCGCAGGCCGACCGGAAAGACAATGTCTACCCGAACAAGCCGCGCCCCGAAGCCAAGATCGACAACCCGGTGGCGCTGATCAGTGCGCTGGGCTGCAGCATGACGAAGGAGGAGGAAGTGATCCAGACTTCGCCATGGGATGACCCCGAATTTTCCATGACGGCCGACGAGGACCAGGCCTGATGGGTTGGTTCACCGATTGGCTGCTGGGCGGCGTTGAACAGCGGTCAATCGAGGACCCGAAATACAGCCTCAGCGAAAGCCCAGAAGAGCTGCTGCGCCTTCTGGGCATTGCCGACGCGCAGAATGCCCTCCCGATCGTGTCGATCGAGGCGGCGCTGGGCGTGCCTGCGGTGTTTTCGATCGTCGCCTTTCTGTCGCGCACACTGGCCGCTCTGCCGCTTCCGACGTTCGAAGCGGGTGAAAATGGCGCAAGGGTCGATGATTCAGTGGCGCAACTGCTCAGCTATGCCCCGAATGACGGGGAAACCAGCTATGGCTGGCGTCGCTGGCATTGGCAGCAGGTGTTCACCGGCGGCCGTGGGCTCGCGTGGATCGAGCGGGTTGGCCGGCGTCCGGTGGCGATCTGGCCGATGGATCCGGCGCTGACCACCATCCGGCGGGTCAATGGCGAGCGGATCTATACGCACAATGGCCGCGATTACCGCGCCGGCGACGTGATCGACACGCCGTTCATGCTGAAGCGGGATGGCCTGGCCAGCTATTCGCCGATCGCGAAGATCAACAAGGCGATATCGCTGGCGATCGCCATGGAGAGCTTTGCCGGCGGTTTCTTCCTGGGCGGTGGCGTGCCGCCGCTGGCACTTGAAGGCCCCCTGCCTTCAGGTGCCGATGCGTACCGGCGCGCGCAGAACGATATCCAGCGCGCGATCGACCTCGCCAAGAAGTCGAACAGCAACATTTTCGGGATGCCGCCCGGGCACAACCTGAAGCCTGTCGGAATCGACCCTTCCAAAGGTCAGATGGTGGAAGCGCGGGCCTTTCAGATCATCGAGATCAGCCGTGGCTGGCAGATGCCGCCGGTTTTCGTGCAGGATCTGTCGAAGGGCACCTTCAGCAACACCGAACAGCAGGATCTGTGGCTGGCCAAGCACCTGATCATGCAATGGGCCAAGGCGTTCGAGGATGAGCTGACGCTGAAGCTCTATGGCTGGCAGAACCCTACCCGGCGGGTGCGCCACAATCTGGACGGACTGCAGCGAGGCGCGTTCAAGGAGCGCAGCGAAGCGCTCGCCAGGGCGATCCAAACCGGTCAGCTGACCCCCAACGAAGCCCGCGCCCTCGAGCAGCGCGCGCCGATGGACGGCGGCGACCAGCTTTACGTGCAGCAGGCGACCGTGCCGCTGGTGATGGCGGGGGCCAGCATCGATCACAACGGCGCACCGTCGATCGACGACAATGAGGAGGACGCTGCGGATGCCAGCACCCAAGACTGAACAGCCTGAACGCCGCGCGATGGCGATCGGTGGCGAGCTGCGCATGGCGCAGAGCGCCGACGGGATCGGTATGGCCGCCGGCTATGCAGTGCTGTGGAACAACCGCACCGATATCGGCGGTTGGTGGACCGAGCAGTTCGCGGTCGGATGCTTCACCGAGTCCCTGACCAAGCGTGACGTCGTTGCGCTCCACAGCCATGACGACGCGCGCCCTGTCGGCCGCCGCAGCCGCGGCACGCTGCGCCTCACAGAAGACCAGCGCGGCCTGGCGTTCGAAAATGACCTGCCCGACACCAGCGACGGCCGCGACCTGAAGGTGCAGCTCGAGCGCGGTGACATCGAGGGCATGAGCTTCCGATTCATCGCGCGCCGCGAGGAATGGGACGAAACCAGCGATCCGCCGGTGCGCACGATCCACGAGGCTGATCTGATCGAGATCACGTACACCGCCTTCCCGGCTTATCCCGATACCGAAGCCGGAATGCGCAGCCTGGAACAGGCGCGAACCGAGCGTCGGCAGCACAACAAGACCGGCGCCCTAGCGCGGCTTCGCATGCGCCAGGCGCAGCGCGAACGGAAGATCTGACAGCAATTCACCGGGCCCAGCCCGAGGCGACGCCTGCCGAGCAGCAGCGTCCTCAACCACCCGCCGATCTGGCGGGTTTTTTTGTGTCCTGGAGCGACAAATGATCCTGCAGCAGTATTACGAGGAGCGCGGCACGCTGGTGGCCGAGGCTCGCTCGATCCTCGATTCGATCGCCAACGAAACCGATCAGACCCGCATCACCGAAGCCGAGCAGCGTCACGACGCCGTGATGGCCAAGCTTGACGCCCTCGACAAGAAGATCGAGCGCGAAGAGCGGCAAGCTGCTCGCGAAACCGCCGAGGAAGAGCGCCGCAAGCAGAACCGTCCCAATCGCGGCAGCGGCAGCGCGTCGGGCGTCGACGATCCGGAAAGCGGCGAAGATCGCACCGCCGAGCAGGCTCAGGAAGAGTATCGCGACGCATTCTATGCGATGCTCCGCGAGGGCGGCGATATGTCGGCGCTGTCGGCAGAGTCGCGCCAACTACTGCGCCGCGGCTATGTCGAGAACCGTGTCCAGACCGCCGGCACCGATGCCGCTGGCGGCTTCACCGTGCCGACCACTCTCGCCAACTTCATCGTTTCGACGATGAAGGACTGGGGGCCGATGTACGACCCGGGCATCACCACCGAGCTGGTGACCTCGAGCGGCAACGCGTTCGACATCCCGACCAATGACGACACCGGCAACACTGCCGCGCTGAAGAGCGAGGGCGCGGACCTGACCGACGACGACAGCGGCGACCTGGCGTTCGGCGAGAAGAACCTCAACGCCTATGTCTATGCGACGCCCTGGCTGAAGATCAGCTTCGAGCTGCTGCAGGATTCGGCGTTCAATCTGGAAGCGTTCATCGGCGCCAAGCTCGGCGAGCGCCTGGGCCGCATCGCGAACCAGCGCCTCACCATCGGCACCGGCTCGAGCCAGCCCAACGGCATCGTGACTGCAGCGAGCGTCGGCAAGACCGCTGCCGCTGCCGCCGCGATCGCGGCCGACGAGCTGATCGACCTGCAGCACTCGGTCAATGCCGCGTACCGCCGCAGCCCGCGCTGCGGATGGATGTTCGCGGACACCACGCTTGCAGCGATCCGCAAGCTGAAGGACGGCCAGGGCAATTATCTGTGGCAGATGGGCGACGTGCGTGTTGGCGCGCCGGACCTGATCCTGGGCAAGCAGTATTTCGTCAACGACGATGTTGCCGCCATGGCTGCCAATGCCCGCACTGTCGTCTTCGGCGATATGGGCGCCTACATCGTGCGCAAGGTCGGCAGTCCCCTGATCGGGACCGTGCGCGAGCGCTTCTGGCCCAAGGTCGGCATGGCTGGTCTGGTCCGCTTCGATGGTGAGCTGACCGATACCGCAGCCGTCAAGGTGCTGCGCCAGGCCGCATCGTAATTCACGATCGCACGGAGATCCGGGCGGGGTTCGCCTCGCCCGGGCTTTCGCTGGCTTGCGCGCATGGTGCGCAGGCCAGCGAAGGAGATGATCCATGCCGAACCTGAAAATGCTGACCGGCCTTTCCGGTCCGAAATACTCGCTTTCGCCCGGTGACGAGCGGGAATTTGGCGAGATCGAGGCGTCGCGCCTGATCCGCGCCGGCTTTGCCGAAGCAACCGATGGCTTCGTGCCGATCGACGAAGGCGAAGAAACGGACGCCGCTGCAGCCGCTCAGGCCGATGCCAACTCGAAGGCGACGGCCGATGCGGACGCCGCTGCAGCCGCGCAGGCCGAGGCTGATGCAAAGGCCAAGGCCGATGCGGAAACTGCTGCAGCAGCTGCCGCCGCTCCGAAGGCACCCGCCGCGCCGAAGAAGGCTGCTGCGCCGAAGAAGGCCAAGGCCTGATGTGGCTTCCTGCCGTCACCATCACGCCGCCGGAGGCGGAGCCGGTGTTGCTGGCGGCGGCGAAGCAGTATCTGCGCATCGATGCGGCCGACGGCAGCTTCGACAACGAGATCGAGACGTACATCGCGGCCTCGCGCGCCGAGGTCGAGAGGATCACGAACACGCGGCTGATCACGCAGGTGGTCGTTCTGCAATCGGGGAGCCTGGCCGACCTCGAGCATCTGCCGATCGGACCGGTGCAGTCCATTGAGGCGCTGAACTATGTCGACAGCACCGGTGACGAGCAGCTGCTGCCTGACGCGGATTATGCGCTGGTCGCCAGCGGCCTCGATGGAAAGATCATCCGCCCCAAAGGCGTGACCTGGCCGACGATCGCCGATCGCGCCGATGCGGTGCGGGTGACCGCGACAGTCGGCTATGGCGCTGCCGGCAGCGATCTGCCGCGCGACCTGTATTTCGTCGTGCTGCGCGCCATCCGCGCGAAGTTCGACGGCAGCGAGCTCGCGATCGAGCACATGCTGGTCAATCACCGGATCTGGATGAGCTGATGCAGCGCGGTCGGTATGGCGCGGCCAAGCGCGATCGCCTGATCCATTTTGCGCTGCCGGTCACGCAAGAGAATGCTGCCGGCGAGCCGGTGGAAGACAGCCTTGCCGATGCCGGCAACGCCTGGGCGGCTGTCAGCTACGGAAAGGCGCAGGAGCGGCGAGAGGCTGGCATCGAGGGCAACGACCTGCCCGCGACGTTCATCACGCTGCAGAACGCCGCGACGCGCGCGATCGGGCCCGGGCATGTGGTCCTGTTCGATGGCTATCGCTGGGACATCACCAGCGCCGCGCCGTTCGAGCGCACCGAAATGGAATTCACGGCTGTGCGACGCGCCAGCCTTACCCAAGGAGCATGAACATGCTGGTCAAGACGATCCGCGAACACGCCAACCGCTTTGGCGACGGGCGCCAGAAGAAGGTCGGCGACGAATACAACCATCCCGATCCGCAGACGCTGATCACCACCGGTTTCGTCATCGATGTCGCCAAGGCGAAGGCACAGGAAGCCGCGCAGGCGAAGGCCGCAAAGGGTGCGAAGCAGCCGGATGCTTGATTTTGCCCTGTCCGGCATCGACCAGGCCGTGCGCGCGGTGCGCAACATTGGCCAGGCGGTGACGGACGAAAAGATCGCGCCCGAGGCAATGCAGGCGCTGGAGCCTGTCGCCGAGACGGCCCGCCAGCTGGCACCTGTGCGATCGGGCGAGCTGCGCGACAATATCGTGGTCAGCGACATGCTGCGCGATGCTCCGCAGCGCGGCCGAGGCGGTGTGGTCTATGTCGGGGTGCTCGCAGGCAAGGCGCTGCACGCTGGCTTCGTCGAGTTTGGCACGGTGAACATGCAGGCCGAGCCGTTCCTGGCACCGGCATTCGAGCAGCATCGCGATCTGATCATCGACATCCTCGGCAAGGGCGCGGGTCGCCTGATCCTCTCGGCGAACTGACATGGAAGAGGCTCTGGTCGCACGGCTGCGCAACGACGCAGGCGTGGCGGCCGTTGCCGGCACCTACAACAATCGCCCTGCCATCGATGTCGGCGAGCGCCGGTCGGACAAGCCGGAGAGCTTCCCGGCGTGCTTCATCGATATCGTCGCGCCGGGCCGACAATATGACCAGGACGGCCCGTCGGGGCTGCACCTGGCCCGAATCCGATTTGAATGTTTCGGCCGATCGTTCCTGCAGGCGAAGCAGCTTGCAGTGGCGATCACCGAACTGGTCGAAACGCCGGAAGAAGTGGACGGCATCCGCTTTCACCGCGGCGCACAGCTTGTGCTCGATCGCAGCATGACACCCGAAGACCTGGGCGGCGGGATCAGGGTCTTTCGGCGGCTGCGCGACATGATGATCCCCTACACACCCACATAAAGGAAATTGGATATGGCAACCGGAGACGGCGTCCTCTCGGACGGCACCGAGCTGTGGCTGACGAATTCGTCGGACGTTCTGACCAAGGTTGTCGGGCTGATGAGCGTGAACCGCCCCAGCCTGGCGATCGCGAAGGTCGAAACCACCGATCACGACAGCGGCAAGGTCAAGGAATACATCCCTGGCCATGGCGACATGCCCGAGCTGCAGTTCACCCTGAAGTACGAGCCGGGCAGCCCGACCGATCTGCTGATCGAGGAGCACAAGGCGAGCCGTGAGAAGCGCCCGTTCAAGATCGTGACGCCGGAAGAGGACGGCACGACGCAGGATCACGAGGGCACGATCTTCCTCATGACCTATGTGCCCGACAATGCACCGCTGGGCGCCATGCGCACGGCCACCGTGACCGGTCAGCCCAGCGCCATCGCCCAGTCGGCAACCTGACGGAGGCTGACCCATGAGCCACCCGCTGAGCGGCGTCGCCGAATTCGCCTTTCGGGGCGTCAACTATCTGCTGAAGCTCGACAACCGCGCGTTCTATTATGCTGAAGACGTGCTCGGTTTTTCGGTGCTCGATGCAGTCGAACAGATGCGCGCGGCGCTGCAGGCAGGGCGCAACCCCATGCTCAAGACGATCGTCGCGCTCGTGTATGGCGGCCTGAAGGAAAACCATCCCGATATCGCGGAAAACACGGTCATCGACATGTTCATGTCGGAAGACCCGACAGTTCGCGAAGCGGTTATGAAGGCAATGCGAGGCGCGCAGACGCCCGATATCGCGCCGCCGCCCGGCCCCAGGGGGCAGGCGGGAAACGCGCGCAAGGGCAAGAAGCCGAGCCGGGGTGGAACTGGGAGCTGATGTTCCAGCGCTGGTGCCAGGCGGGCTTTCCCCCGGCTGAGTTCTGGTACCAGACACCCCGCTCGACATTGCTGGCGATCTGGGGCGCGCGGCAGCGCCTCGAATCCGATTTTCGCAACATCGTCACCGGTGCCTGGCTTGGCGGCATGCTCGGCCAGTGCCCGCCGGCGCAATATCCCCCGCTCGAGAAGCTGATCGGCGATCAGGGTGAAAGCCCCACGCCTTCCCCGCAAATCATGGACCCCAAGGAAGCCGCCGCAAATGCGCGCGTCTGGGGTTTGCTGCTGAGTGCCGGAAACAGGCGAAAAGCCCGGAAAGGTAAGCCATGAGCGGACCGATTGCCTCGCTCAGCGCGGCTCTCAGCTGGGACCTCGCCGATTTCGAGCGCGGGACGCGGCATATCGAGATGTCGTTCCAGCGGCTGCTGACGCTGGGCCGCGATATGGCGGCGGGTTTCCAGCAGATCGGCCAGCGCATGACGCTGGGAATCACTGCGCCGATGATCGCGATCGGTGCCTATACGGTCAACGCAGCCAGCGACCTGCAGGAGCTGCAGAGCGCGTTCGACTATACGTTCGGTGCGTCGGCCGCGACGATGAACGCCTGGGCCGAAAGCACTGGCAACGCGATGGGCCGCGCCACCAGCGAAATGAAGGCGGGCGCGCTCGCCATGGGTCAGCTGTTCAAGCAGGCCGCGCCGACTGAAGAGGCAGCCGCGCGCCTGTCGCAACGGTTCACGGCGCTCGCGCAGGATGCCGCCAGCTTCTACAACACGAGCTTTGACGAGGCGATCGGCAAGATCCGATCCGGCCTGTCAGGCGAGAGCGAACCGCTGCGCGATTTCGGCGTTTTCCTGACCGAAGCCGCGGTGAAGGCCAAGGCGCTCGAGCTCGGCATGATCAAAGTCGGCGAGGAGCTGAGCGAGCAGGGCAAGATCATGGCCCGCGCGATCCTGATCCAGGAGGGCCTTGCTGACGCCAATGGCGATGTCGAGCGCACCGCTGGCAGCTTTGCGAACCGCGTGCGCGCGCTCAAGGCCAACATCCAGGAACTGGCCGAGGAGATCGGTGAGCGATTCCTGCCTTATGCGGAGAAGTTTGTCGGTTGGGCCCAGAGCGCGGTCCAGTGGATCGGCGAGCTTCCGGGTTGGGTAAAGGACGCGGCCATCGGGTTCGGCATCTTTGCCGCCGCGATCGGTCCGGTCATGATCGCGCTCGGCGCGCTGGCGGCAACTGTTCTGCCCTTGTTCCTTGCCAATATGGGGCCGGTGTTCGTTGCAATCTCGGCGATCATCAATCCTTTCGGCACTGCCGTCGTCATCCTTGGGAAGCTTGCCGGCGAATTCGGCCTGGTCGGCCGCGCTCTTGCCCTGCTGACCGGCGGTGCAGCGCGGTTTCTTGGCCCATGGGGTCTCGTCATCTCAGCGATCATGCTGTTTTCCGACAGCATCGGCAGTGCATTGCGCGGCATTGGCGCGATGATCCGCGACACACTGGGCCCGAAGGCCGAGGAGCTGGTCAACCGTTTTGCGGCGCTGTTCGCTGAGCTCGAGCAGGCTTTTCGCGACGTTGCCGCAAGCCCGATCGGCCAGTTCTTCACCATGCTGATCGATATCGTCGGGGTTCTGATCGAGGTCCTGCTTCGCTTGGTCGGCGCCGGCGTCATTGCCGGGATCGGTGCACTGATCGACATGATCAGCGGCATCGTCGAGTTCGTCCAGGGCGTGGTGCAGACCGTTTCCAAGCTGCTGCAGGGCGACTGGGAAGGTGCCTGGCAATCCGCTGGCAACACCGTCGCGCGCGCAGTGCAGCGCATTGCCAACCTGATCAGGGGCGTGATGCCCTGGCTGGCTGCTGCCCTCGATCTGATGGCGCGCCTGACCGGCGATCCGACGCCGATGCAGAGTGGCAAGTCGCCCGGTGCGCTCGGTGCGGCCAGCTTCTTGTTTAACACTGCGAACAAGGCGACCGAATCCATGCCGGCAGCGGTTGCCGGAGGCTCCTATGCGATTGCAGGCACCGGCGGTGGCGGCCGCAAGGGCGGTGGCGGTCGATCGGGGCCGAGCGCGGAAGAGCTCGCCGATCGGCGCGAGGAAATCAGGCTCGAGCAGGCGCTGGCCGTCGCGCGCGAGAAGGGCGATATCGAAACCCAGCGTGCGCTGCGGCGCCAGCTCGATCTCAAGTCCAAAGTCGATCAGTACGAGCGCGCTGGGCTGGACAAGGCAGCGGCGAAGCTCGCTGCGGAAAAGGACTTGACCGAGCTGGATCAGGCTCGAGCCGAAGCCATGGCGCGCGAGATCGCGACCGAGGAACGCTCGATCGACATCCAGCTGGCTGAGCTGCGCAACGATTACGAGGCAGTCCGATTCCTGAAGGATCAGGAGTATCTCGAGCGCCAGATCCTGATGTGGCGCGAGAAGGGCCTGTCGATCGCCGAGGCTGAACGCCAGGCGGCGCAAGATCTGAAGAACCTGGAGCAGGCGCGCGCCGAACAGACGGCACGCCGGATGGCCGACCAGGAAGACGCCCGCCAGATCGAGCTGGCCCGAATGCGTGGCGATGACCCGCGACGGATTTTCGCGCTCGAGGAGCGTCGCCGGATCCGCGATCGCGCCGACGAGCTGCGATCGCAAGGCGTCAATGAAGACGATGCGCAGGCCAAGGCGCTGCAGGAAGGTTCCGAAAGATCGCGCGCTGCCCTCACCGGCACTTTTCGCGACACCTTCCGGGCAGGCCTGCAGGCAGCCATGAACGGCGATCTTGGCGGCTTCTTCAAGAACTGGATCGAGACCCGGGCTTTTGACGCGCTGGCACGCGTCCTCGATCGCCTGGCCGACCAGCTGGCCAATCTGGTCAGCGGAGGCGGTGGCGGCGGTGGGCTGCTTGGCGCGGTGCTTGGTCTCGCCGGGTCGGCCAGTGGGCTTGCGGCGGGGGCTGGTGCCGCAAGGTCGGCGGGTTCGGCCGTCGGAGCTGCTGCAGCGCGCGCAAGCAAGGCTGCTTATGTTCCACGCTTCAACACGGGTGGCTGGGGCACGATCAAGGGCTTCCCCGGCATCGACACCAATGTTCTTAGCCTCAACGACAATCCGATCGCCATGGTGTCTTCGGGCGAGCTGCTGAACGTGCAGAAGGCCGGCGAAGGATCCGCCCGAGCCGTGCAGCAGGCGGTGCGGGTCGTGCTCGAGGATACGACCGGGCTGTTCCGCACCCGAGTCGAGCAGATCAGTGGCGATGTTTCGGGATCGCAGATCGCTGCCGCGCGCCCGGCGATCGCTGCGGATGGTGCTGCCGCTGCCATCCAGCGCATCAAGCGCATGCAGGACAGGCAGATCGGCTGATGCCAGTCGAACTGCCAAACCGCCCCGCCTCCCGGCGGATGGGCGTGCGCATGATCGATTATGGCGGCACGCTGACGCCTGGTCTGGGCGGCCCTACGCAACGGATCAATCGCAACGGTAACCGCTTCGCCATTTCGGTCCAGCTGCCGCCAATGATCGCCGACGACGCGCGCGCCTGGCTGGCCGCGTTGAATGCCGGCGTCGAGGAGGGCGTGATCTGGCGGTTTCGCCAGGTGGATCTTTTCCCGGGCTCCCCAGGCAATGTCGTCGTAAATGGCAATGGCCAGGCCGGAAAGACGCTGGCGGTGCGGGGATGCAATGCGAACTATCCTTTCCGGCGAGGCCAGTTCTTCAATCTGGTCGAAGGCGGCCGTCGCTATCTGCATCAGGTGTTCACGCCGATCGGCGCGAGCAGCGACGGCAGGGCCCTGTTGCCGATCAGACCTGCCTTGCGCGTGGAACCCAGCGACGGATCTGCGCTGATCGTCGGACAACCCGTTATCGAGGGCCTGCTCGAGGGCAATGGCTTCAGCTACGAGGTCGATGAGCAGGACATGACCAATATCGGCTTCACCATCGTGGAGAGCCGGTGATGTCGTTTGCCGGCGACAACATCCATCTGATCGGCTTCTGCAAGATCGAGCTGCCGACGCGCACGCTGCGGATCTGTGACGGCGGCTTCTGCTATTTCGGCGGCGAGAAATACGATTCCGAGGACAGCCTGTTCGGCTCGATCGCGGGGATCGACGAGTTCGAGGCCTCGCTGGGCGATGCGGCCGAGGACGCCAAGCTGGTATTCGCCCCGCCGGCGACGACGGCGGCAGCCGATATCAACAGCAGCACCTTCCAGAACAGCCGCGCGCGATTCTGGATGGGCACGATCGGGCCCGACGGCAAGACGGTGACCACGGCCGAGCAGCTGATGGACGCGCTGGTCGATTACACCGTGCTGCGGCTGCGCCAGTCGGGCCGCGAGCTCGAGATGTCGTTCATCGGCAGGCCCGAAAAGCTGTTCCTCCGCCAGGAGGGCAACAGCCTGAATGCGCGGTTCCACAAGTCGATCTGGCCTGGCGAGAAGGGCCTGGACAATGTCGGTGCCAAGCTGACGATCGCCTGGGGCGTCGGCAGCCCGCGCGGCCTGACCAGCGGTGGCGGCGGTGGCGGCGGTGGCGGCTTCAATTTCGGCAACCCAGTGGTGCGCGAGCAATGACGGCGATGCTGGCGATGCGCGCGGATGCCACCAACCGCACGGTGGCAGCATTCCAGCGGCCTTTCGACTGGGACGGTGCAAGCTGCATCCACCTGGCGCATGCGCATGCTATCAACATGGGCCATCAGCCGCCGCCGCTGCCGATCTTCCGCAGCAGGCAGGGCGCGCTCCGCGGACTGGTGAAGACGGGGCACCGCACGCTGGAAGGCCTGATGGACAGCCTGTTCGAGCGGATTGCGCCAGCGAAGATGCTGGTCGGTGACATCGCGATGCTGCCGGGCGAGGACAAGCGGCTGAAAGCGCTGGTGATCTTCGACGGCCATCTTTCGGTCGCAGGCTGGCACGAGGCGCATCCGGAAACGCTGGTTTGGATCAAGCACATGCAGGGCGACCTGATCGCGGCCTGGAGGCTCTGAGCGAACCATCATGAGCAAGGTGTTCAAGATCGTCGGCGTCGTCGCCGGCGTGGTCGGAGCTATAGCGCTGACCGCCGGTACGCTTGGGGCGGGGTCTGCAGCGACTGCCGCGCTGCTGACCAAGATCGGGACCATTGCCTCAATCGCGTCGGCTGCAGCCACCGTCGGAGCGCGCATGACCGCCAAGCCGCCGCCCGCGCGCGGGACGGTGAACGAAACGACGATCGGCGCGAACCAGCCCATGCCGTACCTGATCGGCGAGACCTATTCGGGCGGTGCGATGGTGCACGAGGCCGGATATGGCGCGACGCTGAAGAAGGTGAAGAACCCCTATTATTTCCGGGCGGTCACCTATTCGTTCTGCGGACCGCTGGCGGCGCTGCTCGGCATCTATGCCGATTTCGAGCAGATCAGCTTTTCCGGCAATGCGGCGACCGGCTTTTACAGCGGCTTCCTCTATGCCGATACGCAGCTCGGCGCGACGCCGGAGAGCAATGCGCTGGCGCCGCAATGGGCGGGCTGCCCGAACTGGGGCGCCGATCACAAGCTGAGCGGCCATGGGGCGATCGGCTTTTCGATGCTGTTCGACAAGGAGGGCGAGCGCTTCGCTTCCGGTCAGCCGCAGCTCGGCACGGTGTGGCGCGGGGTGCTCTGCTACGATCCGCGGCTCGACAGCACGCGGCCCGGCGGCAGCGGCGCGCAGCGCATCGATGACGAAACGACCTGGGGCTGGAACCGCAATCCTGCCTGCCACGCGGCGACCTATGCCTATGGCCGGTACCAGAACGGCATCAAGGTGTTCGGCGTCGACCTGGGCGACGCGGCGATCGACCTTGCCGGTACCATCGCCTGGGCCAATCTGTGCGATGCCAATGGCTGGCATGTCGACGGCACGATCTATGAGCCTGGCGACAAATGGGCGAACCTGAAGGAAATCTGCCAGGCGGGCGGCGGCGAGCCGGTCCTGGCCGGTGGCCTGCTCAAATGGCGCTGGCAGAAGCCGCACGTCTCGCTGCGGACGATCACCGGCGACGATCTGGCGCGCCCCGACATGGAGGTGCCGAGCAACCATACGTGGAAGCAGCGGCGCAACACCATCATCCCGCTGTGGCGATCGTCGGCGAACAAATGGGATTATGTCCAGACCGATCCGGTCACCAAGGCCGAATGGGTCGGGGAAGACGGCGAGGAAAAGGCGTTCGAGCAGCAATATCGCCTGGTCCAGGACAAGGACCAGGCCGCGCAGCTCGGCGCGTACCAGATTGCCGAGGAACGCGGTCCCGGCACGATCACGCTGGTGCTGAAGCCCGAGTTCATGATCTATGATCCTGGCGATGGCCTGACGATCGACATTCCGGAAGCAGGCATGGAGATGCTCCCGGTCATCGTCACGAGCCGATCGGTCGCGCCCGATACCGGCGAGGTGACGATTGCGTTCATGACGCGCGAGCCTGGCGTTGATGCCTGGGCGCTGGGCCAGACCGGCACCGCGCCGCCGCCATCGCCGACCGTCAGCGCGCAGGAGCGTGACGAGGCAGCAGGGAACAATCAGAACCCGCTGGGCTACACCTCTACGCTGATCGCCTCGAGCTATCCCGTCGGCTTTGCTGAGGACCCGATCACGGCCATCGATGCGGGGAGCGACTGCACCGTCACAGTGCCCGATCACTCGCGCGTCTATCCCGACAAGACGGTCGCTGTAACCGGGGGCGACATCACCGGCCTCGAGTACGGCACGCTGATCCTGATCTATTATGACGACCCCGATCGCGCCGGCGGCGCGGTCACCTTTGGCGTGACGACAGACCTCGAGGCGGCACGCGTCAGCAGCACCCATCCTGACCGCCATTATGTCGGCGCGGTGACGACGCCGACCCTCGGCGGCGGGCCGGTCGATGGCGATGGCGGCGCGCCTCCGGGCGGCGGGCCAATTCCGTGATTTCGAGAAGCGAGGCAAAGCCATGATCGGCAATGATTTCAAGGCCGCGATCGCGCGCCGCGGTGCGGTGTATCGCGAACTGACGATGTTCCGAAACGAGGATTTCGACCAGACCATTGTTTTCAAGGATGTCGACTTCAGCGCCGATACCTTTGCCGCGCAAATCCGCCACCTGCCAGATTCGGGCGGTGCGCCTCTGGCTAGTTTCGAGATCGAAGGTCCGACGTTCTCCCTCGGTGACACCAGCCTTACGCTGTCGCTCGACCTCGTCGGCAATGTTGTCGGCGATTTGCCCGCCGCGCCGGAGACGGGCCAGAACGCCGTTTTCTATTGGGATCTGAGCCGCACCAGCGGCGGTCGCACGCGCACGCTGTTCGCTGGTCCCGTCACCGTCATTCCGGGGAGCACGATCTGATGACCCAGACCGTTTCCGTTGTCATCGACAACGTGCCGATCGAGGTCGCGTTCTATGACACCAACACCCGCGAGGCTCAGCTGAAGGCCATTCAGGCCGAAGAGAGCGCTGAGACTGCGGTCGCTGCCAAGGATGTTGCGCTGCTCGCGGCGATTGGCCTGGGGCCGTTTGCCGACACGACCGCAGGCCTGGCGGCAACGACCAATGGCCAGTATTTCTACACCGTATCGCCCGCCAACCTTTATCTGAACAATGCCGGCACCGCCGTGCTGCAAGACGAACTGGCGACGCTGGCGCGATCGCTGGGCGTAATGGCGCCGACGATCGTGCCGGACAATGCGACGATCAAGCAGGCGATCGAGACGCTGGGCGAGAATGTTGAGAGCGATGATGGCGCCGGGTTCGTCGGCCTGAAGCAGGGCGGCAAGGTTCAACATGGCATCCCGTACGTCACCCCCATGATGAAGAATGCAGCGGGCGACGGGACTTGGAACGACACTGCTGCAGCCCAGGACGCGATCTACGAGGCTTCTGCTCGCGGGTGGGAGGTGGTGCTACCCAAGGGCTATTCGTTCAGCAACACTGGCCTGATCCTGCCCGATAACACGATCATCAAGGGTGAAGGGAGGCTGATCAACACGGCGAACCGCCTGACCTTGGGCAATGGTTGCCTGGTCGAGGGCATCAAGATCGGCGGGAACGACAAGGCCGGGCTTTCCGATGGTATCCGCATCCATGATGTTGCTGACTGCGTCGTGCGCGGCGTGGAGCTGGACGGCATCGCCTATTCAGGCATTACGCTCAGCAATGCCAACGGCGTGCTGATCGAAGGGCTGACCGCCAGGAACATCGGTGATCCGGATGCGCCTTTCTGGTTTGCGACATCATCGGGGATGGTGGTTTATGCCCAGAACAGCAGCGGCGTCACGATCCAAAGGTGCCCGAAGGCCGAGCAGATTTACGGCAGCGCCGCTTACTTCATCGGCACCGGCTGCACCGATTTCGTCATCACCGACAGCGAGGTAACGGACACGTTCTATCGCGCCTTTCAGGTGTTCGGAACTGGCCACCGCAGGATCGTCATCTCCCGCAACCGCGGCTATCGCATGGGCGAACTCAACGACAGCGGCTCTGGCATCGGATGCAATGGCATCTATGTAGCATCTGACAGCACCGACCCGTCGAACATCGACATCGAATCGAACATTCTGGAGAACCTCGCCGAGAACGGAATCGAGGTGCTTTGCGCAGCGCGCATCCGGGCCAACAAGATCAAGACCACCGGCTATCGAGCACTGTCCACGCCGTCCAACGAAGGCATGTTCATCGAAAGCGGCAGCATCGTCGAAGATAACGTCATCACCTCCGCTGCTTTCATCGGCATTCGCTCTTATGTCGACGGCTACACCGCTTCCAGCATGGTCGTCAGGAACAACACCGTGATCGCCGCGGTGGGCGATGCGATCAATTTCCAGGCCAATGGTTCCGGCTCGACCTATGTCAATTCCCGGGTCTCTGGCAATCAGCTGGTCAGCTATGGCGGCGCTTATGCCATCGCCATCTCGGGCACGTCGGGAGCTGCCATCGGCAGCTCGAATGCAGTCAACGACAATGTGGCAGTGAATGGCGCGGCGGTCGCGATCGCGGCAGACGTGCGTAAATCCGGCAACAGCTGGCAATGGTGATCTCATGAGAAACGTTCGATTGGGTGGCGTGGGCCCGGATGGGTTCGAGGCCGGGCAGGCTGTCGAATATCTTCGTCAGGACGATGATGGAAGCGAGAGCTGGGTTGCTGCCACCATCCAGTGGTACTCGGCCAATTTCCTGACCGGCAGCGGCAATTGGGTTATCCGCCTGCACGATGCTCCTAGCAGCAGCGACATGCAATCGGTGCCGTTCCACAGCGAACGCTTGCGCGCAGCCGACGTTTAACGAAGGGCCATCGATGACACCTGAACTTATCGCTGCCTTTGGGCAGTTCGGCCCGCTGGGCCTCATGATCGGCTATCTCGTCTGGCGGGAGACCAAGGAGCGCGCGGCAGCGATCGCGCGCGACGCCGACGTGATCAAGCGTGACCTCGCCCAGGCAGATGCCAACAAGGAACTGGCGGCTGCACTGGCAGCGCTAACCGTCACGATCCAGAACATGCTGCCGGGAGGTCGCGGCCGATGACCTCGCTCGATGACCTGCGTCTGCAGGCGTGCCAGCTGCAGGCCGTTTGCGATGCGATCAACACCGCGATCGGCGGCGCGAAGCGGCGATCGCCGCGTCGGCCGAGCAAGCCCGCTGCCGTCAGGCCAGGCCCGCGCGCGCTTGCGCGGCACTGATTTCCTTCCCCATCACAGGAGCTTCCATGCCCATCACTCTCGGCCAGCGATCGCTGGCACGGCTCGACGGCGTTCATCCGGACTTGGTCCGCGTGGTCAAGCGCGCGGCTGCACTGGCGACCGCCAAAGACGATTTCACCGTGCTGGAAGGCGTGCGCACGCCCGAGCGCCAGCACGAGCTCTATGCCCAGGGCCGGACCAAGCCCGGCAAGATCGTCACCTGGACGAAGATCTCCAACCATTTCCGCAATGCGAAGACCGGCTTCGGCCATGCGGTCGACCTCGCGCCATTCCCGATCGACTGGAATGACATCGCCAGGTTCGACAGGCTTGCCGGCCTGATGTTCCGCGCCGCCTCGATCGAGGGCGTCACCATCCGCTGGGGTGCCGACTGGGACCGCGACGGCAAGCCCCGCGAACGTGGTGAAAGCGACAGCCCGCATTTCGAACTGGTCCGCTGATCGCGGTTGCGCAACTGGGGGTATCGACGGGGGTATCGCCTCCGGCCGAAGCGGTCGAAACCCGCGCAAAACTGCGATTTCTCCCGACCGTTGATCCGGAGGGATTATCCGGATCACGCGCGCGCCGATCATAAGCCGGTCAAATGCCGAAAACGGCCGATTTGTGCGGTTTTCCGGCGCATGCCGGACCATTTTCCCAACATCAGCAAAAAGGTGGCATCATGCTGACCAATGCGGCGGCGAAGGCCGCGCAGCCGACTGATCGCGCCTTCAAGCTGTACGATTCGGGCGGGCTGTTCCTCCTGGTGACGCCCGCCGGTACCAAGTCCTGGCGGTGGAAGTATCGCCGCGCCGGCCGCGAGCAGCTGAAGACGCTGGGCCGATTCCCCGAGCTCAATCTCGCCCAGGCGCGCGCAGCGCGCGACGATGCCCGGGCCGAGCTGGCGCGCGCTCAGGATGGCGCAGCTGCTCTGACATCGTTCGCCGATATCGCTCGCGGCTGGCACGCGCACAACCTCGCGCGCTGGTCGACCGTGCATGCGGCCGACGTGATGGCGAGCCTCGAGCGCGACATCTTCCCCTCGATCGGCGACAAGCCGATCGGCGATATCCGTCCGGCCGAGCTGCTGACAGCGATGCGGTCGATCGAGGCGCGCGGCTGTCGCGCCACCGCATCGCGGTTGCGGCAGCGGCTGTCGGCCATTTTCGGATTCGCCATCGCCCAGGACCTAGCCGAAGCGGATCCCGCCGCGCAGCTCGGCCGCGCGATGTCCGGTACCGCGCTGGTGCAGCCGCACCCGGCGCTGACCAGCATCGAGGATTGCCGCGCGCTCCTGGCTGCATGCATGCATGCGCGCGCCGCCGCGCCGGTCGAGCTCGCGTCCCGATTCCTGGCTTTGACCGCGGTGCGCCTCGATGCGGTGCGCGGCATGCGCTGGGGCGAGATCGAATGGGATTGCGCCGACACCGGCAGGCCTGCCTGGCGCGTGCCGCCGGCGCGGATGAAGCTGGCGCGCGTGAAGAAGAGCGAGCCGCGGTTCGCGCATCTGGTGCCGCTGAGCGGGCAGGCGCTCGAGGTGCTGTCCGCCGCGGCCGAGATCCAGGGCGCGCAGCATGGACAGTCGATCAATCCCGCGCAGCTGGTCTTCGCCGCGTGCGCCGGCACCGCGATGATCGGGCGCGGCTCGATCGGGGCCATGTACCGGCGCGCGGGTTATGCCGGCCGGCACGTTCCGCACGGCTGGCGATCGAGCTTCTCGACGATCATGAACGACGAGCTCGGCCCGGAATTCCGCGCCGCGATCGACCGGGCGCTGGCGCACAGCCCGAAGGACAAGGTCGAAGCCGCGTACAATCGATCAGGCATGATCGATCAGCGAACTGCGATCTTCGATCGCTGGGGTGAGCTGCTGGCCGGATAATCCCCGGCCAGGCACTCGTTTCTAGCCCTGCAAGCCGGCGCCGGATGGCACGAGGCTTGCTCCTGGCCCCCTGGACAGCCCGGGCGGCGCAAGCCGCCCCTGCGCGCCGGTGCAGGGTAGCACGGCGGTGATTGCTTCACCGATGGGTTCGGGGTCTGGGGCCAGTTCAAAGCGCCCGGCGAAGCCGGACTATATCACCAGCTCCCGGTTTCTTTGCGGGTGGAAGATTCGCGCTTGTCCAACATGTGCGCGATGGATTTCAAGGTTTCCCCCAGTCGGCCGTCGACCGCGCCCATCGCCTCGAGATAGCGCTCGGCCGACAGGCTCTCGACCATGGCCTTCCATTCGGCCTGGCGCTGCTCTCCAGCCCATTTGACGTCGTCCGGCAGCGGTGCCCTCCCCATGAGGTGCCGCACCATCTGAGCGACCTCTGGCGGCAGATCTAGCGCATAAGCGTTGGTGATCTGCTCGACCTGGGGGCCAGTGGCGTTCTCGGTCGGCTTTGATCGCCGGATCCAGTGCAGGAAGCCTGCATCGCGCAAGCGCTTCAGCGCAGCGTGCACGGCCGAATAGGATCGGCCGACCGCTTCGGCGATGGTCGCGATCGCCGGCTCGAGCCTCCCTTCCTTGTAATCGACGAAGGTCATGTACAGCGCCTCGAGCACCTCGATCGCGACATGGCCCAGCGCGCCGTTCCTGCAGCCGGGGCTGAGGCGCTGACGCGCGCGCAGCGTCTTGCGCTCGAGCTCCTTCGCGCTCTTCAGGACAGCGCCGCCATAGCGCCTGCCGCCCCGCCGCGTGCCGTCGCCGATCGGGCGCCAGAGGCGCTTCTCGATCTGCCCCTCGTAATAGCTGTTGCGCCAGACCGGCTGGCCGGTGCGGCGCGTCTTGGTGAATTCCTTGCCGGCGATGACGTCGCCGATCGCGCGGCCGGTTCCTGCCCGCCCCTCTGCAGAGATCGCCGTCATGCCGCGATCTCCCAGAAACAGCCGAAGCCGGTGACCCGGCCCCAGCTTTCGCGATGCTTCAGGCGATAAGCGATTCCGGCGGGGGCAGGCCCTGCATCAGCATGTCTGCCCAGGCCTGGGCGATCTGGCGGCGGCGCGGCAGATAGGCGGCGCGGTTGTAGATAGGCTCGACGCCAGGCTGCGCGTGCGCGAGCATGAGATCGATGATCTTGCGATCGTCGATGCGATCCTGAAGCGCGCACTGCTCGTTCATGATCGTCGAGAAGCTCGATCGCCAGCCATGGGGCACGTGCACGCCCTCGAGCCCCGCGATCCGATAGAGCTTGCTGAGCGTCGAATCGCTGATCGGCTTGCGCCGATCGCCGATGCCAGCGAACAGCCAGGGCGTCTGCGGCGCGATCGCCAGAGCGGCTTGCACCGTCGCGGCTGCCTGAAGCGACAGCGGGATCAGGAAATCGTGCGCCGCGTCCCGCTGCTTGTCCCTGGTGAGCTTCATGCGCGCCGCCGGGATATGCCAGAGCGGCTCCGGCCCATCGAGCCCGATGAATTCGCGCTTGTCGGCCTGGCAGACCATGGCGGGACGCGCGGCCGTCAGCGCGAGCAAACGCGAAGCCAGCAACACCGTCGACGAAGCCCCTTCCCGCGCTTCGGTCTGCTGCAGCACCGCACGCGCCGCCTCGATCGTGATCGCCGCCGGTCGCCGATGTGTGGTCGCGCTCTTCATCGCGCGGCTGATCATCGCTGCAGGATCCGTCGTGGCCAATCCGGACGCGATCGCCCAGACGAAGACTTCCGAGATATGCATGCGCACCTTGCGCGCCATATTGAGCTTGTCCTGCGCCTCGATGCGCCGAACGACCTCCAGGACCATCGGCGCGGTGATCTCGCCCACGCGGCTGGGCCCCAGCAAGCTGAAGGCGTGGTTCTCGAGGCGCTCGAGCACCTGCTTGCCATAGCGAGTCGACCAGCTGCTCTTTCGAGCCTCGTGCCAGGCACGGGCCAGCTGCTCGAAGCTGTCCGTCGGCTGCCGCGTACGGCTGACCTTCACGACGCGCTTCTCCGCTCCAGGATCGATCCCGCCGACGAGCTGCCTTCTCGCCTCGTCGCGCGCCATGCGCGCATCGCGTAATGACACTTCCGGATAGAGCCCCAGCGTGAGCGTCTTCTCGCGCCCCCTGAAGCTGTACTTCCACCGCCAGGATTTGGTGCCGCTGGTCAGCACCATCAGATACAGTCCGCCCGAATCGAACAGCTTGCGATTCGATTGGCCCGGCTTCGCCTGCCTGCAGGCGGCATCCGTCAGCAAAACGATGCCCCGACGATACCCCGTCCGATACCCCGGCTTTCAGCGCGCTGGAATGAGGTTGGATGAGAGGACATGCGAGCGTAAATCGCGGAAAAACTGCGGTTTCGCAAGGCCCGTGCGAGAGGATGATAAAGCATGAGAGCGGGAAATGGATGCCCCCCAAGGATTCGAACCTTGATTAACGGAGTCAGAGTCCGTGGTCTTACCATTAGACGAAGGGGCAATAGGCGGTCGCAATTAGGCGCGTCGGCTTGTGCGGTCAAGACCCAAATCGCAGCGAATCGGCGGCGCGCTTGCGCATTCGTCGCATATTGGCTAGCCTTGGCCTCAAGTACCGGCGAAGCGCGGACATTTTGGCCGCGTGGGCATGCCCGGATGAGAAAAAGAGCAATTTGGCATGGTGGAGCGACCCACTTCCATGCCGCAGGCCGACCCGCTGGCAATCGCCCCGTCCGATGGCGGCAAGATGGCCAAGGATGCGGCAAAACCCGGCAGGACTGGCCGGAATGCGGCAAGACAGCGAGGCAGGCAGAAGCCTGCCACCCATGCGGGCGAACGCAGCCCCACCCCCCCTGCCGGTGCGCAACCGCGAATCGCCGACTCCCGATCGGGCAGGAATGCTTCGAGCGACCGCGGCGGCTGGAATGCCCGCCGCGCCTATGCCGCGATCGACCTTGGCACCAACAATTGCCGGCTGCTGATCGCCAAGCCGGCAGCCGATGGCTTTGTCGTGGTCGATGCGTTCTCGCGCGTGGTGCGGCTCGGCGAAGGGCTGGGCCAGAGCGGACGGCTGAGCGATGCGGCGATGGACCGCGCGGTCGCCGCATTGTCGATCTGCGCCGACAAGCTGCGCCGCCGCCATGTCGCGCTGGCGCGATCGGTGGCGACCGAGGCGTGTCGCAAGGCGAGCAACGGCCCGGCCTTTATCGAACGCGTGCGGCGCGAGACCGGAATCGTGCTCGACATCATCACCGCCGAGGAGGAGGCGCGGCTCGCGGTGCTGGGCTGCCACATCCTGCTCGAGCCCGGCGATGGCCCGGCGCTGATCTTCGATATCGGCGGCGGATCGACCGAGCTGGTGCTGGTCGACAGCTCGGGCCCGGTTCCCGACATTCTCGACTGGATGAGCGTGCCCTGGGGCGTGGTGACGCTCACCGAGAGCGAGCGCTTCGACCATGACGATCCCGAGGCGCGCGCTGCCGCCTACACGCGGATGCGCGAACGCGTGATGGAAGGCTTTGCGCCCTTTGCGCGGCGGCTGCCCTGTCTGCCCGATGCCGAACGGCGGCTGCTCGGCACCAGCGGCACGGTGACGACGCTCGCCAGCCTGCATCTCGACCTGCCCTGCTATAATCGCGACGCGATCGACGGGCTGATCGTGCCGTCCGAATCGATGCGCAGCATCAGCGCGCGGCTTGCGGGGATGAGCCTCAACCAGCGGCGCGAACTGCCGTGCATCGGAAAGGAACGCGCCGATCTGGTGGTGGCGGGTTGCGCGATCCTCGAATCGATCCTCGACATCTGGCCGGCGATGCGGCTGGGCGTTGCCGATCGCGGCATTCGCGAGGGCATCCTGCGCGCGCTGATGGGCCGCGACGCCCCGCATCCCAACCGTGCAGCGCACGAGCAGCGCGCATGAGCGGCGACGACAAGAATGGCGGCGGCAAGGGCGGAAGCAGCGGGTCGGGTGGGGGCCGGATCCCCGGCGACAGCCGGCGCAAGGCGACCGGAAAATATGGCGATGGCCTCAAGCAGCGGGTGAAGACCGCGCGCGGGCGCACCGCCTCGTCCAACCGCTGGCTCGAGCGCCAGCTCAACGATCCCTATGTCCGCAAGGCCAAGGCCGAGGGCTATCGCAGCCGCGCGGTCTACAAGCTGGTCGAGCTCGACGAGAAATTCGCCATCGTGCGCAAGGCGCGGCATGTGGTCGATCTGGGCATAGCGCCCGGCGGCTGGTCGCAGCTGGTGCGCCGGGTCAACCCCAGGGCCGCGGTCGTCGGGATCGATCTGCTGCCGGTCGACCCGATCGAGGGCGTCACCATCTTCCAGATGGACTTCATGGCCGATGATGCGCCGGACAAGCTGATCGAGGCGCTGGGCAGCACGCCCGATCTGGTGCTCTCGGACATGGCGGCCAACACCGTCGGCCACAAGCAGACCGACCATCTGCGCACCATGGGGCTGGTCGAGGCGGCGGCGCATTTCGCGGTCGATCATCTGGCCGAGGGCGGCACATTCGTCGCCAAGGTACTGGCCGGGGGTACCGACAACGATCTGCTGACGCTGCTCAAGCAGCATTTCAGGACCGTGAAGCACGCCAAGCCGCCCGCCAGCCGCAAGGGCAGCAACGAATGGTATGTCGTCGCGCAAGGTCGCAAGCCGAGAGCGGCGAGCGAGGAGCACGACGACCTGGCCTGAAGCCGGCGGTGATTCGCCTTGCCCTGCGCGGCGGAATGGCGATGCTGGGGGCAGATGCAGCCTGAACGATGCGCTGCCATGGACGCGGGGGCGGCATGATCGATCGAAACTTGCTGGTGCTGGCGTCGATCGTGTTCATCGACATGGCGGGCATCGGGCTGATCATGCCGGTGATGCCGACGCTGATCCAGTCGCTGACGGGCCAGGGCATCGATCAGGCCGCGACCTGGGGCGGCTGGCTGCTGTTCATCTATGCCCTGATGCAGTTCCTGTTCGCACCGGTGATCGGGGGCCTGAGCGACCGGTTCGGGCGGCGGCCGGTGCTGCTGACGACGCTGGCGCTGCTCGGGGTCGATTATGCGCTGATGGCCATGGCGCCGAGCCTGGCTTGGCTGTTCGCAGGCCGCGCCATCTCGGGCGTGATGGGCGCGAGCTATGCCGCTGCGAACAGCTGCATCGCCGACAGCATTGCGGCCGAGCGGCGCGGCGCAGCGTTCGGCATGCTGGGCGGCGCGGGCGCGGCAGGCTTCGTGCTCGGCCCGGCGATCGGCGGATTGATCGGCCAGTTCGGCGACCGGCTGCCGTTCGTGGCGGCGGCTATGCTGTGCGCGACCGGCGTGATCTTCGGCTGGTGGCGCTTCGAGGAGACGCTCGATCCGGCGCGGCGGCGGCGCTTCGATCCGTTCCGCTCCAACCCGCTCGGCACGATCGGGCGCATGGCGCGCCTTCCGCTGGTCATCGGCTGCCTGGGCGCGATCTTCCTGATGCAGCTCGCCAGCCAGGCGCAGCTGTCGGTCTGGGCCTATTACGGCACGGCGAAATTCGCCTGGACGCCCGCGACCACCGGCGCGACCATCGCGCTGTTCGGCGTGTTGCTGGTGCTGACCCAGGGCGTGCTGTCCGGCAGGGCGATCGCCCGGTTCGGCCCGGTGCGCACCGCGACGGTCAGCCTGGCCTTTGCCGTGCCGTCCTTCCTGATATTGGCCTTTGCGCCGAGCACGGCGGTGGTCCTGGTCGGGATGGTCATCGGCTGCGTCCCGGGCCTGTGCTTCCCGGCGATGCAGCAGCTGATGAGCCCGCGCGTGCCCGAGGATGCGCAGGGCGAGCTGCAGGGCGCGATCGCCAGCACGATCAGCCTCACCGCGATCATCGGGCCGCCGCTGATGACCGGGGTGTTCGCCGCTTATGCCGATGCGCAGGGGCCTTTCTTCCCTGGTGCGCCCTTTGTCCTCGCGGCCGGGTTGATGGCGGGCGCGGTAGCGGTGCTGGCCGTCACGCTCAGCCGGCACGCGCGAGGCGAGGGTCCGGCTTGAGCGCTGCAAAAAGCCCCGCCCGCGCGATGCGGACGGGGCTGTTTCGCGTTACCCTTGCAGAGCGATCAGAAGCGGCCGCGCAGCGTGATACCATAGGTGCGCGGTTCGCCGAGGAACGCCGAGAAGATCTGGCGTCCGCCGGGGAACTGCGGATCGACGAACGGCGCGGAGGTCGTGCCGGCCTGGAACGGGCTGTTGAACGCGACCTGGGTGAAGTCCTCGTTGAACAGATTCTGCGCCCAGAGCTCGACCGCCCAGCCCTGGTCGGGTCCGCGCAGACCGACGCGGGCATTGACCACGACGAAGCTCGGCTGTTCCTTCTGCGGGAACAGGTCTGATCCGGTGTTGAACGCATCGGTCACGCGGGTGTCGACATAGACCAGACCCGACAGGCCGCTATCGCCGATATCCGGCGTCCAGGCCATCGATCCGGTCAGCGTCAGTTCGGGCGCGTTCGACAGGTTGTCGCCGGGCAGCTTGCGCAGCGCCGGATCGAGCGGCGCGCCGTTGCGGTTGCCGATCAGGTTGTTGCGATAGCTGGTATCGGCATAGGTCAGGCCGCCATTGACCGTGAAGGTCCGCGACGGACGGATCGAGGCTTCGAGCTCGACGCCCTGGGCGACCACACCATAGGTCACGTCGCCGCGGGCACAGCCGCCGGTCGTGGCGCTGAGATCGCGGTCGGCGCCGGCGAGATCGGCCTTACAGCCGTTGACCGTCTGCACCAGGAAGACGGTGCCGTTGAAGGTGTTGAGCTGGAAATTCTCGAACTGCTGACGGAACAGCGCGAGGTTGATGGTCAGCGGGCCACGCGAATATTTCGCGCCGATTTCGAACGCGTCGACGATTTCCTGGTCGAACTGCAGGTTGCGCACCAGCGCCTGGGCACCGCCCACGGCGGCGAAAGTGGTGACGGGCGCCTGGCCGAGCGGCGCGACGACCGGACCCTTGAGCGCCGAGCGGTCGAGGTTGAAACCGCCCGCCTTGTAGCCGCGCGAATAGCTGCCATAGAGCAGCAGGTCGTCGGTGGGCTTCCACGACAGGACAGCGGTGCCGGTGAACTCGTTCTCGCTGCGGCGATCGCGGATCGATACGCCGTTGAGTTCGGCGGTCGAGTTGCCCTGGCAACCCAGGCCGATCAGCGCCCCGGCCAGCGCGCGCGCGGTGGCATTGGGGCTGATCAGATCGTCGGTGAGCGATCCCTGCAACCGGGTGCAGACGGTGTTGTCGTTGCTGAAGGTCGCGTTGAAGCGTTTGCGCTCGTTGGTGTAGCGCAGACCGACGGTCAGATCGAGCGTATCGGTGATGTGGAAGATGTTGTGCGTGAAGAACGCATAGTTGCGGCTGTTCTGGAAATAGCGGTCGCTGATCGAGCCCAGATTGTTGAGCGTGTCGAGCAGCGCAAAGCCATTGGCAATATCCGCGCCAGTCTGGCCGCCGCCCGAGGCGGCTGCCAGCGTTGCGGGGCCGACACCGGGTGCGACGCAACCCGGCGAGGTCGGCGAATAGAGCCCAGCCAGGCCGCCGCCCGAGATGATGCGGCAGGTGGCAAAGCGGCCATACTGGTTGCCGAAGCGCAAATTGTCGCGCACGGTCAGGTCTTCGTCGGCGAAATAGCCGCCGACCAGCCAGTCGAGCTTGCCGTCGAACGCCTCACCCTGCAGGCGCAGCTCCTGGGTGAAGGTCTTGAACTGGCGGAACTGGGCGTCGGTATTGTCGGCGCGGTAGAGAATGTCGACCGCGCTGTAATCGGTGTCCGAGGCCTGGCTGTTCTTGTAATAGCGATAGCCGGTGATCGAGGTCAGCGTCGCGCCGCCGATGTCCCAGTTCACTTCGAGCGAGAGACCGCCATCCTTGGTCTTGCCGTCATAGGTGCGGCCACGGGTCACGAAGGTCTGGCGGCTGAACGGATCGTTGAACGAGCCGATCGGCTGGCCGAGGTCGCGCAGCACGTTGATGATGTTGTTGCCCGTCGCCTGGAGCGGGGCGAGCGGGGTCGACGGATTGTTCAGATCGCCGATCAGCGGGTTGAAATCGCGGCCGAGATAGACCGCGCCGCAGCAGCGCTCGTCGCGATTGGTATAGTCGGCGATGAAGCGGAACGAGACCGCGTCCACCGGCTCCCACAACAGCTGGCCCTTGACGAAATAGCGGTCGCGATTGTTGAGATCGAGATTGTTGTTCACGTCGCGCAGGAAGCCATCGCGCTTTTCGTAGACGCCGTCGAAGCGCGCCGCCAGCGTCTCGCTGATCGGACCGGTCAAGCCGCCGGCCAGGCGGATATTGTCGTAATTGCCATAGGTCGCCTCGCCGAAGCCGCCGAACTCGAATTCGGGCTTTTTCGAATAGATCGACAGGATACCCGCCGAGGCGTTGCGGCCGAACAATGTGCCCTGCGGACCGCGCAGCACTTCCACCCGGTCGAGCTCGCCCAGTTCGTTGAGGCCGATGCCCGAGCGCGAGCGATAGACGCCGTCGATGAACACCGCGACCGAGCTTTCGAGGCCCGGGTTGTCGCCGACCGTGCCGATACCGCGGATACGCGCCGATCCGTTCGCCTCGTTGCCGGTAGAGGACACGAGCAGCGAGGGCACGACCTGGTTCAGCTGGCGGATGTCGTTGGCGCCGGTATTCTCGAGCGTTTCGGCATTGACCGCCGACACCGCGACCGGAACGTCGGACAGCAGCTGCTCGCGGCCCTGGGCGACGACGACAATGGTGTTGCCGTCATTGGTGCCTTCCTGATCCGCCTCCTGCGCCAGCGCGGGGCTCGCCATGGCAACGAGGCCGGCGGAAAGCATCAGGGTTACACGGCTGGTCTTGCCGAAACGCATGGGCATATCCTCTCTCCTGAAATAATTTTGTTGGCGGTCATGCGCCGCCTTGACGTGAACGTTAGACCAAAATCGGCGGGATTCCAGCGTTTGCGCGGGTTCCAAGCAAAAATGCAGATGGTTGTCGCGAAAACGCAACACCAGTTATGCAAGTGACATTATCGCCGGAAATCTGCCGTTTTTTGCAAGTGAAAGCGCAACGCCCTGCTTTCCGTAGCGACAATGGCATGGGGGTCCTGCCCCAGGACCGAGAGGATCGCCGGATCATCGGCGTCGAGCCCTCCGGTCAAAGCCCCGAAGGCCGGCAGGATCAGGCGGTCCGAACAGGCCACGAAGCACGGCCTCGAGACCGTCCGTCCCCGCAGCCGGACCCGTATCCGCGGGTGGAAATGGCCCGAAAGCTCCGGGACGCTCATCCGCGATTCGGCCCTGTGGCGCAGCGCCAGCCCAGCCAGATCGGCCTCTCCGATGACCCTGCCGCCAAAGCCGTTGGCGAGCGCGCTGTCATGGTTGCCGGTGATCCAGTGCAGCGCAATCCGGCGCGACAGACTTTCGAGCCGCGCAGCGAGCGCCGGGTCGAGCCGCGTCGCCCCGTCGCTGTCGTGGAAATTGTCGCCCAGGCACCACAGGCTGGTCGCGCCGCACCCGTCGAGCGCGCACTCGAGCCGGTCGAGCGTCGCGGCGCTGTCATAAGGCGGCAGCATCTGCCCCGATCGGGCATACCAGCTCGCCTTTTCGAAATGCAGGTCGGCTACGAACAGCGCCTTTTCGCGCGGCCAGTAGAGCGCGGCGCGATCGACGATGACGAAATCCTGACCGGCGAACGAAAGGGGAACCATGATCCCGCCATGCCGCAGCGCGCCGCGCCTTGCAAGCCCGGTGCTTGGCAGATCGTCGCACGCCGATTATGGGGCAGCACATGACCGGCCCCACCAAATATCCGCTGACCGTCGCGGCGCTCTATCACTTTGCGCCGATCGCCGAGCCGCACACCGTGCGCGACGTGCTGCACGCGCTGTGCGAGGGCGAGGGGCTGTGCGGCACGCTGCTGATCGCGCAGGAGGGGGTGAACGGGACGATGGCAGGACCCCAACCGGGCGTGGCCGCACTGGTCGATGCGATCCGCGCGATGCCGGGCTTCGCCGCCATCGAGGTCAAATATTCGGGTGCGCACGCGCGCCCGTTCAAGCGGCTCAAGGTCAAGGTGAAGCGCGAGATCGTCACCATGGGCGTGCCCGATATCGATCCGGTGCATGGGCAAGGCGCCTATGTCGATCCGGCGGACTGGAACGCGCTGGTCGCCGATCCCGATACGGTGGTGATCGACACGCGCAACAGCTTCGAGTTTGCGCAAGGGACGTTTTCGGGCTCGGTCGATCCGGGCACCGAGCGGTTCACCCAGTTTCCCGCCTGGTTCGACGCCCAGGCCGAGGAGCTACGCCAATCGGGCAAGAAGATCGCGATGTTCTGCACCGGCGGCATCCGCTGCGAAAAGGCGACCGCCTATGTCCGCGCGCAGGGCTTTGACGAGGTCTACCACCTCCGCGGCGGCATCCTGAAATATCTCGAAGAGGTGCCCGCCGAGCAATCGCTGTTCGAGGGTGGTTGCTTCGTCTTCGACGAGCGCGTCGCGCTCGGCCAGGGGCTCGAGCTGCTCGATGTCGAGCGCGCGGTGGCGAAGGGCGGGGCGTAATCCCGCATCCCTTGTACCGTCACCCCCGCGGAAGCTGGGGTCCCGCTTCACCCTTTACCGTCAGCGCAGAAGCGGGATTCCCGTTTTCTCGGGAATGACGAAATTCAGCCGCGCGCCCTGGTTCCGAACGTGCTCTTGACCAGCCGCGTCACCAGCCCGGCAAGGCTGCGATAATTGGCGAGCTGGTAGGTCGATTCTACGCCGAGTTCGCGCGACAGGCGGCGGTGCGCCTCGGGCAGCGCGTGATAGGGCACGCCGGGCAGCAGATGGTGCAGCGCGTGGTAGCGCAGGCCCACCGGCGCCCACAGCTCGGGCAGCAGGCCCGGCGGGGGCACGTTGACGCTGTCGAGATACTGCGCGGTGACGCTCATCGGCTCGTCCTCGTTCTCCCACAGATGCGCGACCAGGGTGCGTATCTGGTTGAGCACCATCGTGCCCGAGACGATGGCGAGGCCGATCAGGAAGGCGCGCAGCGGCAGGGTGCCGGTCGCGACCAGCGCGATCAGCGTCATCGCCCAGGCACTGGCCAGCGTTTCAAGCACCAGCCAGTGCTTGCGCGCCTGACCTTCGGGCATCGCACGGCGAAAGGCGGGGTTGATGACGAGCCCCGAATAGCGCTCGACCACGATGCGGCGCAGCGGCGGGATGATCAGCGATAGCGGCGACAGCACGCCATAGCGGATGATCAGCCCGATCGGGCCCAAGGCCGCGACCAGCACGAACAGCGGCACCGTCCACGGCTTCATCAGTGCGAGCGGCAGATATTCGGGGTCCTTGACCGTGCCGTAGCGCAGCCGCTGATGGTGCAGATTGTGCACGCCTTCGTACATGAAGCTGGGGATCAGCAGCGGAATGCCGACCAGCGCGTTCCAGCCGGCATTGAATCCGGGCACCGCATCGGGGCGCAAATGGGTGAGCTCGTGGATGAAGCTGCCCGCGCGGTACAGCGCGAGAATCGCGACCAGCGCGCAGAGCAGCGCCAGGCCGACGCCATCGACCAGGATCGCCCCTGCCAGCGCGGCATAGCCAACCATGGCCGAGGCGAGCATGTCCGCCCAATAGACTCCCGGCTTCGCGGCATTGAGATCGCGCGTCAGCGACGCTGCGGCGCGGATCATCGCCATGTCGTCGGGCACCTGGCCGCTGGCGCGCGCAAGCGTCGCACCCTGGGGGGCGCTGCGACCGGATTCGGAAAGGGGGAAACTGCTGGCCATATTGTTCCTGTACTGATCGCCTGCTTAAGCCACGGCAACGTGGCAGCATGATGGCAATATCTGGCCCGCATTTCCTTGACACAGATCATGGCAGAGCGACAAAGGGCGCGGCCCCTTGCGGGCGCCCATGACGATGAAGGACGAGTTTTGGCGGACCAGCAGCAGATAAGCGTCAGCCCGGTGAACGACAAGGCCGGGCTCAAGGCGTTCGTCGAGATCGCCTATGACCTGAACGCCTCCGACCCCGCCTGGGTGCCGCCGCTGCGCGCCGAAGTCTACGAGATGTTCAACCCGGCCAAGAACCCCTTCTACGGCCATGCCACCGTCCAGCCGATGATCGCGACGCGCGGCGGCAAGACGGTGGGGCGGATCTCCGCGCATATCGATCATCTTGCGCTGACCCAGCCGGTCGAACAGGGCATGGGCCCCGGTACCGGCAATTTCGGCATGTTCGAGGCGGCGGACGAGGACGTGGCCCGCGCACTGCTGAACGCCGCCGAGCAATGGCTGCGCGACCAGGGCATGACCCGCGCGCTCGGCCCGTTGAGCCTTTCGATCTGGGACGAACCGGGGCTGCTCACCTTCGGCCATGACCGCCCGCCGATCATCATGATGGGGCATCACAATGCCGCCTATCAGGGCTGGATCGAGCGCGCCGGGTATACACCTGCCAAGAAGCTGCTGTCCTACGAGCTGCCGATCGTCGAAGGCTTTTCGCCGCTGATCCAGCGCATCGTCGCTGCCGGGCGCAAGAACGAGCGCATCCGGCTGCGCAAGGTCGACAAGAGCCGGTTCGACGAGGATGCCGCGACGATCCTGGCGATCCTCAACGATGCCTGGGGCGAGAACTGGGGCTTCGTGCCGATCACCGACGCGGAAATCGCCTATATCGGCAAGAAGCTTCGCCCGCTGGTGCGCGAGGACCTGATCATGATCGCCGAATATGATGGGCGTCCGGTCGCGTTCCTGATGACCTTGCCCGACATCAACACCGTCATCGCGCCGCTCAAGGGATCGCTCTTCCCGTTCGGCTGGGCGAAGCTGCTCTGGTGGCTGCGCACGTGCCGCTCACCCAGCGTGCGCGTGCCGCTGATGGGCGTGGTCAAGGACCTGCAGAACACGCGTATGGCCGCGCAGCTCGCCTTCATGCTGATCGAGACGATCCGCGTCGAGGCGGTCAAGCATTACGGCACGGTGCGCGGCGAGATCGGCTGGGTGCTTGAGGACAATCAGGGCATGAACGCGATCGCCGATGCGATCGAAAGCAAGATCAACCGCGAATATCTGATCTACGAAAAGTCGCTCTGACCCGGACCGCAGACAACCGGCGCGTTCAGATCATTGCAACATTCGCGCGTTATGGCGCTCGATCTGCCCCAGGGCGGCGGGGTTTGACGCCCCGTTGCCCGCCCACTAGACGACACCAAACGCTGTGGAGCTTATCCCCCTATGAAGATCGCGATGATTGGTTCGGGCTATGTCGGCCTGGTGTCGGGTGCCTGTTTCGCCGATTTCGGCCATGACGTGGTCTGCGTCGACAAGGATCCGGCCAAGATCGAATCGCTGCTCGCCGGAGTCATGCCGATCTACGAGCCGGGGCTCGAAGGGCTGGTTTCGGCCAATGTGCGCGCCGGGCGCCTGTCCTTTTCGACCGATCTGCCCTCGAGCGTCGCCGATGCCGATGCGGTGTTCATCGCGGTGGGCACGCCCTCGCGCCGCGGCGACGGCTTTGCGGACCTGAGCTATGTGCGCGATGCTGCGCGCGAGATCGGCGAATCGATCCGCAAGCGCTGCGTCGTCGTCACCAAGTCGACCGTTCCGGTCGGCACCGGCGACGAGGTCGAGAAGATCATCCGCCAGACCGCGCCGGAGGCCGATTTCGAGGTCGTCTCCAACCCCGAATTCCTGCGCGAGGGCGCGGCGATCGGCGATTTCAAGCGGCCCGACCGCATCGTCGTCGGCACCGAGGTCGAATGGGCGCGCGACTATATGCGCGAAATCTACCAGCCGCTGTTCCTCAACGAATCGCCGATCCTGTTCGTCTCGCGTCGCACGTCCGAGGTGATCAAATACGCCGCGAACGCGTTTCTCGCGACCAAGATCACCTTCATCAACGAGATGGCCGATCTGTGCGAAAAGGTCGGCGCCAACGTGCAGGACGTCTCGCGCGGCATCGGGCTCGACGGCCGGATCGGCGCCAAGTTCCTGCACGCAGGCCCCGGCTATGGCGGCAGCTGCTTCCCCAAGGACACGCTGGCGCTGATGAAGACCGCGCAGGACCATGAGGCGCCGCTGCAGATCGTCGAGGCGGTGGTGCGCGTCAACGACCTGCGCAAGCGCGCGATGGCGCGCAAGGTGATCGCGGCGATGGGCGGCGATGTCGAGGGCAAGCGCATCGCGATGCTGGGGCTGACCTTCAAGCCCAATACCGACGACATGCGCGATGCCCCCGCGATCGTCATCGCGCAGGGGCTGATCGATGCAGGCGCCGAGGTCGTCGCTTATGATCCCGAGGGCATGGAAGCGGCGCGCGCGCTGATGCCGGGCGTGGAAATGGCCGAGGGCGCCTATCAGGCGCTCGAAGGAGCCGATTGCGCGGTGATCGTCACCGAATGGGACGTGTTCCGCGCCCTCGCGCTGCCGCGCGTGCTCGGCACGATGCGCGGCAACACGCTGGTCGACCTGCGCAACATCTACAAGCCCGAGCAGATGAAGGCTGCGGGCTTCCATTATGTGAGCGTCGGCCGCTGAACCGGCAGGCGGGGGGAGACAACGGCATGGCACGGCGGATTGCGGTGATTTTCGGCACTCGGCCCGAGGCGATCAAGCTGTTCCCGGTGGTCGCCGCGCTCCGGGCCGCGCCCGATCTGGAGCCGGTGGTGCTGGTCACCGGCCAGCATCGCGAGATGCTCGACCAGGTGCTCGAGATTGCCGGGCTGGTGCCCGACCATGACCTGGCGCTGATGCAGCCGGGCCAGAGCCTCGACGAGATCAGCGCGCGGCTGCTCACCGGCATCGGCGGCGTGCTCGATGCCGAAAAGCCCGACATGGTGATCGTGCAGGGCGACACCGCGACCGCAATGTGTGGCGCGCTCGCCGCCTATTATCGCAAGATCCCGGTCGCGCATGTCGAGGCCGGCTTGCGCAGCGGCAATATCTATCACCCCTGGCCCGAAGAGGTGAACCGCAAGATCATCGGCACGTTCGCCGATCTGCACTTCGCGCCGACCGGGACCGCAGCCGATGCGCTGCGCCGCGAGGCGGTGGACGAGGCGAAGATCCTGGTCACCGGCAACACGGTGATCGATGCGCTCCACTGGGTCACCGACAAGCTCGCCGCCGATCCCGGCCAGGCGGGCCTGCTCGCCCCGGTCGAAGCGCGCTTTGCGGGCAAGCGGATGATCGGCGTGACCACACACCGGCGCGAGAATTTCGGCAGCGGCATGGACGATATCGCGCACGCCATCCGCGAGCTTGCCGCGCGCGACGATGTCGCGATCATCTTCCCGGTCCATCTCAATCCGCAGGTCCGCGCGGCGATGCTGCCGATCCTGGGCGGGCAGGGCAATGTCGCGCTGCTCGAGCCGCTCGACTATCTCAACTTCACCCGGCTGCTGCAGATTGCCGAGCTGATGCTGACCGATAGCGGCGGCGTGCAGGAAGAGGCACCCGCGCTCGGCAAGCCGGTGCTCGTGATGCGCGACACCACCGAGCGGCCCGAGGGCGTCGCAGCAGGCACGGCAAAGCTGGTCGGCACCGACCGCGCGCTGATCGTCGCCGAAGCCACCCGGCTGCTCGACGACCCGGCCGCCTATGCCGCCATGGCCCAGGCGCACAACCCGTTCGGCGATGGCAAGAGCTCAGGCAGGATCGCCAATGCCATCAGCGCCTGGTTCGCCCGGCTATAACCAGCCCTGGCGGCGCAGCACCGGCTGCATCGACCTCGACACCGGCGCGCTGATATCGCCGGGCAGCGCCAGCTCCATCCGGCTCGATTGCTGGCGGACCGCCTGCACCGCATCGCGCGCGACCCACCAGCTGCGATGCACGCGCGCGCCCGCCGCATCGTCGAGCAAGGCGCAGGCATCGGCCATGCGCATCAGCACCAGATCGCTGCCCAGATCGGTGTGCACGCGCAGATAATGGTCCTCCGCCTCGATCGCGAGCAGCCGCCCGGCGCGCAGCCGGTGGGGCAGTTTCTCGGCGAGCAGCGCGGGAAGGGCAAAATCGGCGACGGGTGACTCAGGAGGGATCGGCACCGGCGAAGCTTCGGGCGCAGGCTGCGGTACCGGCGCGATCGCCGCTTCTGCGACCTGGTGCGCGGTCGCGAGATAGTTGATCGCGGTGAGCACCACCGCGATCAGCAGCACCGCCAGCCAGAATTCGAGCACCACAAGCGGCGTGATCATGCCGAGGCCGAAGAACAGCGCGCTGACCACGATCACGACGAAGCTGTGCGGCAGCGACACGAGCAGCGCGACCAGCCCGGCCTCGATCCAGCGGTGCGCCGCCAGGCCGCCCCAGCCGCGCACCAGCGCATTGACGCCCAGGCCGAGCAGCGAGCCGGGCAGGATAACCGCCGCCCAATAGGCGAGCCGCTGGAGGAAGGGCGCGGCCTGGGTGCCCATCGCGCCCAGATAGGCGAGCACCGCTGCGGCAATCATCCCGATGACAATCCCGCGCAATGCCTGGCTTTTTGCGACCCCTGCATTTCGCGAAGCGTGAACGGCAGGAGGTGACAACTCACGCATCAGGGCGGGCAACTCGCGTAACCGGGCAGGACAGCCGGGTCTAACCGGGCCAGGGTGAGGGGGTCAAGCATGGCCCCTCGGCCATCGCAACCTGCAAGGAGACCCAGCCCATGAAAACCCTGTATCTCGCCGCCACGCTCGCGCTTGCCACCGCCGGAAACGGCATCGCCTGGGCCAGCGCGCCCGCCGCAGCCCCCAGTTCGCAGGCCGAGCTCACCGTCACCTTCGAGCAGATCGAGATCCCCGAGGGCCAGATCCTGCTCAGCCTGTACGACAATGAAGCCGCGCACGATGCGAACGGCAAGCCGGTGCGCGGGGCGATGGCCAAGGTCGAAGGCCAGGCCGTCTCGGTCCGCTTCGAGGGCCTCGCCCCCGGGCGCTATGCGATCAAGGCGTTTCATGACGTCGATGGCGACGGCAAGATGAAGACCAACCCGTTCGGTATGCCGCTCGAGCCCTTTGCCTTTTCGAACAACGCCAGGCCGGAGGGCGGCCCCGCGCGCTGGAAGGGAGCGAGCTTCGACGTGCCCGCCGGCGCCTCCGAAACCCGCATCGCGATCCAGTAAGGATCTGCTGTCATGAACCGTCGTGATCTGCTGATCGGAGGGGGCCTGGCCGCGCTCGGCACCCTGGTCCCTGCCACCGCCCGCGCCGCCGCTGCGGTCGCCAGGCCCGACTGGACGCTGGGCGTCACCGACATCCTGGACGACATTGCGCCGCGCAGCCTCCAGCGCATCCACGGCCGCGCACCCGATCTGGCCGGCACGCTCTACCGCAACGGCCCGGCGCGCTTCCGACGCGGCGACAGCGCCTCGGGCCACTGGTTCGACGGCGACGGGCTGGTCCGCGCCTGGCAGTTGCGCGGCAACGAGGCGCGGCTCGCCGCGCGCTTCGTCGATACGCCCAAGCGCCGGCTCGAGGAAAAGCTCGGTCGCATCGTCCAACCGGGCTTCGGCACGCTGCAGCAGCCCGGCGCGATCGTCGGCAGCTCGGATGACACAAACGCCGCCAACACGCATGTCATCAAGGCGGGCAATCGCCTGCTGGCCTTGTGGGAGGCGGGCTCCGCCACCGCGCTCGATCCGGCCAGCCTCGAGACGCAGGGACAGGTCACCTTTCGCGACGATCTCAAGCACATGCCGTTCCTCGCGCATCCGCGCATCGAGCCCGATGGCCGCATCTGGAACATCGGATCGGGCGGCGCGGCGGTCTATGTCTGGCGGCTGTCGAAGCATGGCGCGTTCGAGGCGGGCGAGGCGGTGAAGCTGCCGATGGCGAGCTATATCCATGATTTCACCGCGACCGCGCGGCATCTGGTAATCCTGTGCCAGCCCTGGATCGCGGGTGCGATGAAGCTGCCCTTCTCGAAGAGCCTGACCTGGCAGCCCGAGCTGGGATCGAAGGTGCTGGTGCTCGACAAGGACGACCTGTCGAAGGCCAGCGTGTTCGATCTGCCGCCGCTCTCCTTCTTCCATCTGGGCGATGCCTGGGAAGAGAAGGACGGCACGATCCGCTTCGACGGCTGCTTCCACAAGGACGTGACCTTCGCGGTCGAAGGCGCGCCGGGGCTGGTCGAGGGACGCTATGTCCATGTCGAGCGGCCCGAGCTCAACCTGGTCGCGCTGCACCCCGACGGCCGCGCCACGCTGACGCCCGCCGGGATTACCGCCGAATTCCCGCGCAGCGCGCCCGAGCTCGCCGGATTGCCCCGGTCGGCAACGGTGCATGTCGGCGGCTATACCGGCGACCGGCCGTTTGCGCGCAGCGTCGGCAGCTGGGATTGGGTCAAGGGCCGCCATGACAGCTTCGATTTCGGCGCGCGACATCTGGTCGAGGAATTCGTGCCCGCCGGACAGCATCACCTGATCGGCACCACGCTCAACCTCGATGCAAAAGCCACCGAACTTCACCTGTTCGATGCGCGCCGCATCGCCGATGGCCCGGTGGCGAGCTGGCGCAGCGACGTCGCGCTGCCGCTCAGCTTCCATGGCAGCTGGGTGACCGCCTGATCGTCGCGATAAAGGTGGCCGGGCAGCGATGCGTGGGGTAGAGCCGTGCCATGTCCTCTGCCTTCATTGCGCTCCAGCATCTCGTACCGCAGCACGCCCTGACCCGGCTCGCCGGACGGCTGGCGGCAAGCGAGAGCCCCTGGCTGCGCGATTCGATGATCCGCCGCTTCGCCGCCGCCTATGGCGTCGACATGGGCGAGGCGGCGCGCGGCTTCGGCCAGTTTGCCAGCTTCAACGACTTCTTCACCCGCGAGCTCAAGCCCGGCGCGCGGCCGCTGGCGGATGCCGGGCGGTTCATCCTCAGCCCGGCCGACGGCGCGGTCAGCCAGCTCGGGCCGATCCGCGATGGCCGGATCATCCAGGCCAAGGGGCGCGACTACAGCGTCGATGAACTGCTCGGTGGCCAGGGCGGCGACGCGCACCGGTTCGATGGCGGGCAGTTCGTCACCATCTATCTCAGCCCGCGCGACTACCACCGCGTGCACATGCCCGCCGCCGGCACGCTGCAATCGACCGTGTACCTTCCCGGCAAGCTGTTCTCGGTCAATCCGGGCACCGCCGCCGGGGTCGACCGGCTGTTCGCGCGCAACGAAAGGCTCGCGTGCCTGTTCGACGGACCCGACGGCCTGTTCGCCAGCGTGATGGTCGGTGCGATGATCGTCGCAGGGATCGACACCGTCTGGCCGCACCGCTTTCACGACCACGAGACCAGCCCGGTCGCCGAGGATTTTGCCGCGAGCGCCCACCGCTTTGCGGCGGGCGACGAGATGGGGCGCTTCTATCTCGGATCGACCGTGGTGCTGCTGTTCGAGCCGGGCCGTGTCGCCTGGCACGACGCGCTACAGCCCGGTGCGCCGCTGCGCATGGGCCAGGCGATCGGGGAGCGATTGTCGAGAGTTTGAAGGGCCCGCCTCAGCGGCGGAACCCTGGATGACTGGTGCGGTCAAGAAGACTCGAACTTCCACGGGCTTTCGCCCACAACGACCTCAACGTTGCGCGTCTACCAATTCCGCCATGACCGCACAGTCCAGCAATTCGCGGGGATTTCGGCCGTTTCTGAAGGCCCTGCCCGCGTGGCAGGCCGCGCCATTAGCAAAGCGCAACGCCCATAGCAACAAGGGAATCTCGCCAGCCTGCCAGCCGGCGGGTGCGATCAGTTGCGCTTGGCCCAGGCGATCTCGGCCGAGGTGGCCGAGCGCGGAACATCGACCATCGCCTGGCGAAAATCGGCCGACTGGCCCGGCTCGAGCTTCTCGACCGGCGGGTTGATGATCCAGTTGAACACCACCCGGTCCTGGGCATCGCGCAGCACCACCAGCATCGGCGGCACATCCTGCGCCCGCTTGCTGAGGTTCCGGATCGTGCCCGAGGCGCTGAAATATTCGGTGCCGTTGGGCAGGGTGCGCCGTTCCTGCTTCTTGGGCGGGAAATCGATCACCAGATCGGGCTCCACCTCGGCAAAGGGCAGGCTGGCATCGGCGATGAAGCCGGGCAGGCCGAAGGTCTGGATGGCGACGGCCGCGCCCGATGCGACCAGCGCAAACGCGACCGCGCCGATCATCCACAGCTTGGCCGGGTTGCGGCGCGGGCGGAAGGGCGGCTCGTGGCTGAAGCTGCTCGGCCGGTCGGCCAGCGCATCATCGGCATAGCTCGCCACGATCGGGCGGCTGACCGGCGGCACGGGGCGCGGCAGCGGCGGCAATTCGGGCTCGGGCTCGCGCGCGGATTCGGGCTCGGCGGGCACCGGCGCGACCATCGGCGGCGCAACCATCGTCGGCTCCGGGGCCGGGGCAGGCGGCGGCGTGGGCGCTTCGGCAGCAGGCTGCGGCGCGGGTTCGACCGGGGCCGGGGCGGGGGAAGGAGCCGGGGCAGCAGGCGCGGCCTCCGCCGCGGGTTCGGCAGACGGCGCGGGAACGTCGGGACCATGCTGGAACCAGCTGTACCCGCATTTGGCGCAACGCACCGATCGTCCATCGATACCGATGGCGCTGTCGGGAACCGCATAGCGGGTGTTGCACGCAGGGCACGCAATAATCATGGCGTTTCTAACCATGATGGGCGAATCGCCGCAAGGGGCTTGCGCCGCCTGCCCATGGGGTGACCCCATGTTTTCCACTGCTGATTGCGCCCAAGGCCGGTTTTTCAACGGCTTGACGTCAAGCGAGCGGGATTTGGCAGTGCGGGTGACGCCAAGGTGCGCATTCCCATTGCCTGTTTGGCCCGCGCCGCGCTATCGCCGCTGCATGAGCGCCCCGCAGATGGCCCCTTCGGTCGAAAGCATCGTCCAGTTCGAGAATGTGGGGCTGCGCTATGGCACCGGGCCAGAGGCGCTGATCGACCTTTCGTTCACGCTGTTCTCGGGCCAGTTCTATTTCCTCACCGGCCCGTCGGGCGCGGGCAAGTCCTCGCTGCTCAAGCTGCTCTATCTCGCGCAGCGCCCCAGCCGCGGCATGATCCGGCTGTTCGGCAGCGACCTCATGACGCTGGCGCGCGACCGGCTGCCGGGCTTTCGCCGCCGCATCGGCGTTGTGTTCCAGGATTTCCGGCTGGTGCCGCACCTGTCCGCGTTCGACAATATCGCGCTGCCGCTGCGCATCGCCGGCATGCGCGACCAGGATATCGCGACGCCGGTGCGCGAGATTCTCGACTGGGTGGGATTGAGCGCGCGCGGCGATGCCCTGCCCGCGACGCTCTCGGGCGGCGAGCAGCAGCGTGTCGCCATCGCGCGCGCGGTCATCACCCGGCCCGACATTCTCGTGGCGGACGAGCCGACGGGCAATGTCGATCCCGACATGGCGGTCAAGCTGCTCCGTCTGTTCGAGGCGCTCAATCGCATGGGCACGACGATCATCGTCGCGACGCACGACGTGCACCTGATGACGCGGATCAAGCGCGCGCAGATGATGCGGCTGGAAGCGGGGCGTCTGTCCGACCCCACCGGCGCGCTGCGCTATCCGCCGCGCCCCTCGGATATGACCGGCTGGGCCGACAAGGCACCGCAGCAGGGCGAGCCGCGCCGATGATCGGCGCGCTCTTCCCCACCGGCCACGATCGCCGGCTGATCCCGCAGGCGCGCCTCACCGGGCCGATGCCCTGGGTGATCGCGGTGATGCTGTTCCTCACGCTGCTCGCCGCCGCCGCCGCGCTGGCGCTGGGCAGCGCCGCGCGGCAGATCAACGCCGATCTGGCCGGGCGCGCGACGGTGCAGATCGTCAATGCCGATGGCGACGCACGGCAGAAACAGGCGCTCGCCGCCGAGGCGCTGCTCCGTTCCGACCGCGCGGTAGCGAGCGTCACCCAGGTGAGCGAGGCCGAGGTCCGCGCGCTGCTGACGCCATGGCTGGGCAGCGGCGCGACGAGCCGCGACATCCCCCTGCCCGCGCTGATCGACGTCGATTTTCGCGCGCAGGCTGATGGCGCCACGCTGACCCGGCTGCGCCGCGCGATGCAACCCGTTGCACCCGATGCGCGGATCGATGCGCATGGCCAGTGGCTGAAACCGGTGTTTGATCTGATCGCGACGCTGCGCTGGCTGGCGATCGCGCTGGTCGCGCTGCTTGCCCTCGCCACCACCGCCTCGGTCATGCTCTCGGCGCGCAGCAGCTTTGCCGCGCATGCCGACACGATCGACATCATGCACCTGCTCGGCAGCACGCACCAGCAGATTGCGCGGCTGTTCCAGCGGCGCATCGCGCTCGATGCCGCCTTGGGCGCGCTGATCGGCTGCCTGCTCGCCGCGCCGGTGCTGTGGATGCTGGGGCGCGCCGCGGCGCGGCTCGATTCGGGGCTGGTCTCCGCCGGATCGTTCGGCCCGATCGACTGGCTGCTGCTTGCAACTGTGCCGATAGCGGGTATTGCGCTGGCTGTGTTCACCGCGCGGGTGACGGTGCTCGGCGCGCTCAGGAAGAAGCTGTGATCGTTCGCCTGTTGTCATCGGTGCTGCTGGCCTGGATCCTGGGCTTTGCCTGGTTTGCGATCCTGCTGCCGCAGCCATTGGGCGACCAGCAGACCGATGCCGTCGTCGTGCCGACCGGCGGCCCGCTGCGCATCGACCGCGGACTGGAGGCGCTGCGCAACAAATGGGCCGAGCGCATGCTGATTTCGGGCGTCGATCGCGATGTCCGCCCCGCCGAACTGAGCGCGCAATATCCGGGATCGGTGGCGCTGTTCGACTGCTGCGTCGATTTGGGCTTCCGCGCCTATGACACGCGCTCGAACGGGCTGGAAACCGCGCGCTGGGCCAAGCAGCGCAAGGTGAAATCGGTGCGGCTGGTCACCACCGACTGGCACATGCGCCGCGCCGAATACGAGCTGCACCGCGCGCTGCCCGACGATATCGCCATCTATCCCGATGCGGTCGCGAGCAAGCCCAGCCTGATGACGCTGTGGCGCGAGTATAACAAGCTGGTGCTGCGCGTCATCGCCGGATTGTTCGGGGTCTGATCATGGCGCGCACGCTGCTGGCCATCCTCCGGTCGATCCTGTTCACCATCGCCTTTTACGGCGGATCGGTGTTCATCGTCATCATCGCCTTCATCATCCTGCCCTTTTCGCGCCACCGGCTGCAGAGCATGGCGCGCGGCTGGGGCATGTATCATTATTGCTGCGCCCGGACGTTTCTCGGTATCCGCGTGCGCATCGAGGGGCCGATACCGCAGGGCCAGGTGCTCTATGCGATCAAGCACGAGAGCTTTTTCGAGACAATCGAGCTGCTGCGCATCTTCAACCGGCCTGCCGTCGTGGCCAAGATCGAGCTGTCGCGCATTCCCTTGTGGAGCCATATCGCGCGCACCTATGGCATGATCTTCATCGACCGCGCAGGCGGCGCGGTGGCCTTGCGAAACATGATGGCCGAAGTACGCCGCTTCGTCGCGGAGGGCCGCTCGATCGTCATCTATCCCGAAGGCACCAGCACCCCGCCGGGCGAGCAGCCGCCGCTCCAGGCGGGCTTTGCCGGGCTGTACAAGCTCGCCAAGCTGCCGGTGGTGCCGATCGCGCTGGCAAGCGGGCATCTCTATCCCCGGCGCGGCTTCATCAAGCGCCCCGGCATCATCGTCTATCGCTTCGGCGAGATGATCCCCGCAGGGCTGTCGCGCGAGGAGATCGAGGCGCGGGTGCACAAGGCGATCAACGAGCTGAACGTGGTCGAGCGGGGCTGAAGGTTCTTCCCCTGCCCCTTTCCATCGTCACCCCCGCGGAGGCGGGGG
>AYSC01000007.1 GCA_000503195.1 Blastomonas sp. CACIA14H2
ATCGCGGCTTTCTTGTATCTGAAGCCAAGGAGGAACCGGGATCAGGCCCGCGCGCCATCCCCCACCACGGAGACGCCCGCGCTGTTGTGGCGCAGCGCCTTGAGCACGGTTTCGACGATGCCTTCGGCATCGAGCCCAGCTTCGGCATATTGCTTTTCGGGCTTGTCCTGGTCCTGGAAGACGTCCGGAAGGCGCAGCGTACGGAGCTTCAGCCCCGCATCGATCAGCCCCTCGTCCGAGGCCATGGTCAGCACATGCGCGCCGAACCCGCCGATCGCGCCCTCTTCCACGGTCACGCACACCTCGTGCGTGGCGAGCAGCTTGCGGATCATCTCCTCGTCGAGCGGCTTGGCAAAGCGCAGATCGGCGACCGTGGTCGAAAGCCCCTTGGCGTCGAGCACGTCGGCGGCCTTCTGCGCTTCGGCGAGCCGCGTGCCGAGCGAAAGGATCGCGACCTTCTTGCCCTCGCGCACGATCCGGCCCTTGCCGATCTCGAGCCGCTCGGGAACTTGCGGAAGCGGCACGCCCACGCCATTGCCGCGCGGATAGCGGAAGGCGATCGGGCCGCTGTCGTGGCAGGCGGCGGTATAGGTCATGTGCACCAGTTCGGCCTCGTCGGCCGCGGCCATCACGACCATGTTGGGCAGCGTGGCGAGATAGGTGATGTCGAACGAACCGGCATGGGTCGACCCATCGGCCCCGACCAGACCCGCGCGGTCGATCGCAAAGCGCACCGGCAGGTTCTGGATGGCGACATCGTGCACCACCTGGTCATAGGCGCGCTGCAGGAAGGTCGAATAGATCGCGCAGAACGGGCGCATGCCCTGCGCGGCAAGGCCGGCGGCAAAGGTCACGGCATGCTGTTCGGCTATGCCGACATCGAAGCTGCGGGTCGGGTGCGCCTGCGCGAACTTGTCGACGCCGGTGCCCGAGGGCATCGCGGCGGTGATCGCGCAGATCGTGGGATCGGCCTCGGCCAGCTTGGCGAGCGTTTCGCCGAACACGTTCTGGTACGCGGGCGGGCCCGCTGCGGCCTTGTCCTGCTTGCCGGTGACGACATCGAACTTGGCGACGCCGTGATATTTGTCGGCCGCCGCTTCGGCCGGGGCATAGCCCTTGCCCTTTTGCGTCACGACATGGATCAGGCACGGCCCCTCCGCTGCGTCGCGAACATTTTCGAGCACCGCGACCAGCTGGTCCATATTGTGCCCGTCGATCGGGCCGACATAATAGAAGCCCAGTTCCTCGAACAATGTGCCGCCCATCGCCATGCCACGGGCATATTCGTCGGTCTTGCGCGCGGCCTGGTGCAGGCTGCGCGGCAGCTTGCGCGCCAGCCGCTTCAGCGCCTCGCGCACGCCGAGGAACTCGCGGCTCGAGACGATACGCGCAAGATAGCCCGAAAGCCCGCCGACCGGCGGCGCGATCGACATGTCGTTGTCGTTGAGGATGACGACCAGCCGGTTGCCCGCGCGCTCGGCATTGTTCATCGCCTCATAGGCCATGCCCGCGCTCATCGCGCCGTCGCCGATCACCGCGATTGCCTTGCCGGGCGCGTCGCTCATCTGGTTGGCGATGGCAAAGCCCAGGGCCGCCGAGATCGAGGTCGAACTGTGCGCGGCGCCGAACGGGTCATATTCGCTCTCGCTGCGCTTGGTGAAGCCCGACAGGCCGCCGCCGGTGCGCAGCGTGCGGATGCGATCACGCCGACCGGTCAGGATCTTGTGCGGATAGCATTGATGGCCGACGTCCCAGATCAGCCGGTCGTTGGGCGTGTCGAACACATAATGGATCGCGGTGGTCAGTTCGACCACGCCGAGGCCCGCGCCCAGATGCCCGCCGGTGACCGAGACTGCGGAGATCACTTCCTGGCGCAGTTCATCGGCCAGCTGGCGCAACTGGGTGGGTTTCAATTGACGCAGATCTGCCGGGGTCTTGACGGTGTCCAGCAATGGCGTTTCGGGCAGATTGGTCATTGAATTCCCTTTCAACCGCGAATCCTAGACCCATTTTTGGGTTCTGTCGAATGATCGACCCGGATGACGGTTTGGAGTGTAAAGTTTTTTGGACAGTTCCGCAAACGCGGAATTTCAGTCACATGCTGCGCAGCGGCCGCGCACCTCTATCACCGGGCGTATATCGACATAGCCCGCCGCTTCCGCCCAACTGCGGACGCTGCGCGAGAGGTTGTCGTCATCGATATGCGTCGCGTTTCCGCAGGAATCGCACACCAGGAAGATGCAATCGTGCACGCATCCGGGGTGAGAATTGGCGATATAGGCGTTGATGCTCTCCACCCTGCGCGCCAGATTGGTGCGCACGAACAGGTCGAGAATGCGATAGACGGAGTTGGGCGCCACCCGCTTGCCGCGCTTGCGGCTCACGGAATCGGCAATGTCATAGGCGGATGCGGGCTTCTCGATCTCGGCCAGCGCGGCAAAGATCGACTCGCGCATCTCGGTCCATTGCTCGCCGGCGGCTTCGAGCGAACGCCGCGCGGCGACGGCAAGGTCTTCGCCCTCATGCTCGTGATGCTTGTGGGCCTGGTCTGTGACGGTCGACATGGCGCTTATCTACGCATCCCGCCGCAAGGTTGCAATGGCTGCGGGCAGGCTCAGCCGCGCACGGGCTTAGCCATGTAGAGCGCGGGAAAGGTCCGCTTGAGGTTGCTCACCTTCACCGCATCCCAGCGCACGATATACGGGTGGGTCGGATTCTTGAACATGAAGTCCTGATGATAGGCCTCAGCCGGGTAGAAGGCCTTGTACGGCTCGACCGCCGTGACGATCTTGCGCTTCCACGCTCCCACCTTGTCGAGTTCGGCGAGATAGGCGCGCGCCACCTGCGCCTGCGACTTGCTTACCGGCACCAATGCGGTGCGATACTGGGTGCCGCTATCGGGCCCCTGACGGTTCAGCGTCGTCGGATCGGCGACCACCGAAAAGAAGACCTGCAGCAGCTGGCCATAGCTGACCTGCGCGGGATCATAGACCACGCGCACCGCCTCGGCATGGCGCGTGCTGCCGCTCGACACCTCGTCATAGGTCGCATTGGCCTTGCCGTCGCCGTGATAGCCAGACACCGCGCTCTTCACGCCCTTGATATGGCTGAACACGCCTTCGACGCCCCAGAAGCAGCCGCCGGCAAAGACCGCGACCGCCTGCTTGCCCGTTTCGGCCGCCTTGAGCTTCGGCGCCGGGATGATCTTCGCCTCTTCCGCCGCCAGCGCGGCAGGCTCCAGCACGGTCAGCGCCGCGCCGAACAGGCCGATACCGGCCAGCAGGGGGAGAAGACGCGAAGGCAGGTTCATTTCAGGATCGAACTCTCGATGGCGGGGCGTGCGCTTTCGGCGCGGCCGTCTTCGGGCAGCAGCACGAACAGCGCAATCGCGCCGATGGCAAAGCCGCCTAGGAAATTGCGGAACAGGTCCGACTTGAGGATCGTCGTCATGGTTCGTCTCTTATCTTGTGTCCGCAGGCCCGGTTCGGGGGAAAGGCCTGCGGGGTTACACCGGAAGGTCCATCTGGGACCCCCGAGGGGCGAATCAAGCAGCACTGCGGATAGTTCTGCTTGGGGTGCCCGCAATCTGCCTGAATCGGCTGTACGCGCTGTGAACCACCGCACAGGCGAGCGTTCAGCTTTTCGGCAAACGTCGAACGGCGGTCGATCAGCCGCCCCGGCGGTCAATCGAGCAGACGCGCCCGCATCAGCCCGCGCAGCGAATTGCCCAGCCAGAAGCCGCCGGCCAGATCGCCGGGCTCGAGCCGCGCTTCCACCGCCCTGCCCTGCTCGATCAGCTCGCGCCGGAGCACGCCGGGCAGCAGGCCCAGATCTAGCGCCGGGGTCAGCAGCCGGCCGTCGCGCTCGACGAACAGGCTGGTGAAGCTTCCCTCGGTCAGCGCGCCAGTGGCATCGGTGAACAGCACCTCGTCCGCGCCCAACCGTGCGCCTGCCTTGATGCGCGGGGCGTCATAGGCGCTGCGGTCGGTGGTCTTGTGGCAGAGCCGCAGATCATCGGCGGCAAGCGACATCGGATGCAGCGCCACCTTCAGCGGCTCGGCCAGCGGCGCGGGCATCGGGCGCATCTCGATCGCGGTATCGCCAGTCGCAGCGAGCAGCAGCCGGATGCGCGTGGGCGCCTCGAGCAAGAAGCAGGCGTGGTTGAGCGCGTTGCGCACGGCGTGCCGATCGAACGAGAAGCCCAGCGCCGCGGCGCTCGCCTTCATCCGTTCGAGATGCAGTTCCAGCCGGACGATCCCGCTCGCCGGATCGAAGCCCATGGTCTCGATCAGATCGAACCGCCCCGGCCTTGCCTGCAATCCTGTCGCCGCCTTCAAGAACGCCCCCTTGACCAGACATTCGCGCCATTCGTCTGCGGCGCCGGAATCCGCGACCACCCCCGATCCCAGCCCGAGGCTGACCTTTTGCGTATCGGCGGCAAGATGCAAGGTGCGAATTGCCACGTTGAACGCGGCATCGCCGGGCTGGCCCTCGCGATGCGGGTCGATCCGCCCGATCGATCCGCAATAGATGCCGCGCGGCCCCGCCTCGATTGCGCGCAGCAATTCCATCGCGCGGATCTTGGGCGCGCCGGTGATCGACCCGCAGGGAAAGATCGCGCGGACGATATCGATCGCATCGCGGCCAGGCTGGAGCGCCGCGCGCACGGTCGAGGTCATCTGGTGGACGCTGGGATAGCTTTCGATGCGGAAAAGATCGGTGACGCGCACGCTGCCGGGCACCGCGACGCGCGCCAGATCGTTGCGCAGCAGATCGACGATCATCAGGTTTTCCGCGCGGTCCTTGTCCGAACTGCGCAGCTGGTCCGCCGCCTTGGCATCGCGCGCGGGATCGGCTTCGCGCGGGCGCGTACCCTTCATCGGGCGCGCGGTCATCTCGCCCTGGCGCAGCGAGAAGAACATCTCGGGCGAGAGGCTGAGCTGCCAGTCGGCACCATCGAACACCACCCCGCCATAGCCCGCCGCCGATCCCGCGCGCAGCGCGCGATAGAGCGCCAGCGGATGGCCGGAGACTGCCGCATGGTTCTGGAAGGTGAGATTGGCCTGGTAGATGTCGCCGCGTGCGATCGCCTCGTGTACCAACGCAAAGCGCGCCGCATAGTCATGCTCGGCCATTTCGGGCTGTGCAGGAGTGAGATAGGCTTGCGTCTCCCCGCCCTGTTGCTCTAGCCAACCGGGCACCGCCTCTGGCGGCATGACGTCATGACGTTCGAACAGCCCGAACCAGGCCAGCCGCATCGGTCCCAGCGCCTCGAGCAGCGGCCGCAGCCGGGGTTCGAGCGCATAGCCGGCCTCGTAGGCGAGATAGCCCGCCGCATGCAGCCCGGCCCGGCCCGCGCTGCGCAATTCCTCGAGCAACTCGTCCAGCTCCCCGGCGGTGTGCGCCGACAGGCAGCGCACCGGATCGCGGTACAATCGCGCCGGGCTGGCCCCCTGGACGCGGGCATCATCGAGCAGAACGAAGGGCTGGGAAAGACGGGCGGGCCTGGGGTCCATGGCCCGCGCTTCTAGGGCCTCGCTGTCTCGATGCCTAGGGGTGTTTGGCGGGCGCGATGGCAGCTGTGGTTGCCAAGCGCGCATGCGCCGCATAGACGGGCAGCAAGACATGAAGGGACGCAGGATGCATCGGCGCGAATGGACAGGGGCGCTGGCCGCGCTGGCGGTCGGCCTGGCTATGCCCGTGACCGCGCAGGACGCCGCGCCTGCCGATCCTGTCGTCTCGCCGCCACAAGCCGTGCTGGCCGACGGCATTCCGCCGATCGCGCAATCGCTGGTGGCCGATACCCGGCCCTATCTCGAATATCGCACCGCGGGTTTTGTCGGCTGGCATCCGCTCGACCGGTCGATGCTCGTCACCACGCGCTTTGCCAATGTCGCGCAATTGCACCGCGTCGCCGCCCCCGGATCGGCGCGGCGGCAGATCACCTTCGAGGAGGAGCCGATCTTCAGCGGCAGCTGGTCGCCCGACGGGCAGGTGCTGCTGCTCGAAAAGGACGCCGGGGGTAACGAGGTGGCGCAGATCTACGCGCTGGAATCGGGCCGGCTGACGCTGCTCACCGACGGCAAGAGCCGCCACGCGCTGGGGCCGTTCTCGGACGACGGCAAGCTCGTCGCCTATGGCAGCAACATGCGCACCGGGGTGTACAACGATATCTACATCATGGACCCGCGCGTTCCCGGATCGGCACGGATGGTTCTGTCGACCGACAGCGGCGGCTGGGCGGCGATCGACTTTGCCCCCAATGGCCGCGACCTGCTGGTGTTCAACTACATTTCGGTGACCGACAGCCAACTGCACATCATCAATGTCGAGACCGGCGCGATCCGCCAGGTGACGCGCGACGCGCTGCCGGTCGCCTATGGCAATCTGCAATTCGCGCCCGACGGCCGTCTCTGGGTCTCGAGCGACAAGGATTCGGATGTCCAGCGGCTCGGCCTGCTCGACACCGAAACCGGACTGTTCACCCCGATGATCGACGGCGGACGCTGGGACATCAGCAGCTTCGACATCGCAAAGGATGGCAAGACCATCGCCTATGTCGTTAACGAAGCAGGCTTTTCCAGGCTCTATCTGTACGATATCGCGAGCGGTGCCAAGCGCCAGGTGCCGGGGCTTCCCGCCGGCGAGATCGGGTCGGGGATGAAGTTCGCACCCTGGGGCGATCTCGGTTTCACCGTCTATTCCAACCAGTCGCCGGGCGATGCCTACAGCCTCGATCCCGCGACGCTCAAGGTCACCCGCTGGACCGAGAGCGAGACCGGGGGGCTCGATCCCGCCGCCAATGTCGAGCCCGAACTGGTCGAGATCAAGAGCTTCGACGGCGAGCCGATTTCCGGTCTGCTCTACCGGCCCGACCCGAAGCGGCATCCCGGCAAGCGGCCGCTGATCATGTCGATCCATGGCGGACCCGAGGGCCAGGCGACGGCGGGCTTTCTGGGCCGGAGCAACTATCTGATCAACGAACTCGGCATCGCGCTCTTCTATCCCAATGTCCGGGGCTCGACGGGGTTCGGCAAGCGGTTCGTCGCACTCGACAACGGTCCGTTCCGCCGCGAGAATTCGGTCAAGGATATCGGCGCCTTTCTCGACCGGCTGGGCAAATATCCGACGCTCGATGCCAGGCGCTTCGGCGTCACCGGCGGCAGCTATGGCGGATACATGTGCTATGCCAGCGCGATCCGCTACGGCCGCCGCTTCAATGCCGCCAGCTGCATCGTCGCCATTTCCAATTTCGTGACTTTCCTCGAAAATACAGAGGAATACAGGCGGGACCTCAGACGGATCGAATATGGCGACGAGCGCATCCCGGAGCTGCGCGCCAAGCTCGAGGAAATCAGCCCGCTCACCAGGGTCGACCAGCTGAAGATCCCGCTGATGGTGGTGACCGGCGCCAACGATCCGCGCGTTCCGGCGAGCGAGGCCGACCAGATCATCGATGCGGTGCGCTCGCGCGGCGGCACCGCCTGGCACCTGCTCGCGCGCAACGAGGGGCATGGCTTCCGGCGCAAGGAAAATGCCGACTATCTCTTCTGGGCGACGCTCGCCTTCTGGCAGCAGCACCTGCTGGGCGAGCGGCCTGGCGCTGCCGACTGACCTTTTTCGCAAGGATTTGCCATGGTTGCCTCCGTCTTCGATCTGTTCAAGATCGGCATCGGCCCGTCCAGTTCGCACACCATGGGGCCGATGGTCGCGGCCGGGCGCTTCGTCGCGCGGCTGGCCGATGCCGGGCTGCTCGATCGCGTGGCGCGGGTGGAGACGCGGCTCTACGGGTCACTCGCGTTGACCGGCAAGGGCCATGCCAGCGATCGGGCGATCCTGCTCGGGCTGGCGGGTGAGGAACCGGTGAGCTGCGATCCCGATGCCGCCGACCGCCTGATCGACACGATCCGGACGACCCGCGAACTGCTGCTTGCGCGGCATCATCGCATCGCCTTCGACGAAGATGCCGACCTGCTCTTCCTGCAGCGCGAACGGCTCGAATATCACAGCAATGCGATGACCTTCACCGCCTTCGACGCGGCCGGGGCCGAGCTCGACCGGCGCGCCTATTATTCGGTCGGTGGCGGCGCGGTGATCGACGAGGGCGAGACCGGCGGCAACGCGCCCGGTGGCGGCGGGCTGTGGGACGTGCCGCATGTCTTCCGCTCGGGCGCGGACCTGCTCGCCATCGCTGCCGAGACCGGGCTGTCCTTTGCCGAGATCATGCGCGCCAACGAACTGGCCGCGCGCAGCCCCGAGGCGCTGTCCGCAGGCCTTGCCGGGATTGCCGAGGCGATGTCGGCGTGCATCGACCGCGGCATCCGCACGGGCGGCATCCTGCCGGGCGGGCTCAAGGTCAAGCGCCGCGCGCCGCTGGTGATGGCGCATCTGATGGAGCGGCAGGAGCGGATGCTCTCCGATCCGCTGACCTTGATCGACTGGGTCAACCTCTGGGCGCTAGCGGTCAACGAGGAGAATGCGGCGGGCGGCAAGGTCGTCACCGCGCCGACCAACGGCGCGGCGGGGATCATCCCCTCGGTGCTGCGCTTCTACGACCGCTTCGCGCCCGGTGCCGACCAGGCGGGCGTCGAGCGTTTCCTGCTCACCGCCGCCGCGATCGGATCGCTGTTCAAGGAAAACGCCTCGATCTCGGGCGCGGAAGTCGGCTGCCAGGGCGAGGTCGGCGTCGCCTGCTCGATGGCGGCAGCGGGGCTGGTCGCGGCCTGGGGCGGATCGCCGATGCAGGTCGAGAACGCCGCCGAGATCGGCATGGAGCATAATCTGGGCCTGACCTGCGATCCGGTCGCCGGCCTGGTGCAGGTTCCGTGCATCGAGCGCAACGCGGTCGGCGCGGTCAAGGCGATCGAGGCGGCGCGGCTCGCGATGATGGGCGATGGCACGCACCGGGTCAGCCTGGACGAGGTGATCGAGACGATGCGCCGCACCGGGCTCGACATGAACGAGCGCTACAAGGAAACCTCGCAGGGCGGGCTCGCGGTCAACGTGGTCGAGTGCTGAGCCGCTCGGCGCGCGCCTTCTCTCGCGCGGCCTGGCGCAGCGCCATCGCACGATCCCACCAGGGGTGCCCGGCATGGCCCTGCGCGACGGTGCGCACCTTGCGATCGGCAAGATAGATGGCAAGCCCGCCGATCCGGTCGAGCAGCACCCGGTCCGCCTTGAACCATCGCGGCCGGCAACTTGCCGGCAGCCAGCGCCCGGCGATGACGATATCGGCGCGGCGACAGGCGGCGGCGAGCGCGCGTTCGGGCACGCGCTCGCGGCTGCGGCCGATCAGCACCCGGTGGCTGCGCTCTCCCGAGTGCAGCACCAGGCTGCAGAAATCGGCATTGCAGCGTGCCCCGGGCCAGTCCTCGATCGCGATCGGCTCGCCCTGGAACGCGGCGCTTTCGCTCAGGCTCTGCAGCGCAAAATCGCCGGTCCTGCGGCGCAGCAGCACCAGCGCGCCATCGGGCGCATTGACCGCGACATGCTGGCCGTCGCCGGTCACCATCAGGTCGGGCGCAGGCTGAAGCGCGGCGAGCAGGCTGGCGATGGCCACCGGCACCAGTCCCAGCCAGCGTCCACGCGTCCGCCACAGGAACAGCCACAGCCCCCCGATGACGAACAGCGCGAACACAGGCGCGCCGCTGCGCGGAAACAGCGCCACCGCGCCGGGCGTGTCGGCGACGGCATGCGCAACATCGATCAACGCCTCGATCGCGACGCCGCACAGCCACCAGAAGGGTGCGCCGATCCCGACAAGATCGAGCAGCAACGCCAGCGCCTCGAGCGGCATGATGACAAAGGTGGTGAGCGGAATCGCGATCATGTTGGCGAGCGCGCCATAAAGCCCCGCCTTGCCGAAATGGTGCAGCGCGATCGGCATCAGCGTGAACTCGATCAGCAGCCCGGTGAGGAAGGTCATCGCCAGGGAGCGCCCCGCTCGCCCGGCCCAGCCCAGGTCCGTCGCTGCCCAGTTCCGCATCGCGGGATGATCGTGCAGCGCGACGATCGCGGTGACCGCGGCAAAGCTCAGCTGGAAGCTCGGCCCCATCAGCGATTCGGGCCAGACCAGCAGCACCGCGAAAGCGCCCGCCGCGATCAGCCGGGGCGAGACCGGATCGCGCCCGAGCGCCAGCGCCAGCAGCACCAGCAGCGCGGCGGCGCACGAGCGGATCGTTGGCACCTCGGCACCGGTCAGCAAAGTATAGCCGATCCCGGCGAGAGCCCCGGCCCCTGCCGCGACCAGCGGCAGCCGCCACGCGCGCGCCAGCGGCGGGAACAGCGCCAGCAGCCGCAGCGTCAGCAGCCACACCGCGCCTATGAGCGCGGTGACGTGCAGCCCGCTGATCGAGAGCAGATGCGCGAGGCCGCTGGCGCGCATCGCCTCGGCATCCTCCTCCCGGATCGCGCCACGGTCCCCCGTCGCCAGGGTCGCCGCGATGCCCCCCGCCCCGCCGGGCACCTGTGCCTGGATATGCGCCGAAATCCACGCGCGAAGCGAATCGAGCAGGCCGCCCGCGCCGCCGGGCCTGAGCACGCGCGGGCGGTCGAGCAGGCTGCCGGTCGCGCCCAGCCGATCGAACCAGGCGCGCTGGGCGAAGCTGTAGCCGCCGGGCAAAGCCGCCTGCGCGGGCGGCATCAGCCGCGCCCGGGCGGAGACGATCGCGCCGGGCTGCAGCGCGGGGCTGTCCAGCTCGAGGTCGAGATTGACCCGCACCCGTTCCGGCAGGCCGAGCGCAGGGGCGGGCCGGACGATGAGCCGCACCCTGTCGCGCGCGGGCAGAGTCTCGCGTGCCTCGATCCGCCCGGCCAGCGTGCCGAACCATGGCGCGGCAAGCGGATCGGCAGCGACGCGCTCGGCGCGCCAGGCCATGGTCGCGCACCCTGCCACGAGCATCAGCAGGCCGACAAACAGGCAGCGCGCGCCGAGCTCCATCGCGCTCCACGAGCGAAACCGGGCGAGCAGCGCCAGCGCCCCTGCCAGGCTGAGCGCGATCACCGCCATGGGCCACTCGCTGCCGGGCAGCGCGAACCAGGCGGCGATCCCCGCGCCGAACGCGACGACGATCCACACCGGCAGCTGGTCGCGCTCTGCCAGCAGCCATTGCCCCAGCCCCGCGTGCGCCCGCGCGACCATTGAAAAACGGTGCAGACTGGCCATTTGTCGCTGCCAGAAAGCCGTGCTAGAGGCGGTCGAAATTGCCATTGTCGGCGAGTTTGAAAGGAACGCGTAAGTGAGTGCAAGCGGCGAAAATTCGGGCCTACCGGCGGGCGCGTCCGGCGGACAGGTCGTAACCCGGTTCGCCCCCTCGCCCACCGGATTCCTGCATATCGGCGGCGCGCGCACCGCGATGTTCAACTGGCTGTTCGCCCGCCACCATGGCGGCAAGGCGCTGCTGCGCATCGAGGATACCGACAAGGCGCGTTCGACCCCCGAAGCGATCGACGCGATCTTCGCCGGGCTCGACTGGCTGGGTCTCGACTGGGACGACACGCCGGTGTTCCAGAGCGAGCGCGCCGCGCGCCATGCCGAGGTCGCGCACCAACTGCTCGACATGGGCAAGGCGTACAAGTGCTTCGCCACCGCCGAAGAGCTCGAGGCGATGCGCGCCGAACAACGCGAAAAGAAGCTTCCGATGCGCTATGACGGACGCTGGCGCGACCGCGATCCCAATGAGGCACCGGCGGGCGCGCCCTATGTCGTGCGCCTCAAGGCCCCGCAATCCGGCAAGATGACGATCGCCGATCAGGTCCAGGGTAACGTCACGGTCGATACGCGCGAACTCGACGATTATGTCTTGCTGCGCTCCGATGGCACCCCCACCTATATGCTCGCGGTGGTCGTGGACGATCACGACATGGGCGTGACGCACATCATCCGCGGCGACGACCATCTCAACAACGCCTTCCGCCAGCTCGCGCTGATCCAGGCGATGGGCTGGCCCGAGCCGGTCTATGCGCATATCCCGCTGATCCACGGCAATGACGGTGCCAAGCTGTCGAAGCGTCACGGCGCGCTCGGCGTCGAAGCCTATCGCGATGATATGGGCATCGTGTCGGATGCGATGTTCAACTATCTGCTGCGGCTCGGCTGGGGCTATGGCGACCGCGAGAAGATCTCGCGCGCCGAGGCGGTCGAGCTGTTCTCGCTCGCCAATGTCGGCAAGTCGCCCTCGCGCTTCGATGCCAAGAAGCTGATCAACCTCAACGGCCAGTATCTGCGCGAGATGGACGATGCCTCGCTCGCGTCGCTCGTCGCCCCGCGCGTTGCGGCGCTGATGCCCGAATTCGATGCGGCGAGCGGCACCGATCTGCTCGCCCGCGCGATGCCGGTGATGAAGCTGCGCGCGCGCGACCTCAACGAACTGGCCGATGGGGCGCAGTTTCTCTTCAAGAATCGCCCGTTAAGCATGGACGAGAAAGCAAAATCCCTGCTAGACGATGCCGGGGTCGCGGTCTTGCAGACAGTATCACCGGTTCTGGCCGAAGCACCGTCCTGGACGGCTGCCGCGCTGGAGGAAAAGCTTACCCAGTTTGCCGAGGCACAGGGGCACGGCCTTGGCACTTATGCCCAGCCGCTGCGCGCCGCCCTGACCGGACAGGCCCGCTCACCGGGTATATTCGATGTGCTCGAACTTCTGGGACGCGAGGAATCGCTCGCCCGGATCAACGACGTCACGCGCGTGTCCGCCTGAGCGGGCTCTGCGCGCAATACCGAACCCTGGCGGGGTCCGCCCCGCCGCATAAACGCTTGGAGGAGAACGTACCGTGTCAGACAGCGCATCATTGAAGATCGGCGACAAGGAAAGCGGCTATCCGATCCGCTCCGGCTCGATCGGCCCGGACGTCATCGACATCCGCAAGCTCTATGCCGAAACCGGCTGCTTCACCTATGACCCCGGCTTTACCTCCACCGCCAGCTGCGACAGTGCGCTGACCTATATCGATGGCGACGAGGGCGTGCTGCTGCACCGCGGCTATCCGATCGGCGAGCTGGCCGAGGATTCGAGCTTCATGGAAGTCTCGTACCTGCTGCTCAACGGCGAACTGCCGAGCAAGGACGAGCTCGACACCTTCACCTATACCATCTCGCGTCACACGATGCTGCACGAGCAGCTGATGCAGTTCTATCGCGGGTTCCGTCGCGATGCGCACCCGATGGCGATCATGTGCGGCGTGGTCGGCGCGCTCTCGGCCTTCTATCACGACTCGACCGACATTGCGGACCCCGAGCATCGCAAGATCTCGAGCCATCGCCTCATCGCCAAGATGCCGACGATCGCCGCCGCCGCGTACAAATATTCGGTCGGCCAGCCGTTCGTCTATCCGGACAACTCGCTGTCCTATACCGGCAATTTCCTGAAGATGACCTTCGGCGTTCCGGCCGAGAAGTACGAGGTCAATCCCGTGGTCGAGCGTGCGCTCGATCGCATCTTCATCCTGCATGCCGACCATGAGCAGAACGCATCGACCTCGACCGTGCGTCTCGCGGGCTCGTCGGGCGCCAATCCGTTCGCGTGCATCGCGGCGGGCATCGCCTGTCTGTGGGGCCCGGCGCATGGCGGCGCGAACGAGGCCGCGCTCAACATGCTGCGCGAGATCGGCACGCCCGACAAGATCCCGCACTATATCGAGCGCGCCAAGGACAAGAACGACCCGTTCCGCCTGATGGGCTTCGGCCACCGCGTCTACAAGAACTACGACCCGCGCGCGACGGTGATGCAGAAGACCGTGCGCGAGGTGTTCGACGCGCTCAAGGTCAGCGATCCGGTGTTCGAGGTCGCGCTGCAGCTCGAGGAAATGGCGCTCAACGATCCCTATTTCATCGAGAAGAAGCTGTTCCCGAACGTGGACTTCTATTCGGGCGTGATCCTCTCGGCGATCGGCTTCCCGACCACGATGTTCACCGCCCTGTTCGCGCTCGCGCGCACCGTCGGCTGGGTGGCGCAGTGGAACGAGATGATCTCCGACCCCGGCCAGAAGATCGGCCGCCCGCGTCAGCTCTACACCGGCCCGACGCAGCGCCCCTATGTGAAGATCGGCGACCGCTGAACTCTTCAGCGGCCATCGCGACGAACGAAGCGCCCTCCCCTTACCGGGAGGGCGTTTTGCTTTGGCTTCAGCAAACCTTCCCCCGACCCTATCGTCACCCCCGCGAAGGCGGGGGTCCCGCTTTGTCTGTCGGCGGGACGCAGAGGCGGGATTCCCGCTTTCGCGGGAATGACGGGGTTATTTCGAGATAGACGGAGCGTGCGCGTCAGACGCGCATCGGCATCAGCACGTAGAGCGCGGTGGCCTTGTCGTTCTCGCGGATCAGCGTCGGGGCGCTGCTGTCGGCAAGGTGCAGTTCGACGACATCGCCATCGATCTCGCCCAGGATGTCGAGCAGATAGCGCGCGTTGAAGCCGATCTCGAAGCCGTCGCTGCCATACTGGCCCTCGACCTCTTCGGCCGCGGTGCCGTTTTCCGGGCTGGTGACCGAGAGCGTGATCTTGTCCTTTTCCAGCGCCATCTTGACCGCGCGGGTCTTTTCGGTGGCGATGGTGGCGACGCGGTCGACGCCCTGTTCGAAGGCGCGCGGATCGATCTTGAGCAGCTTGTCGTTCGCGGTCGGGATGACGCGGCTGTAATCGGGGAAGGTCCCGTCGATCAGCTTCGAGGTCAGGATCGCGCTGCCCAGGGTGAAGCGGATCTTGCTCGCCGACAGGTCGACCTGCACGCGCGAGTCGCCGCGCTCGTCGAGCAGCTTGCGCAGTTCGGCGATGCATTTGCGCGGCACGATCACGTCGGGCATGCCCTCGGCACCATCAGGCCGGTCGAGCGTCACGCGCGCCAGACGATGACCGTCGGTCGCCGCGGCCTTGAGCACCGGGCGGTCGTCATCGGCGACATGCAGGAAGATGCCGTTGAGATAATAGCGCGTCTCTTCGGTCGAGATGGCAAAGCGGGTCTTGTCGATGATCTGGACCAGCTCGGCTGCGGCCAGCTCGAAGCTGGTCGGCAGGTCGCCCTCGGCGATCACCGGGAAGTCGTCGCGCGGCAGCGTCGGCAGCGTGAAGCGGCTGCGGCCTGCGCGCACCAGCATCTTGCCGTCGGCGGCATCGAGCATCACCTGGCTGCCATCGGGCAGCTTGCGCGCGATCTCGAACAGCGTGTGCGCCGAAACCGTGATCGATCCGGGGGTCTCGACCGAATAGGCGCTCATCGTCTCGACGATCTGCAGGTCGAGATCGGTCGCCATGAAGCGCAGCGCGCCATCGCTCGACGCCTCGATCAGCACGTTCGACAGGATGGGGATCGTGTTGCGCCGTTCCACCACCGACTGAACATGGCTGAGGCTCTTGAGGAGCGTCGCGCGTTCGATTGTCGCTTTCATGAAAATCCCCCGAGGCGCTGCAGCCTCATCAGCAAATGACATATCCGCCGCGAAGGCAGAATCCGGACCCACTTCATTAACAAGATTGGCTTTAGGGGCAAGCCGATAGCCGGGCAGATGCGCCAAAACTGTGGAAAATGACGGGATAGACTTGCCTATTGGGCACCCATTGCCGAAACGGGAGCGATATGACGCAAAATTCCCGCTTTGCCTGCCCGCCAGTGCCCGGTCGCCTGTTCATCGCGCGCCATGGCGAGACGGTTTTCAACGCCGCCAAACGGCTGCAAGGCGATCATCTCCACACCCCGCTCACCCGCGCCGGCTTTGCCCAGGCCGATGCGATGGGCGCGGCGCTGGCGGGCGTGCTGGGCCAGAAGCCGGAGATCAAGCTCTGGGCATCGGATACCGGCCGCGCGCTGCAGACGCTGGCGGTGATCACCGAGCATCTCGGGCTCGACTGGCACGATGCCGAGCGCGATATCCGCCTGGCCGAGATCGGCATGGGCTGCTGGGGTGGGCGCTATTATGCCGAGGTGGTCGACGAGGTCGGACCGATCGTCAGCGCCGACATGCTGCTCACCCCTGCCCCCGACGGCGAATGCTATCCCGAAATTGCCGAGCGCGTGACGGGCTGGCTCGCCGATCATGCGGGCGAACCGGGCGACCGGCTGGTGATCATGCACGGCATTTCGAGCCGGGTGCTGCGCGGGGTGCTGCTGGGCCTGCCGGTGCACCCCGAGTTCGGCGCGCCGATCGCGCCCGGCCTGCCTCAGGGATCGGTGGTGATGATCGAGAATGGCGTGGAGCATGTCGTCGTCACCGGCACCGGCGGAGGTCATGCGTGAGCAAACGCGCCGCCGCGCTGGCGCTGGCGCTGCTGGCGGCGCTCGCCCCGGCGGCCGAGGCGCGCGACAGCCTGGGCGTGTTCGATGCCTGGGGCGCCTTCCGCGATCCGCAGGTTCCGCGCTGCTACGCCATCGCCCAGCCTGACGAGGTGCGCGGGTCGCGGCAATACCGTCCCTTTGCCAGCATAGGCTATTGGCCGAAGCGCGGCGTGCGCGGTCAGTTCCATCTGCGGCTCAGCCGCGCGATGGCGAAAGGACAGGCCGTCACCTTGACCATCGGCATCCGCCGCTTTCGCCTCACCGGCGGCGGCGGCGATGCCTGGGCGCGCGACAAGGCGATGGACGCCAGCATCATCGCCGCGATGCGCTCCGCGCGCGAGATGAGCGCGAGCAGCCAGGACGCGCGCGGCAACACCATCCGTGACCTCTATCTGCTGAAAGGCGCCGCGACCGCGACGGATGCGGCGGCTTTGGGGTGCGCGCGCCGCAGCTAGATACGATCGAGCAGCCGCTCGACACTGGCATGCGCCGCCTTGTGATGGTCGCCCCGGGCGCGCCCTTCCTCTTCCAGCGCAGCGCGGATCGCGTCGATCTGCACGTCGGTGAGATGCTCGATGCCGATAAAGGCGTTGCGCGCGTCGTGCTGCGCGCGGATCAGCTCGTCGAGCTTGGCCTGCATCGCGGCCGCATCGCGGTTCTGGCTGTTCTGGATGACGAACACCATCAGGAAGGTGATGATCGTGGTGCCGGTGTTGATCACCAGCTGCCAGGTATCCGAATAGCCGAACACCGGCCCCGTCACCCCCCAGATCACGATGATCAGCGTGGCCGCGAAAAAGGCGAACGGCCTGCCCACCAGCCAGGCGACACGGGTGGCAATCACGGTGAAGAAACGATCCATGGGGGCTCCTGAAGACGTGGAACGGCGCTGCGCCGGAGGCACAGCTAGCAATTGCGGGCGAATTTGACTATGTGCGCCGCCATGAACGCCGAAACCCCGATCTCCATGCCCATCCCGGGCCATATCGACCCCGTGCCCGTGCCGCGCGCGATCACCCCGCGTGCCGATGGCCGCAGCGACCTGATGGGCCTGGCGCGCGAGGATATCGGCGCGCTGCTCGAGGCTGCCGGGCTCGACCGCAAGCAGGCCAAGCTGCGCTCGAAGCAGCTCTTCCACTGGATCTACCATCGCGGCGTCACCGATTTCGACGCGATGACCGATATCGCCAAGCCGATGCGCCCCTGGCTCGCCGAGCGTTTCGTCATCGGCCGTCCCGAGATCGTCGAGGCGCAGGTCTCGGGCGACGGAACGCGCAAGTGGCTGCTGCGCACCGGTGACGGCCAGGATTACGAGATGGTCTTCATCCCCGATGCGGACCGCGGCACCTTGTGCATCTCCAGCCAGGTCGGCTGCACGCTCAACTGCCGCTTCTGTCATACCGGCACGATGCGGCTGGTGCGCAACCTCACGCCAGGCGAGATCGTCGGCCAGGTGATGCTCGCGCGCGATGCGCTGGGCGAATGGCCCAAGGGCGCGATGGACCGGCTCGACGAGGACGAGGACGCCGCCGCCTATACCGCCGATGGCCGGCTGCTCACCAATATCGTGCTGATGGGCATGGGCGAGCCGCTGTACAATTTCGATCATGTCCGCGACGCCATGAAGGTGGTCATGCACGGCGATGGCTTGGCGCTTTCCAAGCGGCGCATCACGCTCTCGACCAGCGGCGTCGTGCCGATGATGGCGCGCTGCGGCGAGGAGATCGGCGTCAACCTCGCGGTCTCGCTGCACGCGGTGACCAAGGACGTGCGCGACGAGATCGTGCCCTTGAACCGCAAATACGGGCTCGAACAGCTGCTCCAGGCGTGCGCCGACTATCCCGGCGCAAGCAACGCGCGGCGCATCACCTTCGAATATGTGATGCTCAAGGACAAGAATGACAGCGACGAGGACGCGCGCGAGCTCGTCCGCCTGCTCAAGGCCTATGGCCTACCCGCCAAGGTCAACCTGATCCCGTTCAACCCCTGGCCCGGCGCGGCATACGAATGCTCGGACCCCGAACGGATCAAGCGCTTTTCCGACATCGTGTTCGAAGGCGGCATCAGCGCGCCGGTGCGCACCCCGCGCGGCCGCGACATCATGGCGGCGTGCGGCCAGCTCAAGTCCGCATCGGAAAAGAAGAGCCGCGCCGAGCTCGACCGGCTGGCGGAGGAGAAGCAGGCGGCGTTGGGTTAAGACTGCAAAGCCCTCCCCCTTGATGGGGGAGGGTTGGGTGGGGGTGAGCGCGCGAGATCGTGCTTTCTGTCGCTGCGGACCTGCGTACCCAGCTGCACCATCACCCTCACCGCTGCGACTAGGCTCCTTCGTCGCCAAGTCTCGCTGCCTCTCCCATCGAGGGAGAGGCGACCTGCTGGGCGCAGTGCGTTTCTACCCCGCCGGCGCCTCACCCGATTTGAGCAGCGGCTGTTTCGAAAGCTCGCCGTCCTGCATGATCTTGCGGCGCAATTCGTCGCGCTTCTCGTGGATCGAGGCGATCACCGGGCCCATCGCAATGCCCAGATCGACCAGCGCCGCCTCGGACAGCTGCAGCGAGCTTTCCAGCGCCTCGGGCACCGCGAGCGTTGCCCCGGCGCGGTAGAGTTCCGCCGCGTGATTGGCATCGCGCGCGCGGGCGATGATCGTGAGATCGGGCACCCAGCCCGCGACGCGGCGGACGATGCGCACGGCGAGCACCGGATCGTCCATCGTCAAGATCAGCGCCTTGGCATGGCCGAGCCGCAGCCGGTCGAGCAATTCGGGCCGCGCGACATCGCCGAATAGGATCGGCACGCCCTTGCGCCTTGCTGCGGCGACGACATCGACATTGGATTCGATCGCAACATAGGGCTGGTTGTGCTTGGCGAGCATGTCCGAGACGATCTCGCCCACCCGGCCATAGCCGAACAGCACCACTCTGCCCGCACCCGCCGATTCCTCGTCGGGCGCGGCGCTCTCGCTGGCGCGCATGTCGATCCGGGTCGCGATGACATGACCGAGCTTGGCGAGCAGCGGCGTGATCGTCAGGCCGATCGCGGTCACGATCTGCCAGAATTGTGCCGTGCTCGACTGGATCAGCTGCGCCTGCACTGCGGCCGCCAGCACGATCAGCGTGGTTTCGGCAGGGCTCGCCATCAGCACGCCGGTCTCCGCCGCGACCCCGCGCCGCGCGCCGACCAGCCGCAGCAATCCGCCGGTCACCACCGCCTTGATCAGGCACACGCCGACCACCGCGATCGCCAGCGACTGCCAGTTGGCCGCGACCACGCGCAAGTCGACCGACATGCCGACGGTGATCAGGAACACGCCGAGCGCCAGCCCCTTGAACGGCGCGGTGATGATCTCGACCTCGCCGCCATATTCGGTTTCCGCGATCATGACGCCCGCGATCAGCGCGCCGACGATCGGCGACAGCCCCGCCGCCGCCGTCGCGACCGAGGCGGTGATGACGACGAGCAGGCACGCAGCGAGAAACAGCTCGGGGCTCTTGGTCCTGGCCGCCTGCGCGAACAGATAGGGCAGCAGATAGCGCCCCGCGAGCAGCATGATGACGATCGTCAGACCGCCGAGCCAGAGCGTCTCGACCAGCCCGTCCAGCCCGGCCGCCTCGGCGCGCGGCGCGAGCGCACCCAGCGCGAAGATGATCGGCACCAGCGCCAGGTCCTCGAAGATCAGCATGGCCAGCGCCGACCGACCCACCGGCCCGGTCGTGCCGACCATCGGCAGCACCAGCGCGGTCGAGGACAATGCGAGCGCCATGCCGAGGCCGAGCGCGCCGGCGAGCGGCTGGCCGATCAGGTTGAGCGCAAAGCCGATCACCAACCCCGAGGCGAGAAGCTGTGCTGAACCCAGCCCGAACACCTGGACGCGCATTGCCCATAGACGCTTGAACGACAGCTCGAGCCCGATGGTGAACAGCAGCATCACGATGCCGAATTCGGCGAACGGATCGATCGCCTCGCGGTCGGTGATGGTGATGTGATAGAGCCAGGGGAACTGATCGACGATCGAGCCCAGGCCCGACGGGCCGACCAGCATGCCGACCAGGATGAAGCCGATGACCGGGTTGATCTTGAGCCGCGCAAAGGCCGGGATGACGATGCCCGCCGCCCCCAGGATCACCAGGGCGTCGCTGAAGACCGGATTCTCAAAGGGCGTATGCATGGATCAATTCATGGCGGATAAAGGACAGCATGTCAGCCATAATTCATTCTGATGCGAGCGATCAGCCGCCCCCGCCACCCTGCGGCCCGGCGGGCGCCGCCTGACGCGCGCGTTCGCGCCTGGCGGCGGCATTGCCGCGGCCGACGGCGCGGTCCCATTCGATATGATAGAGGTCGTAGCGACGGTCGCCCAGGTTGCGCACCGTGCCTTCGTGCCGCGCCCAGCTGAGGTCGTCGAGATTGACGTCGCTGATCGTCAGCGTCTCGACATTCTCGCTCGCCTCCGCCGCGATTCCATCGCGCGCGAACGGCAGGTCGCACGGCGTGAGGATGCAGCTTTGCGCATATTGAATGTCCATGTTCTCGACATCGGGCAGATTGCCGACATTGCCCGACATCACCACATAGCACTGGTTCTCGATCGCGCGCGCCTGGCAGCAATAGCGCACGCGCATATAGGCCTCACGGCTGTCGGTGCAGAAGGGCACGAAGATGATCCGCGCGCCCTCGTCCGCCAGACGCCGCGCCAGCTCGGGAAACTCGCTGTCATAACAGATCAGCACGCCGATCGGGCCGCAATCGGTCTGGATCGCGTCGATGCTGTCGCCGCCCTTGATCTTCCACCAATAGCGTTCGTTGGGCGTGGGGTGGATCTTTTCCTGCGCGTGGATCGATCCGTCGCGCAAGGCGACCAGCGCGATATTCTGGATGTCGCCATCATCGGCGCGGGTCGGGTGCGACCCGCCGATGATGTTGATATTATATTCCATCGCCATGCGCGTCAGCTCTTCGCGGATGCGCGGGGTGAACTCGCTCAGCGCCTCGATTGCCTCCTGCGGCCCCATCTTCTTCTTGGCGAAGGAGAGCAGCGACATGGTGAACATTTCGGGAAACAAGACGAAGTCCGCCCGGTAATCCGCTGCCACATCGACGAAATATTCGACGTTGCGGACGAACTCCTCGAAATTCGCCACCGCGCGGGCCTGGAATTGCACCGTGGCAAGGCGCACGCTCTCAACGCCGCGCGGCACGCGATGCTTGGGCGGCTCGTCCGCGTTCACATAGGGGTTGCGCCAGACCATGTGTGCCGCATGGCCGCGCGACTGTCGGTCCTCGGGCAGATAGCGCTTGAGGATGCCGACCGGGGTGAAGCCGTTGGCGATCTGGAAGCCGATGACCGGATCGCGCAGCTTGCCGTCGATCACCTTGGAGAGATAGTCCTCGGGGCTCTCGGCCTTTTTCGTGCGCTTGGCGCGGTCATAGCCGGGGATCCGCCCGGCAAAGACGATGCCGTTGAGCTCGAGCTGCTCGGCGAGCGCCCGGCGTGCCTCGTAGAGCCGCTTGCCGATGCGCACTCCGCGCTGCGCGGGGTCGACGCACATTTCATAGCCGTAAAGCCATTCGCCGGTGGGCACATGACGCGTGCCGAAGCCATTGCCGCTGATCTCTTCCCAGTCGTGCGGACCGAAGGCCATCGCCTCGGTCACGCGCGACGAGGCGCAATAGCCGACGATCTCGCCGTCAAGGATGGCGACGAACTGGCCCTGGGGGAAATTGTTGATCTGGCCGCGCAACTCGCCGAACTTGTACGGCGGCAGGCTGGGATAGGCTCGCTCGACCAGCGCCGATATTCCGGGAATATCGCCCCTGCGGGCCTGCCTGACCTCCAGCCGTGCCTTGCTGCTGCGCTGCGCCATCAACCCCTCATGCCCAGCTGCCCATTTCCTTTTCCAGGTTCACCCGGATCGCCTCGAAGAACTGCTCGGTGGTCATCCAGGCCTGGTCAGGCCCGATCAGGATGGCGAGGTCCTTGGTCATCGATCCCTGCTCAACGGTTTCGATGCAGACGCGTTCCAGCGTCTCGGCAAAGCGCACCACTTCGGGCGTCTCGTCGAAGCGGCCGCGATAGATCAGGCCGCGGGTCCAGGCGAAGATCGACGCGATCGGGTTGGTCGAGGTCGCCTTGCCCTGTTCGTGCATGCGATAGTGCCGCGTGACAGTACCGTGCGCGGCTTCGGCCTCGACGGTCTTGCCATCGGGGGTCATCAGCACCGAGGTCATCAGGCCGAGCGAGCCGAAGCCCTGCGCGACGGTATCCGACTGCACGTCGCCGTCATAGTTCTTGCACGCCCAGACGAACTTGCCCGACCATTTCAGCGCCGATGCCACCATGTCGTCGATCAGGCGATGCTGATAGGTGATGCCGGCGGCTTCGAACTTGGCCTTGAATTCCTTCTCGTAGATCTCCTCGAAGATATCCTTGAAGCGGCCGTCATAGGCCTTCATGATCGTGTTCTTGGTCGACAGGTAGGTCGGCCAGCCGCGATCGAGGCCGTAGTTCATCGATGCGCGCGCGAAATCGGCGATCGAGTCATCGAGATTGTACATCGCCATCGCGACGCCCGACGAGGGGAACTGGAAGACTTCCTCGTCGATCGTGGTGCCGTCCTCGCCCTCGAACACCAGGCGCAGCTTGCCGGGGCCGGGCACGCGGAAATCGGTCGCCTTGTACTGATCACCGAACGCGTGACGGCCGACGACGATCGGGTCGGTCCAGCCGGGCACCAGCCGCGGAATGTTCGAGATCACGATCGGTTCGCGGAACACCACGCCGCCCAGGATGTTGCGGATAGTGCCGTTGGGCGACTTCCACATCTTCTTGAGGTTGAATTCCTCGACGCGCGCCTCGTCGGGCGTAATGGTGGCGCACTTGACGCCGACGCCATGCTCGCGGATCGCATTCGACGCATCGACGGTGATCTTGTCGTTGGTCTCGTCGCGCTTCTGGATGGACAGGTCGTAATATTTCAGGTCGATGTCCAGATAGGGCAGGATCAGGCGTTCGCGGATCCACTCCCAGATGATGCGGGTCATTTCGTCGCCGTCGATTTCGACGACGGGCTTGGCCACCTTGATCTTTGCCATGCGGATTTTGCGCCTTCTTGCTAGGGAGGAATCGGGAAATCTGGGACGCTCTTAGCAAAGTCGGGCGAGGTTTCAACCTTGCGGATCAGCGCAACCGCCGCACTTTCAGTATTGCAAATCACTAGCAAGTTTATGCCGCAGCGCAGCATTCACCGCATTATGGGGCCATTGGCCGTTGTCACACCCCCAGACTGTCCCTAAGAGGGCCTGCATGTCGCAAGAATTACTGGATAACCGAGGCAAGGGCCTGGCGAACTGGAGCCTGCCTCCGGTGCATCCCGAAGGTCGCAAATTCGCCGTTATCGCAGCGGGCATCACGCTCATCTTCGCGCTGATGGCCTGGGAAACGTTGGCTTGGCCGATGGGCGGGCTGACCTTGTGGATCCTCGCCTTTTTCCGCGATCCCGCGCGCGTCACGCCGCTCGACGAGCGCTTCGTCATCGCGCCGGCCGATGGCCTCGTCACGCTGATCCAAGAGGTTGCCCCGCCGATCGAACTGGCCGACCAGGACGGACTGGGCCCCGATCCGCTGTGGCGCGTGTCGATCTTCATGAGCGTCTTCGACGTCCATATCAATCGCGCGCCGATCGGCGGCACCATCAGGCGCATCGTCTATATCTCGGGCAAGTTCCTCAATGCCGATCTCGACAAGGCGAGCGACGAGAACGAGCGCCAGCATGTGATGGTCGAACGCAGCGATGGGCTGCGCATCGGCTTCACCCAGATTGCCGGCCTGGTGGCGCGGCGGATTGTGCCGTTCGTCAAGGAAGGCGATTTTGTCGCGGTCGGCCAGCGCGTCGGGCTGATCCGTTTCGGCAGCCGGGTCGATGTCTATCTGCCGCGCGGCACCGCACCCAATGTGGTCAAGGGCCAGCGCATCGTCGCGGGCGAAACGGTGCTCGGCATTGTCGGCGACGCGCCGGTGCGCGAAGGGATCGCGCACTGATGGCCCCGTCCCCTGCCCCGGCTTCCAGTCCTTCGAGGAGCATCACCGCATGAGCGAGCGCGATCCGATGGAGCGGCGCGGACGCCGCGGGCCGATCCGCTATCTTGCCGGACGCCGGTTCCGGCTGCGCGAAGGGCTGACGCTGCGCGCCATGGTGCCCAATGCGATCACCGCCAGCGCATTGTGCTGTGGCCTGACGGGCATTCGCTTCGCATTGCAGGACCAATGGCCGCTGGCCGCTGGCGCGATCGTGCTGGCGGGGGTGCTCGACGGCATCGATGGCCGCGTGGCACGGATGCTCAAGGCGCAGAGCCGTTTCGGTGCCGAACTGGACTCGCTGGCGGATTCGATCGCCTTTGGCGTGTCGCCCGCGCTGGTCCTGTTCCTCTGGTCACTCAACGAACTGCCCCGGTTCGGCTGGCTGATCGCGCTCGCGCTCGCGGTATGCTGTGCGTTGCGGCTCGCGCGCTTCAACGCGCAGATCGATCTGGAGGACCAGCCGCACAAGTCAGCAGGCTATCTCACGGGCATTCCTGCCCCCGCTGGCGCGGGTCTGGCCATGCTTCCGCTCTATCTCTGGATCGAGACCGGTCTGGACGTGTTCCGCCACTATAGCCTGGTGGGCCCGTGGATATTGCTGATTGCGTTCCTGATGATATCCAACGTCGCGACCTTCAGCTGGTCGTCGCTGCGACTGCGCAAGAACATCCGTCTTGAAATGCTCGCGGTCTTCGCGATCACGGCGGCCTCGTTGCTCACCGTGCCATTCATCACGCTGACCGCGATCTCGCTGGTCTATCTGGCGCTGATCCCGTTCGGTATTGCGTCCTACGCCAAGATCAGGCGGCAGCGCGCCAATCCGGCTGGCTGACCCGCGGCGCGCCGCGGACCGGCATGGCAATGACATTGCGCGGGCTGTAGTCGGGCGCGGTCGCCGGAACATAGGTCATGGCAGCGCGCATCTGCCCTCGGGCCACGCGCCCCTGGTCTGCCGAACGATAGGCCGCGAACAGCGCATCGAAGCGCTCTGCCGATCCCGAAAAGGCCTGGGCGATGACCAGCACGGCGCCAATGGCGGCGGCGGCGAAGAACAGGGCAATGGCTACAGCTAACATAACGCTACATCCTGACTTGCGTCCGCCGGATTGGAGCCCGGTGGAACATTGTGGATAACTCGGTGGACAGCCATTGGTTCCATATCGGGACGATCCGGAGCCCTCGGCCCTCTTTGTATGTGTTTTGTTCCACTTCTGTTTCGCCTCGTCAACACCAAAATTCGGTTCGTCGCACATTTTAAGGCTGGATTTCGTGCGCGGCATCGCCTAAGGGCCCGCACGCAGGCGGCGCTGTGCCGCATGCAATCCACATGGAAGACACACATACCGGTGCCCCGGCCACCCTTTGCGGGTCTGGCCCCCAAGGTTCCCGTCTTCCAGAGGCATAACCGGAAAGGAAATATCTATGGCGGCACCTGTCGTCACCATGCAGCAATTGATCGAGGCCGGCGCGCATTTCGGCCACCAGACCCACCGCTGGAACCCGCGCATGAAGCCGTACATCTTCGGCGCGCGCAACGGCATCCACATCCTTGACCTGTCGCAGACCGTGCCGCTGTTCGCACGCGCGCTCGAGTTCGTCTCGGCCACCGTCCAGGCTGGCGGCAAGGTGCTGTTCGTCGGCACCAAGCGCCAGGCCCAGGCCCCGATCGCCGAAGCCGCCCGCGCCAGCGGCCAGCATTTCGTCAACCACCGCTGGCTGGGCGGCATGCTCACCAACTGGAAGACCATCTCGGGCTCGATCAAGCGTCTCAAGATGCTCGAAGAGCAGCTCGCCGGCGACACCTCGGGCTTCACCAAGAAGGAAGTCCTCCAGCTGACCCGCGAGCGCGACAAGCTCGAGCTGTCGCTCGGCGGCATCCGCGACATGGGCGGCATTCCCGACGTGATGTTCGTGATCGACGCGAACAAGGAAGACCTCGCCATCAAGGAAGCCAATGTCCTCGGCATCCCGGTGATCGCCATCCTCGATTCGAACGTCGATCCGCAAGGCATCGCCTTCCCCGTCCCGGCCAATGACGACGCCGCACGCGCCGTGCGCCTCTATTGCGACGCGGTCGCCGCTGCTGCCACCAAGGGCCGCACCGGCGCTGCTGTGGCTTCGGGTGCCGATGTCGGCGAGATGGCCGAACCGCCGGCAGAAGCCGCGCTGGAAGAAGCCGCTGCCGAAACCGGCGACGCTGCCTGATCGGCATGACTGACCGAGCCGGGCGGGGCCGCACCCCTGCCCTGCTTGCACAAAACTGACACATGCAGGGGCTACGGGCCGGGCATTGGCCCGCACCTGTGGCCCCTGCGTCCATATTCAAAACAAGGAACACGAACATGGCTGTTGTAACCGCTGCTACTGTGAAGGAACTGCGCGAGCGCACCGGCGCCGGCATGATGGACGCCAAGAAGGCGCTGACCGAAGCCAATGGCGATATCGAAGCCGCCGTCGACGCGCTGCGCGCCAAGGGCCTCGCCACCGCGCAGAAGAAGTCGAGCCGCACCGCCGCCGAAGGTCTGGTGGGCATCGAGGTCGCCGGTCTCAAGGGCGTCGCCGTCGAAGTGAACAGCGAGACCGATTTCGTCGCCAAGAACGACCAGTTCCAGGATTTCGTCCGCAAGGTGACCTCGGTCGCGCTGACCACCGGCGATGATGTCGACGCGCTCAAGGCCGCAGACTATCCCGATGGCGGCAGCGTCGGCGACAAGCTGACCAGCTCGATCGCCACGATCGGCGAGAACCAGTCGATCCGCCGCATCAAGACCGTTTCGGTCGATCAGGGCGTGGTCGTGTCGTACATGCACAATGCGGTCGCGCCGAACCTCGGCAAGATCGGCGTGCTCGTCGCGCTCGAAGGCGATGTCGCTGCCGACGTGCTCGAGCCGCTGGGCAAGCAGATCGGCATGCACATTGCCGCCGCCTTCCCGCTGGCGCTGAACGCCGACGGCCTCGATGCCGAACTGATCGCGCGCGAACGCAAGATCGCCGAGGAAAAGGCGGCCGAGAGCGGCAAGCCGGCCGAAGTGCAGGCCAAGATGGTCGACGGCGCGATCGCCAAGTTCGCCAAGGAAAACGCGCTGCTCAGCCAGCTGTTCGTGATCGACAACAAGACCCCGATCGCCGACGTGGTGGCCAAGGCCGCCAAGGACGCGGGCGGCAAGATCGTGCTCAAGGACTATGTCCGCTTCCAGCTCGGCGAAGGCATCGAGAAGGAAGAGACCGATTTCGCGGCGGAAGTCGCGGCGGCTGCGGGCCTCTAAGCCTCTAGCCTTTCAGCAAAAAGACGGCGGGTGGCCCCTGGGGCTGCCCGCTGTTTTTATTTCCGCGCCGCGCCTTTGGCCGCGTGACGTCAAACTGTGCAGGAACGTGCTTGGCAGTGCCGGATGCACTGACTATGGTGCGCGCCACTCGGCCAGAAGCGCCGCATTTCATTCTAGATACCGGAACATTCATGACCATCGCATCCTACCGCCGCATCCTCCTGAAGCTGTCGGGGGAAGCCCTGATGGGCGACGGACAATATGGCATCGACCCCGCCACCGTCGCGCGCATGGCGGCGGAAGTGAAAGCGGCCAAGGATACCGGGCTTGAAATCTGCCTCGTCATCGGCGGCGGCAACATCTTCCGCGGCATGGCGGGCGCCGCCAAGGGCATGGACCGCGCGCAGGCCGACTATATGGGCATGCTCGCCACGGTGATGAACGCGCTCGCGATGCAGAGCGCGCTCGAACAGATGGGTGTGCCCACGCGCGTCCAGTCGGCCATCGAGATGGACAAGGTGTGCGAGCCGGTGATCCGCCGCCGCGCCCAGCGCCACCTCGAAAAGGGCCGCGTCGTGATCTTCGCCGCGGGCGTCGGCGCGCCCTATTTCACCACCGATTCCGGCGCGGCGCTTCGCGCGGCCGAGATGAAATGCGATGCGCTGCTGAAAGGCACCAGCGTCGATGGCGTCTACAATGCCGACCCCAAGCTCGATCCGACCGCCGTGCGTTACGAAACATTGAGTTACGACCGGGTGTTGCAGGACAATCTCAAGGTCATGGACGCGAGCGCCGTGGCGCTCTGCCGCGACAATTCCATTCCTATCGTGGTGTTCTCGATCCGCGAACAGGGCAATCTCGCCCGTGTTCTGAGCGGCGAAGGCACCGCGACAACCGTACATCAGAAGGACTGAACCAGTGGCACAGTTTGACAAGAAGGATCTCGAGCGCCGGATGAACGGCGCGGTCGAATCGCTGAAGGGCGACCTTTCGGGCCTGCGCACCGGGCGCGCCAACACGACGCTGCTCGATCCAGTGACGGTCGAGGTCTATGGCGCGCACATGCCGCTGACCCAGATCGCCACCGTTTCCGCGCCCGAACCGCGCATGCTCTCGGTCCAGGTGTGGGACAAGTCGAACGTCGGCCCGGCGGACAAGGCGATCCGCTCGGCGGGGCTCGGGCTCAACCCGATCGTCGATGGCCAGACGCTGCGTCTGCCGATCCCCGACCTGACCGAAGAGCGCCGCAAGGAGCTCGCCAAGCTGGCCGGCCAATATGCCGAAAAGGCGCGCATCGCGATCCGCAACGTCCGCCGCGACGGCATGGATTCGCTCAAGACCGACGAAAAGAAGGGCGTGATCAGCGAAGACGAGCGCAAGCGCCTCGAGACCGAGGTGCAGAAGCTGACCGACGACATGATCGCCCAGGCCGATGCCGCCGCGACGCAGAAAGAAAAGAAATCCTGGGCCAGTGATCTTTCGGCCCGGCCCCAAACTGTCCAAGGCAGAGGCGCATTCCGCAGCGCCCGCGCATGCCGGGCTGGCCCCCGCCTGCGGGGTGCGCCATGCCGCGATCATCATGGACGGCAATGGCCGCTGGGCCGCCAGGCGCAACCTGCCGCGCTTCGTCGGCCACAAGCAGGGCGTCGAAGCGGTGCGCACCACCGTGCGCGCCGCGCGCGACATGGGGCTCGAGGCGCTGACGCTCTACGCTTTCTCGTCGGAAAACTGGAAGCGTCCCGAGGATGAGGTTTCCGACCTGATGGGGTTGCTCAGGCACTTCATCCGCGCCGATGTCGACGAGTTCATTGCCAACAATGTGCGGCTCAAGATCATCGGCAATTATCGCGCGCTCGCGCCCGATCTGGTCGAGATGATCGACGATGTCGTCCAGCGCACCGCGCACAACAGCGGCACCACGCTGGTGATTGCCCTCAACTACGGCGCGCAGGACGAACTGGTCCGCGCCGCGCGTGCGCTCGCCGCAGCGGCTGCGCGCGGTGAGGTCAACGCCGACGCGATCGAGGCGGCGCATATCGATGCGATGCTCGACACCAGTGATCTGCCCCCGCTCGACCTGCTGATCCGTACCTCGGGCGAGCAGCGGCTGAGCAATTTCCTGCTCTGGCAGGCGGCCTATGCCGAATTGTATTTCACCGAGACGCTCTGGCCCGATTTCGACGGGGATTCGCTCGCCCAGGCCTTCCAGTCCTATGCGACCCGCGAAAGGCGCTTTGGTGGCCGCTGACCCGGTGAAGCGGTCCCTGTTCGGCCAGGACCTTGCCATCCGCACGGTATCGGGCGTGGTGCTGGTGGCGATCGCTGGCACGGCGCTGTGGCTGGGCGGCATTGCCTTCTGGCTGCTCCTGATGGCGGGTGCGCTCGCGATGCAGCACGAATGGGCGGGCCTTGTCGGTCGGATGGAACGCCGCCGCCTGTCGATGCTGGCGCTGATGGCGCCGCTATCGATGCTCTCGCCCTTTGCCGACGGTCCGGGCTTTCTCTCGCTCGGCTTCATCATCGGCGGTGCGTTCTTCATCGCCACGATCGATCGCAGCTTCCGCCTCGCATGGGGCGTGCTCTATTGCGCGCTGCCGGTGATGGCGCTGCTCTATCTGCGCCAGCAGGACAATGGCCTGCTGCTCGCCTTCTGGACGATGGCGACGGTCTGGGCGACCGATATCGGCGCCTATTTTGCCGGGCGCGGCATCGGCGGGCCCAAGATCGCCCCGTCGATCAGCCCGAGCAAGACCTGGGCGGGACTCGCAGGCGGAATGACCGCCGCGCTGCTGTTCGCGATGCTGCTGCGCGAGCATTTCGACCTGCCCTATATCCTGGTGCTGGCGAGCGCGCCGCTCGCGATCATCGCGCAGATCGGCGATTTTCTCGAAAGCTGGATGAAGCGCCAGGCGGGCGTCAAGGATTCGGGCACGCTCATCCCCGGCCATGGCGGCATTCTCGACCGCGTCGATGGGCTGGTCCCTGTCGCGCCGGTCGTCGCAACGCTGGTTGCAGCCAACGCATTTTGGGCGCTAGGATAAGCATTCCATGTCGCGCCCCGAAACGCTCTCTCCCGGCCTGATCGTGCCGCCGCCACGCGCTGAGCCGCGCTCGATCAGCATCTTCGGCGCGACCGGATCGGTCGGCACATCGACGCTCGATCTCATTCGCCTCGACCCTTCCGCCTATCGGATCGTCGCGCTCACCGCGCACAGCGATGCGGCAGGGCTGGCGAAGCTGGCACGCGAATTCTCCGCCGAGGTCGCGGTGATCGGCGATCCCGCGCAGCATCAGGCGCTGGTCGATGCGCTCGAAGGCAGCGCCACCCGGGCCTGGTCGGGGCCGCAGGCGCTGCTCGAGGCCGCCGACCTCGATGCCGACTGGACGATGGCCGCGATCGTCGGCTGTGCCGGGCTCGCGCCGATCATGCGCAGTCTGCTGCGCGGACGCAGCGTCGCCCTCGCCAACAAGGAGGCGCTGGTGTCCTCCGGCGCGCTGATGATCGAGGCGGCACGCAGTTCGGGTGCGACACTGCTGCCGGTCGATTCCGAGCATAACGCGATTTTCCAATGCCTTGCTGGCGCTTCCTACGATCAGGTGCAAAGCATCACGCTCACCGCGAGCGGCGGCCCTTTCCGCACCTGGACGCTCGAGCAGATGCGCGCAGCGAGGCCGGAACAGGCGGTGGCGCACCCCAATTGGTCGATGGGCGCAAAAATCTCGGTCGACAGCGCGACGATGTTCAACAAGGGGCTCGAACTGATCGAGGCCCATCACCTGTTCCCGGTCGGGCTCGATGCCATCCGCATCCTGGTGCACCCGCAATCGGTGATCCACTCGATGGTTGAGTATCGCGACCGTTCCACGCTGGCACAAATGGGCGCGCCCGACATGCGCATCCCGATCGCGTCGGCGCTCGCCTGGCCCGACCGGATTGCGACCGATTGCGCCCCGCTCGACCTTGCCACCATCGGCCAGCTGACCTTCGAGCCGTTGGATAATGAACGCTTTCCCGGCCCGGGCATCTGCCGCCAGGCGATCGCGGCAGGCGGCGGCGCGCCCGCCATCCTCAACGCGGCGAACGAAATCGCGGTCGCCGCGTTCCTCAAGGAAGAGATCGGATTCCTCGATATCGCCGCAATTGTGTCCGAGGTTCTGGCAGGCTATAGCCCTGAAAATCCGCAAAGCCTGCAGGATGTGCTGGCGATAGATCGAGAAGCGCGCGTGCATGCTGCCGCCGCGGTGCGAACCAGGAACTGACCCTTGAACGAAAATCCCGGCTTGTTGCTGACCGTCTTCGCTTTCCTGCTCGTGCTTGGCCCGTTGGTCTTCGTGCACGAAATGGGTCACTATCTGGTCGGACGCTGGTTCGGGGTGAAGGCGGAATCCTTCTCGATCGGCTTCGGACGCGAGATTGCGGGATGGACCGACAAGCGCGGAACCCGCTGGAAGCTGGGGATGCTGCCGCTCGGCGGCTATGTTCAGTTCGCGGGCGACATGGACCCTTCGAGCCGCGCCGATCCCAACTGGATGGCCCTGCCCGCCGAAGAGCGCAACCGCACCTTCCAGTCCAAGACGCTGTGGCAGCGCGCGCTGATCGTGTTCGCCGGCCCCGCGATCAACTTCCTGTTCGCCATCCTGATCCTCGCCGGTTTCGCCTTTGCTTATGGCAAGAGCGTGACCCCGCCGGTGGTTGCCGGCGTGCTGCCGAAATCCGCGGCGGCAGAGGCCGGACTGCTCCCCGGCGACCGGATCGTCTCGGTCGATGGCGAGCGGATCGAATGGTTCGACGAGCTTGGCCGCCGCATCGCGCATCGCCCCGATGAACGCATCACCCTGCGCGCCGAACGCGCCGGACAGGTGCGCGAATTCGATTTCAGGATCGGCGTCGAGGTGCAGAAGGACCGGTTCGGCAACGAATATCGCATCGGACGGCTGGGCATCATGTCGGCAAAGCCCGTCATGCGCCCGGTCTCGCTCGCCGAAGCGCCAATCGTCGCGGTCGAACGGACCGGGGATATCGTGCGGCTGATGGTCGCGACGCTGGGCCAGGTCATCACCGGCAGGCGCTCGGTTTCCGAGCTCGGTGGCCCGCTCAAGATCGCGCAGGTTTCGGGCGAGCAGCTCTCGGCCGGGCTCGACGATTTCATCTTCTTCATCGCGCTGATCTCAATTAATTTGGGGTTCATCAACCTGCTGCCAATTCCCATGCTCGATGGCGGTCACCTGCTATTCTATGCGATCGAGGGAATCCGGCGCAAACCGGTCAACCCTAAGGTCATGGAATGGGCTTTCCGTTCGGGCCTCGCGGCTGTGCTGGCCCTGATGGTGTTCGTGACCGTCAACGATCTGGCATCGTTCGGCCTGCTCGGCTGAAAGACGGGTTGATTGATTGCGGCGGATGATGCAGGGGTTTGCGCACCGGGGCGGGTTATCGGACGGCAATGCAGGGACCGTCCGATATGTTTTTGGCTTAGGGTGGGTCTTTTTTCCGTGAAATCTGAACACAAAATCGCCATTGGCGCGCGTGCCCTCGGCCTGTTGCTGAGCTCGACCGTTCTGGCAGGCACTGCAGGTTCGGCGTTCGCCCAGACCGCGGGACCGGCAGCGCCGCCCGCTGCGCCCCAGGCGACCGCGCCCGTTCCCGTGGTGGCGCCCGCTGGTCAGCAGATCCGCTCGATCACCGTCAACGGTTCGCAGCGTATCGAGGCCGATACCGTGCGCTCGTACATCCAGCTGCGCGTCGGCGACATCTACACCCAGGTCGCCGCCGACCAGGCGCTGCGCGACCTGTTCGAGACCGAACTGTTCGCCGATGTCGCCATCCGCAACAACGACGGCGCGGTGGTGATCGACGTCAAGGAAAACCCGGTGATCAACCGCGTGATCCTGGAAGGCAACAAGCGCATCAAGGAAGACAAGATCCTTCCCGAGATCCGCCTCGCCCCGCGCCAGATCTTCACCCGCACCAAGGTGCGCGCCGACGTCGCGCGCATCATCGAGCTGTACAAGCGCCAGGGCCGCTTCGCTGCCACAGTCGAGCCGAAGATGGTCCAGCAGGACCAGAACCGCGTCGACGTCGTCTTCGAAATCAACGAGGGTCCGCGCTCGAAGGTCCGCCAGATCAACATTCTGGGCAACGAGAAATTCTCCGACGGCGAACTGCGCGGCGAGATGGCGACCAAGCAGTCGCGCTTCTACCGCTTCTTCAGCTCGGGCGATTCCTACGATCCCGACAAGCTGGCCTATGACCAGCAGAAGCTGCGCCAGTTCTACCTGACCCAGGGCTATGCCGATTTCCGCGTGATCTCTGCGGTAGCCGAACTGACCCCCGACAAGCGCGACTTCATCATCACCTATGTCGTCGAGGAAGGCGATCGCTACAAGTTCGGCGATGTCGCGGTCGAAAGCCAGATCCGCGACTTCTCCGAAGAAGGCCTGAAGGCGCAGCTGCCGATGAAGACCGGCGACTGGTACAATGCCAAGCAGGTCGAGGATACCGTCGAGCAACTGAGCGAGACCGCCGGTCTGTTCGGCTATGCGTTTGCCGACGTGCGGCCCAATTTCAACCGCAACCGCGAAACGCTCACGATGGACATCACGTTCGAGCTGGCGGAATCGGCGCGCGTCTATGTCGAGCGCATCGACATCAATGGCAACACGCTGACCCAGGACAAGATCGTCCGGCGCGAGTTCCGCCTGAACGAAGGCGACGCGTTCAACAGCTTCCTGGTCAAGCGTTCGGAAAACCGCATCAACTCGCTCGGCTATTTCCAGGAAAAGTTCGAGATCGAGCAGAAGCAGGGCAGCGCGCCCGATCGCATCATCCTCGAGGCGAATGTCGAGGAAAAGGCGACCGGCGAGCTTCAGCTTTCTGCCGGCTTCTCGTCGATCGAGAATTTCATCCTCCAGGCCTCGATCCGCCAGCGCAATTTCCGCGGTAAGGGCCAGACCGTCGGCGCGAGCATCAACTATTCGCGCTTCTCGCAGGGCATCAACCTGAGCTTCACCGAGCCTTATGTGTTCGACAAGAACATCTCGTTCGGTGCGGACATCTTCCGTCGCGATCTCAACAGCTTCAACTTTGTCGGCAACTCGCGTAACACCACCTATGAGCAGCTCACCACCGGTGCCTCGCTGCGCCTGGGCGTGCCGCTGACCGAATATGTCTCGGCGCTGCTGCGCTATTCACTGACCTTCGACGACGTGACGCTCGACCGTAACCAGTTCTTCTCCGATCTGGACGGCAACGGCACGCTGGAATGCGATCCCGTCCGCGCCGGCTTCTTCCTGTGCGACAACCTCGGCAAGCGCACCACCTCGCTGATCGGCTATTCGCTGATCTACGACAATCGCGACAACCGCGTCCGCCCGACGCGCGGACAGAACATCACGTTGTCGCAGGACTTTGCCGGACTTGGTGGCGCGGTCAGCTATCTGCGCACCCGCCTCAACGCGTCGAAGCACTGGCGCATCGGACGCAGCGGCTTCATCTTCACCGTTGCCGCCGAAGGTGGCCATATCATCGCGTTCGAGGATCGTGGCACTCCGGCGCAGGGCATCGACGATATCCGCCTGACCGACCGCTTCTTCCTGGGTCAGCCGCAGATTCGCGGCTTCGACATCCGCGGCGTCGGCCCGCGCGTGATCCGTACCGGCTTCAACCCCGAGATCGTCAACGGCGTGATCGTCAACACGCCGGTGACCGAGCGGCGCAACCGCGTCGATGACGCGCTGGGTGGCCGATATTACTATCTCGCCCGTGCCGAGCTCGACATTCCGCTGGGCAGCGGCGCGCGCGAGCTGGGTCTGCGTCCTTCGGTGTTCGTCGATGCCGGCGCGGTCTTCGGAGTGGTCCGCCCGCTTCTGCAGACCCCGCAGAATCGCGACGAGAACGGCAATCTGCTGTACCTCACTACCGATGCAGCAGGCGCCATCACCACGACGACGAGCGCCACCAACGCGGCCGGCGTTCCCAACACGCCGAGCCTTGCCTTTACCGAACAGTTCTTCGGCGATTCGCCCAAGCCGCGCGTGTCGGTGGGCTTCGGCGTCAACTGGAACTCGCCCTTCGGCCCGTTCCGCATCGATATTGCCCGCGCCCTGCTCAAGGAGCCTGGCGACGATACCCGTCTATTCACATTCAACGTAGGGACCCAGTTCTGATGAAGCTTCTTCTGAAATGCACTGCCGCGGCGCTGATGGCCGCCGGCACCCTGGCTTCGGGCGCGATCGCTCCTGTTGCCGCTCAGGCCGTCGCCGGTATCGGCGTCGCCGATCAGCGCCGCGCGGTGGTCGAATCCTCGGCCTTCGTCAGCGCCAACAACGCGCGCCCGACGACCTACAAGGCGCAGTATGACGCGGCCCAGGCCAAGTCGAACCAGATCCGCCAGCAGCTCGAGCCGCTGGTGAACAAGTTCAACACCGACGTTCAGGCCCCCAACGCCCAGCAGAACCAGGCCGCGCTGCAGCAGCAGCTGGGCCAGATCCAGCAGCTGCGCGAACAGGGCTCGCAAGAAGTGCAGGAAATCCTGCAGCCGGTCGCGCTGTCCGAAGCCTATGTGCTCGAACAGATCAGCGACAAGTTCGACCAGGCGGTGCGTCAGGCGATGGCCAAGCGCAAGGTCAGCATCGTGCTCGAAGCCGGTGCCACGCTCGCGCGCGCCGATGGCTATGACATCACCAAGGACATCACCGCCGAGCTGAACGCGCTGATCCCCAGCGCCCAGCTCGTCCCGCCGCAGGGCTGGCTGCCGCGTCAGCAGCGCGAAGCCCAGGCGGCTCAGCAGGCCGCCCAGGGTCAGGCGCGTCCGGCAACGCCCGCCGCGCAGCAGCCCGAAGGCCGGTAAGTCCGGCCCATGGCGGAAGGCGATGTGAACTACGACATCCTCAAGGTGATGGCGGCGCTTCCGCACCGCTATCCCATGCTGCTGGTGGACCGTGTGGCGCGGCTGGACATCGACCAGTCGATCCACGCGATCAAGGCGGTGAGCATGAACGAGCCGTTCTTCCAGGGCCATTTTCCCGCCCGCCCGATCATGCCCGGCGTGCTCATCATCGAGGCGCTGGCGCAGGCGGCGGGCATCCTGGCGGTGGAATCGCTCGGCCTCGCGGGCTCGGGCAAGCTCGTCTATTTCATGGCGATCGACGGGGCGAAGTTCCGCGTTCCGGTCGAACCCGGCGTGCTGCTCGACCTGCATGCCGAGTTCGAACAGAAGCGTGCCAAGGTGTGCAAGTTCAGGGCGCGCGCCGAAATGAACGGCAAGCTGGCCTGCGAGGTCGGCTTCACCGCGATGATCGCCGATCCGCCGGCCTGATCGGTCGCGGCCTGCAAAGGCCTTGCTTTTGATGGCGCGCAGCGTTATGCGCGCCGCTTCCCATTCATCCTGCGGGCTGGTCGGAACCAGCCGAACTCAAGGACCGATACCATGAAGAACGATATCCATCCCGATTATCACATGATCAATGTGAAGATGACCGACGGCACCGTGTACCAGACCCGCTCGACCTGGGGCAAGGAAGGCGACACGCTGCAGCTGGATATCGACCCGACCTCGCACCCGGCCTGGACCGGCGGCAACCAGCGTCTGATGGACGCAGGTGGCCAGGTCGCCCGCTTCAACAAGCGCTTCGGCGGTCTCTCGCTCAAGAAGGGCTGAGTGCTGCCCCTCGCCTGAGGGACGCTATCAGGAAGGGCTGCGAACCATATGGTTTCGCAGCCCTTTTTTGTGGTTGATGGATTTGAAGCCCGAACCCGGTTGCCGGTCCCCTGCGCAGGCAGGGGCCCATCTCCAGAGCTTTCAGGCTTTAGTTACCGGCGCAGCGTGCAACCGATCGCCCACCAGAGCCGCTGACCGTCCGCGCGGGAGGCAAGCGCAGGTGATAGGCCCCTGCCTGCGCAGGGGACCGGCGTGCTGTGATGGGCTGAAGAAAATGCCTACCTTCGCGGGAAAGACCCCTTAAGCCGGCGCCGCCGCGTTCTCGACCAGCGCGCGCGCGGCTGCCACGGCGGCTTCCGCCTTGCCCGCGTCCGGACCGCCGCCCTGCGCCATGTCGGGACGGCCGCCGCCGCCCTTGCCGCCGAGCGCTTCGACCCCTGCCCGCACCAGATCGACCGCGCTGAAGCGGCCGGTCAGGTCGTCGGTCACCGCAGCCGCAAAGGCCGCACGCCCGTCATTGGTCGCGACCATCACCGCGATGCCCGAGCCGAGCGTCGACTTGGCCTGATCGAGCAACCCGCGCAATTCCTTGGGGTCGAGCCCGTCGATCACCTGCGCCTGGAAGCTGACACCACCGACGCTTTCGACCGCCGGCCCCGCCTTGCCCGCGCCGCCGCCCAGCGCCAGCGCCTTGCGCGCTTCGGCGAGTTCGCGTTCGAGCGCCCGGCGTTCGTCGACCAACGCCGCGATGCGCGCCTCGACCTCGTCGGGCGAGGTCTTGACCAGCGCGGCGATCGCCTTGACGCGCTCGTCGCGCGCCACCAGCCATTGCCGCGCCCCCTCGCCGGTCAGTGCCTCGATCCGCCGTACGCCGCTCGACACCGCGCTTTCGCTGACGATGCGGAAGATGCCTATGTCGCCGAGCGCGCGCACATGCGTGCCGCCGCAAAGCTCGACCGAATAATGCTTGTCGGTGGCGCGCCCCATCGAGAGCACGCGGACCTCTTCGCCATATTTCTCGCCGAACAGCGCCAGCGCGCCCGCCTGGACCGCATCATCGGGGCTCATCAGCCGCGTCGTCACCGTCTCGTTGGCGCGGATCTCGGCATTCACCTCGGCTTCGACCGCCGCGATCTCGGCCTCGGTCAGCGCCTTGGGATGCGAGAAGTCGAAGCGCAACCGGTCGGGCGCGACCATCGATCCCTTTTGCGTGACATGCCCGCCGAGATGGTTGCGCAGCGCGGCGTGCAGCAGGTGCGTCGCGCTGTGGTTGGCGCGCAGCGCGTCGCGACGCTCGACATCGACCGCGAGATGCACGGTATCGCCGACTTTGATCGATCCGGCTTCGACGCGGGCTTGGTGCGCGTGCAGGCGGCCGAGCGGCTTGGACGTATCGTCGACCACCGCCTTCAGCCCGCCGAGCGAGGAGATGACCCCGGCGTCGCCCATCTGGCCGCCGCTCTCGCCATAAAAGGGTGTCTGGTTGACCAGGATGGTGACGGACTCTCCCGCCGAGGCGCTGTCGATCTCGGCCCCGTCGCGGACCAGCGCGACGACCTCGGCCTCGCCTTCGGTCGCGGTATAGCCGGTAAACTCGGTGCCGCCGGCGCGTTCGGCAATGTCGTACCAAATCTCGGCCGATGCGGCCTCGCCCGAACCTTTCCAGGCAGCGCGTGCGGCTGCCTTTTGCGCGGCCATCGCGGTGTCGAAACCTTCGCGATCGACGCCGAGGCCGCGGCTGCGCAGCGCGTCTTCGGTCAGGTCATAGGGGAAGCCATAGGTGTCGTAGAGGCGGAACGCGGTTTCGCCCGAAAGCACCGCGCCTTCGGCGAGATCTGCGGTGGCCTCGTCGAGCAGCCGCAGCCCCTTGTCGAGCGTCTGGCGGAAGCGGGTTTCCTCGCGCTCCAATGTCTCTTCGATCAGCGGCTGCGCGCGCAGGAGCTCGGGGAAGGCCTGGCCCATTTCGGCGACGAGCGTGGGCACCAGACGGTGCATCAGCGGATCGGCGGCGCCCAGGATATGCGCATGGCGCATCGCGCGGCGCATGATCCGGCGCAGCACATAGCCGCGGCCTTCATTGGCGGGGAGCACACCATCGGCGATGAGGAACGAGGTGGCGCGAAGATGATCGGCGATGACGCGATGGCTCGCCTGGTTGTCGCCGGTGGTCGCGGTGCCGGTCGCCTGGCCCGAGGCGGCGATCAGCGCCTTGAACAGGTCGATATCGTAATTGTCGTGCACGCCCTGCATGACGGCGGCGATGCGCTCGATGCCCATGCCGGTGTCGATCGACGGCCGCGGCAGGTTGGTGCGGCTGCCATCGGCATGCTGTTCATATTGCATGAACACCAGGTTCCAGATCTCGATGAACCGGTCGCCGTCCTCGTCCGGCGATCCCGGCGGGCCGCCGAAAATGTGATCGCCATGGTCGTAGAAGATCTCGCTGCACGGGCCGCACGGCCCGGTATCGCCCATCGACCAGAAATTGTCCGAGGTGGCGATGCGGATGATGCGCTCGTCGGGCAGCCCGGCGATCTTCTTCCACAGCCCGAACGCCTCGTCATCGGTATGATAGACGGTGACGGTCAGCCTATCGGCGGCCAGGCCCCAGGTCTTGTTGACCAGCGTCCAGGCGTGGTGGATCGCCTCTTCCTTGAAATAGTCGCCGAACGAGAAATTGCCCAGCATCTCGAAAAAGGTGTGGTGCCGCGCGGTATAGCCGACATTGTCGAGATCGTTGTGCTTGCCCCCGGCGCGGACGCATTTCTGCGACGAGGTGGCGCGCGGATTGGCGCGGGTCTCGAGCCCGGTGAACACGTTCTTGAACGGCACCATGCCGGCGTTGACGAACATCAGCGTCGGGTCGTTGTGCGGGACCAGCGGCGCGGAGGGAACGATGTCATGGCCGTTGCCCCCGAAATATTCGAGGAACGAGCGCCGGATGTCATTTGTCGATGTCATGGCTGCGACATAAGGCGAGTTGAAGCGAGATTGAAGCAATATATGCGCAAAAATGAAGGGACAGAGCCGCTTGCTGCCGCCCTGCCCCCTCGATCATACATTCGATAGCGATCCGGCGAAGCCAGCCCCAGAGCAGGCGCCGCCATCTGCCGGATTACATATCGTCGCCGACATCGTCCTCGGCATCGGGGCCGGTCATCATCTCTTCGGCGACCTTGTCCTGCTGGCCGCGGATCAGGCCCTCGATCTTGGCCATCATTTCGGGATGATCCTTGAGGAACGTCTTGGCGTTCTCGCGGCCCTGGCCGATGCGCACCGAATCATGGCTGAACCAACTGCCGGCCTTCTCGACAATGCCTGCCTTGACGCCGAGATCGAGAATCTCGCCGATCTTCGAAATGCCCTCGCCATACATGATGTCGAATTCGACCTGCTTGAACGGCGGCGCGACCTTGTTCTTGACGACCTTCACGCGCGTGGTGTTGCCGACGATATCGTCGCGGTCCTTGATCTGGCCGGTGCGGCGGATGTCGAGACGCACCGAGGCGTAGAATTTCAGCGCATTGCCGCCGGTGGTGGTTTCCGGGTTGCCGTACATCACGCCGATCTTCATGCGCAGCTGGTTGATGAAGATGACCATGCAGCGCGAGCGGCTGATCGAACCGGTGAGCTTGCGCAGCGACTGGCTCATCAGGCGCGCCTGCAGGCCGACATGGCTGTCGCCCATCTCGCCCTCGATTTCCGCCCGCGGCACCAAAGCCGCGACCGAATCGACCACCAGCACGTCGATCGCGTTCGAGCGGACCAAAGTGTCGGTGATCTCGAGCGCCTGCTCGCCGGTATCGGGCTGCGAGACGATCAGCTCGTCAATATTGACGCCGAGCTTCTTGGCATAGACCGGGTCGAGCGCGTGTTCGGCATCGACAAACGCGGCGGTGCCGCCATTCTTCTGCGCTTCGGCGATCACGTGCAATGCGAGGGTGGTTTTCCCCGAGCTTTCCGGACCGTAGATCTCGATCACGCGGCCGCGCGGCAGGCCGCCGACGCCGAGCGCGATGTCGAGGCCCAGCGATCCCGTCGAGATCGCCTCGACCTGCATCGCCTCCTTGGAGCCCAGCCGCATCGCCGACCCCTTGCCGAAGGCCCGGTCGATCTGAGCCAGCGCCGCATCGAGCGCCTTTTGCCTGTCCATGGATTTTGCCTCTTTTTCGGTCTGGATGAGTTTAAGCTGCCCGGCCATTGCCATGCCCTTTCCTGCCTAATTGCTCCGGTCCTCCGGCGCAACGACTCAATGATGTACCCAATCTGTTCTAATGGAACAGTTAGGGAACATCGTTGCAGAACGCAAGGGCAAAACGCGTGTCAGATGCGCGCGAGCACCGCCTCGAGCGACGCCAGCGTATAGGGCTTGGGCAGGGTGGGGGCGGACGCGTGCTCGGGCGGGATGGTATCCCCTCCCCCGGTCGCGAAGACATAGGGCACGCCCATGTCGCGCAGCGCATCGGCAAGCGGCCAGCATTTCTCGCGCCCCAGATTGACGTCGAGGATCGCGGCATCGAAGCCGCCTGCCTGCACCGCGGCCAGGCCATCGTCCAGGCTGGCGACCATGGCAGCGATCTGGTGACCGGCAAGGTCGATGAAATCCTCGAGCAGCATCGCAATCATCGCCTCGTCCTCGGCGATCAGAAAGGTCCTGGACTCACTCACGTCTCTAGCTTTCCTTCATTCGCTGGGGCCTGTTCGCCGGGGGTGGCGGATGCGGCGAGCGCGCCGTGCACGGCATCGACGATCTGCGCAACCGAAAACGGCTTGGGCAGGAAATGCACCTGATCGATCGAGATGCTCTGCCGAAGCGTTTCCTCGGCATAGCCCGACATGAACAGGATCGGCAGGCCCGGCATGCGCTTGCGCATTTCCACCGCCATGCCTGGGCCGTCGAGATTGGGCATCACCACATCGCTGACGACGAGATCGAACGGCCCGCTGTCGCCCAGCCGGTCGAGCCCGTCCTCGCCATCGCTCGCGGTCACCACGGCAAAGCCCTGGCGCGTCAGCGCGCGCTCGGCGACCGCGCGCACCATGTCCTCGTCCTCGACCAGCAGCAGCCGCGCATGGCCCCATTGGCCGGGATTGACCTTGGCGGGCTTGCGGCTGCGCTGCTCGACCGCGCCGCCGCGATAGACCGGAAAATAGATCGAGAAGGTCGTGCCCTGGCCGGGTTCGGAATCGACGAAGATATAGCCGCCCGACTGCTTGACGATGCCGTACACCGTCGACAGGCCAAGCCCTGTGCCCTTGCCGACATCCTTGGTGGTGAAGAACGGCTCGAAGATGCGCGCCTGGACGTCGGGGGGCATGCCGGTGCCGCTGTCCTCGACGAGGATCGCGCTGTAATCGTCGACCGGCAGGATATCGCTGTTCATCGCGCGCACGTCCGCCGCCGTCACTTTGCGGGTGCGGATGGTGAGCGTTCCCCCCGGCGGGCGCTTGGCGAGCATCGCATCGCGGCCATTGACTGCGAGGTTGACGATCACCTGTTCGAGCTGGCCGGGGTCAGCACGGACGGGGCCGAGATTGCGGTCATGCTGCACCTCGAGCACGATCTTCTCGCCGATCAGCCGTTTTAGCAGTTCGGACGTGTCGGAGACGATATCGGGCAGCTGCAGCACCTGCGGCCGCAGGGTCTGCTGGCGCGAGAAGGCGAGCAGATGCCGGGTCAGCGAGGCGGCGCGGTTGGAATTGCTGCGGATCTGCTGGATGTCGTCATAATCGCTGTCGCCGGGGCTGTGCCGCATCAGCATCAGGTCGCAATGGCCGATGATCGCGGTCAGCACATTGTTGAAATCATGCGCGACCCCGCCCGCGAGCTGGCCGATCGCCTGCATCTTGCTCGCCTGCGCGACCTGGCGCTTGAGGCGGCTTTCCTCGCTGTTATCCTTGACCGAGAGCAGCACCGCAGCATCGCCCATGCCGCGCAGGCTGGCGAGCGACAGCGTCACCGGCTCGTCGGGCTGATTGCGCAGCCGCAGCGCGACATCGCCCGCCATCGCCTGGCCGCTGGCATGGCGGCGCACCGCATCGGCGATCGCGCCCTTGTCCTCGCGCACCACCAGATCGCCCGGATAGGGCGGCAGTTCGGCCTCGATGATCCCCGCTGCGCGCAGGAACGCATCGTTGGCGAACAGGAAACGCCCGTCGCGATCGGTCATCGCCAGGCCCACCGGGAGCAGCCCGAGCAGCGTCTGGACATAGCCGAGTGCGGTGCCCTTATCCATGCCCGCCGGATCCTCGTCGATCAGCACGACGAGCGCCGGCGCCCTTTCGCGCTCGGCCGGTTCGGTGACCTGCAGCGGATCGACCAGCGGCAGGTGGAACAGACGCAGCGGCACGCCCTTGCGGCCCTCGCGCTCGAAATAGATGCGGTTGCGCTCGTCGGCGCGCAGGAAGCTGGCGAGATCGCGGCCGACGACATTGCCCGCATCGGCGCCGGCGGCGCGCGCGGCAAAGGCGCTGTTGGCGGCGCGGATGCGGCCGTCGGGGGTGATCGCGGCGGCCATGAAGCCCCCCTCGCCCAGCGCCCGGCCTGGCCGGCCAGCAAGCATCGCATCGGCCTCCACCGCCAGATCGTGCCGCGCCACCGGCTCGAACCGCCAGAGCAGATAGTCCTGCCCGCGCCCGACACGGCGCACCTGCGCATCGATCGGTACGCCCGCCGCCATCAGCCCTGCGGCCCTGCCCTCGCCATCGCGCCAGGCCGCCCGGCCCGCCTCGGCGAGCAGATCACCGCCCTGCCCGGCCAGCGACAATTTGGGCGGCACCATCTCGGCGCCGAACTGGTCGATGAAGCGCTGATTGGCGCAGATCATACGCCCGGCCTCGTCGGTGATCGCGATCGCCATGGTCGGGTGGTCGGTCGCGGCAAAGGTCACCGACCAGTCGGGCATCGCGCGCTGCACCTCGCTGCGCGGCGGGAACTGGTGCCGCACCAGCAGGATCAGCGAGGCAAGCGCCACCAGCCCGCCCGCGAACAGCGCCAGCGGCACCCAGTCACCCAGCGCCAGCCAGATCAGCGCGCCGCTCACCGCGAGGCCGCCGATGATGATCAGCGTGGTGATGCGGACGTCGGGGCTGTCGGGGTCGGGCAGTGCAGGCAGCCATTCCGGCCAGTCAAGGTCGGGGCGGGCACGGGTGGTGGTCAAGATCGTCGCATCCCCCTGGCGTGGCGAACTCGCTCACTGTTCAGGTGATCGACGCTAGCGCAAACTGCGAACCGTTACAAATTGCAGTTTCGCGCAATAGCCATAGCTTAGCGATCAGGGGTGGCGCACGCGGGCCAGCCTGCGACGGCGCTTGCCGGCGATCCAGATGCGCCAGCCGATCGCACTGATGACATAGCCGATCGCCGCCATCACGATCGCGAGCACGACCAGCCCGAACGCGGTGATCGACGCGGCGCCGGTCAGCCATTCCATCCAGGTCTCGACATGCGGCTGGTTGAGCGCGGTCGCGACCGGTTGGCCGAAGGTCGAGGCATCGACGCGCAGAATGAAGCTGCCGACATGATAGGCCGCGACCCAGAGCAGCGGCGTGGTGAACGGATTGGTGATGAAGGTCGTCAACGCCGCAACCGGCACATTGGCGCGGAACGGCAGTGCCAGCAGCGCCGCACCGAAGATCTGCGCGATCGGCAGGATCACGCCGACCAGCACGCCCAGCGCCACGCCGCGCGGCACCGACCGCCGGGTGAATCGCCACAGTTCGGAACGCAGCACGCGCGCAGCGAAGGGCCGGATGAAGCGGTTCTGCTCCATGCTCTCGCGCGTCGGCATGTTGCGACCAACCCAGCGGCTGAAACGGCCTTCCGTCAACTCCAAAACCCTATGCCCTTTGCTGTCCGCTGGAAGCGACAGGGCCCATGTGGGAGCGCCGCCGCAAAAGGCCATAGCCCCCAACGGATTAAAACGACGTTTACCCAGATTCGAAATCACCGAATCGGGCTGCGACCCCGTTCGAGCACGCCCCATAGCGCGCCGCGGTGATCTGGCGCACGCGATCTTACGAAGCGAGGTTAATTTTCGACGGGTGGTGCGACGCCCCTCATCCCCGATCGCGCATCAACCGACCCTGTTCGCGCTTCCATTCGCGCTCCTTGGTGGCCGCACGCTTGTCGGGTGCTTTCTTGCCCTTGGCGAGCGCGAGTTCGACCTTGGCGCGGCCGCGGCCGTTGAAGAAGATCGACAGCGGTACCAGGGTCATGCCCTGGCGCGCCACCGCGCCGTGCAGCTTGGCAATCTCGCGCGCGTGGAGCAGCAGCTTGCGCGGGCGCTTGGGCTCGTGGTTGAAGCGGTTGCCATGGCTGAATTCGGGGATGTTCGAATTGATCAGCCAGACCTGCTCGTCGCTGACCTCGGCATAGCTTTCCGCGATCGATCCCTCGCCGAAGCGCAGCGACTTGACCTCGGTGCCGGTGAGCGCGATCCCCGCCTCGTACACCTGATCGATGGCATAATCGTAGCGCGCGCGCCGGTTCTCGGCGACGACCTTCTTCTTGTCGAATGTCTCGGGCTTGGGCCGCGCCATCAGATCAGCCCAGCGTGCACCAGCGCCGCGTCGACCGCCTTGCGGCTCTTCTTGTCGGGCGGGGTCATCGGCAGCCTGAGATCGGGCAGGAAATCGGGCCGAACGCGGTGCAGCGCATATTTGACCGGGCCGGGCGAGGCATCGGAGAACATCGCCGAATGCAGCGGGTACAGACGATCGTTGAGCGCCAGCGCGGCCTTGTAATCGCCCTTGGCCAGCGCCGCCTGGAACTGTGCGCACAAGGCGGGCGCGACGTTCGCGGTCACCGAGATGCAGCCGACACCGCCCATCGCGCGGTGGCCCAAGGCGAGCTCGTCATTGCCCGACAGCTGGCAGAATTTCTTGCCGCACTGCGCGCGCTGCGCACTCACCCTCTCGAGATCGCCGGTCGCATCCTTGACGCCGATGATCGTGGGAAAGCGCGAGAGCTTGGCCATGGTCTCGACCTTGATGTCGGTCACGGTGCGTGCGGGCACATTGTAGAGCATGATCGGCAGGTCGCACGCCTCGGTCAGCGCCTTGAAATGCGCGCGCACGCCGTCCTGGCCGGGGCGGTTGTAATAGGGCGGCACGACCAGCGCGGCGCTGGCGCCGGCGGCCTTGGCGTTGAGCATGTGCCCGATCGCGACCTTGGTGTCGTTCGACCCGCAGCCCGCGATCACCGGAACGCGCCCCGCGGCCTGCTCGACACAGACGCGCACGACATAGTCATGCTCCTCGATCGACATGGTCGCGGCCTCGCCGGTGGTGCCGCAGGGAACGAGCCCCGAGCTGCCATTGTCGATCTGCCAGTCGATCAGCGCGCGGAACGCAGGCTCGTCAAACGCTCCGTCGCGGAAGGGCGTCGCAAGGGCCGGAATTGAGCCGGAAAACATCGGGTAGCTCCTTTACCTTGCCCGCAATTCAGGCAAGAACAAACCATTCACACATAGGCTGCGTGTTCAGCGCCTGATAAGGATCGAAAGCGCATCATGTCCAGCATGGTTTCACGAATTGCTATCGCGCGCAGCACTGCCGCACTCCTCGCCCTGCCCCTGCTGGGCGTGCCCGCCGCCTGTCTCGCCAGCGACCAGACCGCCGATTATGCCGCCGTGCCGAGCCGCAGCGGCGATGGCAGCGACTGGGACCGCGCGCGCGCAAACCTGCTCCAGTCGATGCCCGCCGACATGTCGGGCACCATTGCCAACTGGCGCGCGCTGACCACCACGCCGAACAACTACACCTTCTCGACCTTCGCAAGCTTCCTCATTTCCAACCCCGGCTGGCCCGACGAGGACAAGATGCGCCGCAATGCCGAACAGGCGCTGGGCGCAGGCCCCGCCGCTCCGCAGGAGGTGGTCGCCTATTTCAACCGCTTTGCGCCGCTGACCAATGTCGGCCGCGCACGCTATGCGATGGCGCTCGACGCGGTGGGCCAGCGCGATGCCGCGCGCACGGTGGCGATCGCCGCGTGGCGCGGCGGCACGATGATGCCTGAAGACAGGGCGATGCTGTTCAGCCGCTTTGCCACGGACTTTACGGCTGCCGATCATGACGCGCGGATGGATGCGCTGCTCTGGGCGAAAGCCACGCCCGATGCCGAGGAGCAGTTCGGCTATGTCTCGCCCGCGCGGCGGGCGGTGTTCGCGGCGCGGCTGGCGATGCTCAAGAACCTGCCCGATGCCGATGCGCTGGCCGGATCGCTCGGCGCCGAGGCGATGACCGATGCCGGCTATGTCGCGCAGCGCGCGAAGCGGCTGGTCGACACCGGCAACTGGACGATGGCGCGCCAGATGCTGGGCAGCCGCCCGGCGCTGCAATACCGTCCGGTCAATGCCGAGAGCTGGTACGAGCTGCTTCTGAGCCAGGCCCGCGCCGCGAGCAACGACGGACAATATGCGCTCGCCTTCGATATTGCCTCGAAGGTCGATGATGCCTTCGCGCCCGGCCACGACATTTCCGACGAGAGCCTGGGCGTGCGCGACGATTATACCAGCCTGACCTGGCTGGCGGGCACGGTGGCGCTGCAGAATCTCGGGCGTCCGCGCGATGCCATCGGCATGTTCGCGCGCTATGGCGGCGGGGCCCGGACCCCGCAGACGCGCTCCAAGGGCTTCTACTGGGCGGGCCGCGCGGCGGCGGTTGCAGGCGATCAGGCCGAAGCAAGCCGCTATTTCGAAATGGCCGCCGCCTATCCCGACCATTATTACGGCCAGCTCGCCACCGAGCGGCTGGGCCGCGACATCCCGCCCTTCGCAACCGCGCCGAGCGTGCAGGTGAGCGCGGTCGAACGCGGGCGCTTCAACGCCAGCTCGCTGGTGCAGGCGACCCAGGCGATCTCGCGCAGCGGCGACTGGCCGACCCAGCGGCGCTTTTTCGGCGCGGTGGCGGCCGCCGCCAAGACTCCGGAAGAGCACGTTCTGGCCACCGAACTCGCGCGCCAGATAGGGCGGCGCGACCTTGCGGTCATCGTCGGCCAGGCAGCGCGCGCCAAGGGCGTCGACGACCTGCAATCGGTCGCCTTCCCCCAAATGCCGGTTCCGCCGGGCGCGCTCAGCAGCTGGACGATGATCCACGCGATCACCCGGCAGGAAAGCCAGTATGCTCCCAACGCGGTCAGCCATGCCGGCGCGCGCGGGCTGATGCAGCTGATGCCCGGCACCGCGCGCGAACAGGCGGGCAAGATGGGGCTCAGCTATTCGCTGGGCGCGCTGACCGACGATACCGGCTACAACATCCAGCTCGGCGCGGGCTATTTCAGCCGGATGATGGACTATTTCGGCGGCAGCTACCCGCTCGCGGTCGCCGCCTATAATGCCGGACCGGGCAATGTGAACAAATGGCTGCGCGCCAATGGCGATCCGCGCATGGGCGGCATCGACATCGTCGAATGGGTAGAGAAGATTCCGATTTTCGAGACCAAGAACTATGTCCAGCGCGTGCTCGAGAATGCGGTGGTCTATGACGTGATGCACCCCGAACGCGCGACGATGCGTGGGCGTGACAAGCTCAGCCGCTATCTCGGCAAGAACACGCCGGGCTGAAGCTCCCATCGGCCCCGTCATTCCCGCGAACGCGGGAATCCCGCTTCTTTTCGGTTATTGGCAGCAAGCGGGACACCCGCGTTCGCTGGGGTGACGGGGTTGGGTAACTGAAAAGGCTGCACCTGCTGGCACGTTCACGCTAAAGCCCCTACCCATGGACCGCCCCAATTACATCACCCCGCAAGGCTACGCGGCGCTCAAGGCGCGCTATGACCAGCTGCTCGGCGTCGAGCGCCCGGCGATTGTCGAGATCGTCAGCTGGGCCGCAGGCAATGGCGATCGCAGCGAGAATGGCGACTATCTCTATGGCCGCAAGCGCATGCGCGAGATCGACCGCGAGCTCAACCGCCTCGCGCGCAAGATGAAGGCCGCGCGTGTCATCGATCCCGCCACGCAGAGCGACAAGAGCCGCGTCTGGTTCGGCGCCGAGGTCGATATCGCCGACGAAGACGACAACTGGCGCACGCTGATGCTGGTCGGCGACGACGAGCAGGATGCGGGTTCGGGCCGGATCGGGTGGAGCTCTCCTCTCGCCCGCGCGCTCAAGGGCGCTGCGCTGGGCGATCTGCGCACCGTACAGCTGCCCGCGGGCGCGAAGGAATATGAGGTCATGGCGATCCGCTATCCGGGGTGATGCGCGGCATTCCGCTCACTAAACCGGCATGTTAAGGCCGAGGGGTATAGCCGGGGACGACACCGATGGACTTCATGAATCTACTGAAATCCTTCGAGAATTTCATTTTCGAAGTGGTCAGCTGGCTATATTTCTATCCGCGTACCCTGTGGCTTTCGCTGTTTCGCCCCGGCGAGATGATGGCCTATGCCGATGACGAGCTCGACGACCTGCCGGGAGATCAATATGAATCGACGATCAGTCCGCCCCTGTTCCTGCTGATCACGATCCTGCTGGCAACCTGGGCATCGGACACCATTTCCGGGCCGGACGACCCGGCCACCACGCCCGCCTTTCTGCTCGACTGGAAGAACTCGCTGCTGCTCACCGCCAGCATCTTCAGCGTCTATCCGCTGGTAATGGCGATCGCCCTGCTGCTCCAGCAGAAGCGCGAGATCGACCGCCGCGCGCTGCGCCCGCCCTTTTACAGCCAGTGCTTTGTCGCGGCCCCGTTCGCGCTGGCCAATGCCGTCGCCATGGCGCTCTTCGTGCTGGAAACGGAAACCGCGATGATCGGTGGACTGGCGATCTTTGTCGCCACCCTATTGTGGTATTTCGTGTTGCAGGCGCGCTGGTTCGCCCATCAGCTGGGCATTTCCACCGTGCGCGCCTGCTGGATTGCGGGAACGGCCATCGCGGCCGGCTTCGCCATCACCGGCACGATCATCGTCACCGTTTTCGGATAGGAATTCGCTCAGCCGCCGCGGATCAGCAGGTTGCGGATCTCGGTCATGTCCTCCATCGCGAAGCGGATGCCCTCGCGGCCGAGCCCTGAATCCTTCACCCCGCCATAAGGCATGTTGTCGATGCGGAAGCTGGGCACGTCGTTGATGACGACGCCGCCGACATCGAGATGGTCCCAGCAGTCGAACATCTTGAACAGGTCGCGGGTGAACACGCCCGCCTGCAGCCCGAACTTGCTGTTGTTCACCTCGGCCATCGCCGCCTTGAAATCGGTGAACTTGGAGAGCACCGCGACCGGGCCGAAGGCCTCTTCGGTGACGATCTTGCAGTCATGCGGCACGTTCTCGAGGAGCGTCGCCTCGAGCATCGCGCCGTCGCGCTTGCCGCCGCACAGCAAGGTGCCGCCCTTGGCCACGGCTTCCTGCACCCAGCCGTCGAGCCGGGTCGCTTCCTTGACGTGAATCATCGGGCCGATAAACGTGTCGCGATCCTTGGGGTCGCCCGCGATCAGCGTTGCGGTCTTCGCGACCAGCATGTCGCGGAACCGGTCATAGACATCGGCATGGATCAGGATGCGCTGCACCCCGATGCAGCTCTGGCCCGACTGGTAGAAGGCGCCGAAGATCACGCGCTCCATCGCGTCGTCGAGATTCGCATCGGCATCGATGATCACCGCCGCGTTGCCGCCCAGTTCGAGCACGACCTTCTTCTTGCCGCACCGCGCCTTGAGGTCCCAGCCCACATCGGGCGAGCCGGTGAACGAGAGCAGCTTGAGCCGATCGTCGGTGGTGAACAGGTCCGCGCCGTCGCGGCTGGCGGGCAGGATCGAGAACGCGCCCTTGGGCAGGTCGGTTTCGGCGAGCACCTCGCCCATGATGATCGCGCCCAGCGGGGTGCGGCTGGCGGGCTTCATCACGAACGGGCAGCCGACCGCGATCGCCGGCGCGATCTTGTGCGCGGCGAGGTTGAGCGGGAAGTTGAACGGCGAGATGAACGAGCACGGGCCGATCGGCACGCGCTTCCACATGCCGCGATAGCCCTTGGCGCGAGGGCTGATGTCCATCGTCTGGACCTCGCCCGCCATGCGCACCGACTCCTCGGCGGCGATGCGAAAGGTATCGATCAGGCGGCTGACCTCGCCCTCGCTGTCCTTGATCGGCTTGCCCGCCTCGACGCACAGCGCATAGGCGAGCTCGTCGGCGCGCTCCTTGAAGCGGGCGACGCAATGGTTGAGCACCTCCTGCCGCGCATAGCTCGGCATCGCCGCCATCGGCTCGGCCGCCTCGACCGCGCCGGCGATCCCCGCATCGATCGTCGCCGCATCGGCCTGCGCCACGCGGAACGCGACCTCGCCGGTGAACTTGTCGGTCACCTCCAGATCGGTGTTCGGCTGCTGCGCCTCGTTGTTGAGATAAAGCGGGTAGACGGATTTGAGGGTGGTCATCGATTACTCCCAGGCAACAGGCCGTTTTCCGGCGGAAGCCGGAATCCAGAGCGGCAAAGCGCAAGCTGGCCCTGGACCCCGGCTTCCGCCGGGGAACGAGGCGGTGCTTAAAGCTCCTTCGCCATCTTCTTGATGTCGATGTTCAGGATCTGGTCGTTCTCCGAATAGTCAACCGGGCAATCGATGAGATGCACGCCCGGCGTGTCGCGCGTATGCGCGAGCAGCTGCTTCAGATGCTCGGCGCTCTCGACGCGGTAGCCGTTGGCGCCATAGGCCTCGGCATATTTGACGAAATCGGGGTTGCCATAGGTCAGGCCCCAGTCCTTGAAGCCCATGTTCGCCTGCTTCCAGCGGATCATGCCATAGCTCGAGTCATTGAGGATCAGCACGGTCATGTTGAGCCCCAGCCGGACGGCGGTTTCCATCTCCTGGCTGTTCATCATGAAGCCGCCATCGCCACAGATCGCGAGCACCTTGCGGTCGGGATAGACCATCGACGACATCATCGCCGACGGGAGCCCCGCGCCCATGGTCGCGAGCGCATTGTCGAGCAGCACGGTATTGGGGCGATAGGCGCAATAACCGCGCGCGAACCAGATCTTGTACACGCCATTGTCGAGACAGATGATGCCGTCGTCGGGCATCGCGTTGCGGATTTCCTGCACCAGATAGGGCGGGAAGATCGGGAAGCGCGCGTCCTCGGCGAGCTTGTTGGTGTGTTCGAGCTCGGCCTTGCGATAGTCGAGCATATGGTCGAACTTCCACCCGCCATTGGGGACGATGTCTTCTTTCATCTGCCAGATCGCGTTGGCGATATCGCCGATCACTTCGATCTCGGGGAAATAGACCGGATCGACCTCCGCCGTCTTGGTCGAGACATGGATGACCGGGGTGCCGCCCGGCTGCATGAAGAAGGGCGGCTTCTCGATCACGTCATGGCCGATATTGACGATCAGGTCGGCCGCCTCGACCGCGCGGTGGACGAAATCGCCGGCCGAGAGCGCCGCACAGCCCAGGAACTTGGGGTGGCGCTCGTCGATCACGCCCTTGCCGAGCTGCGTCGTCAGGAACGGGATGCCGGTCTTCTCGATGAACTGCAGCAGCATCCGGCTGGTCATCGTGCGGTTGGCGCCGGCCCCGATCACCAGGATCGGCGACTTGGCCTGTTCGAGCGCGGATACGGCAGCGCGGATCGACTTCTTGTCGGCATTGGGACGCCGGGTCGAGCTGGGCTTCAGGGGCACCGACTCGGTCTTTTCCTCGGCAATGTCCTCGGGGAACTCGATATGCGCCGCACCCGGCTTTTCCTCTTCGGCGAGACGGAAGGCTTCGCGCACGCGGCTGGGGATATTGTCGGCGCTGGCCAGCTGGTGGGTGAATTTGGTGATCGGCTTCATCATGTCGACGACGTCGAGAATCTGGAAGCGGCCCTGCTTGGATTTCTTGATCGGCTTCTGGCCGGTCACCATCAGCATCGGCATGCCGCCCAGCTGCGCATAGGCCGCAGCAGTGACGAAATTGGTCGCGCCGGGGCCCAAGGTCGCCATGCAGACGCCCGCCTTGCCAGTATGCCGGCCATAGGTCGCGGCCATGAAGCCTGCGCCCTGTTCGTGCCGGGTGAGGATGAGCTTGATCTTGGTCGACCGGCTGAGCGAGTCGAGCATGTCCAGATTTTCCTCGCCGGGAACGCCGAAAATATACTCGACCCCCTCTGCCTCGAGGCACTGGACAAACAGATCGGATGCTTTGGTCATGGAATTTCCTCCCCCGGAAGCCGAAAGTGGCTCGTCGTTACATTCGTGCGACCGAAAGGATGTCCGGGCGGCGCTTGCTGCTTGTTACGCCCGGGCGGAACGGCTCGTTACCGGCATGGCATCCGCCCTCCATGCTGGGTGTGACGCAAGGCATAACCACAAATTTTGCCCAAGTCACCCGCCAAAAATGCGCTTCCCGGCGCAGTGACGATCAATAGCCCAATGCCAGATCGACCTCGTTGACCAGCGTCTCGCCACGCACGAACCGACCGAGATTTTCGGCGAACAAGGCGGCGGAGCGCTGGAACATCCGCGTCTGCGCGCGGCCGGACAGGTGCATCGAGATCTGCACATTGGGCAGCGTCCACAGCTCGTGGTCGGCGGGCAGCGGCTCGGGCGTGGTGACGTCGAGAAACGCGCCCGCGATGCTCTTGCTCTTCAGCGCGGCGATCAGCGCGTCCTGATCGACGCACTCGCCGCGCGCGATGTTCACGAGGATCGCGCTGTCCTTCATCGCCGCAAGCTCGTCCGTACCGATCAGCGCATCGGTCTCGCGGGTGGAAGGGGTGGCGATGACGACCCAGTCGAATTCGCCGATCCGCGCCTTCCAGTCATCGGCACCGATAATGCCCTGGTCGGGCCGCGCGCTGCGGGCGACGCCGGTCACCTCGACGCCGAAACCCCTGAGCCGGTCGCCGATCGCCGAGCCGATCGCGCCATAGCCGATGATCAGCGCGCGCGTCTCGTCGAGCTCGACCGTGCCGGGCGAGGCCCAGAGCCATTCGCGCCGGTCGGCCGCGCGCACGACATCGGCATAGCCCTTGGCCATGCTGAGCATGCCCAGCACCGCATATTCGGCGACCGCGATGGTGTTGACCCCGACCCCGTTGGTGACGCGAGTACCGCGCGCGATCAGCTGCTCGACGGGAAAATGATCGAGCCCGGCATAGAGCGTCGAAATCCATTGCAACCGCTCGCCCGCGAGCATGACGTCGCGCATCGCCTGCTTGTCGTGCATGTCGACCCAGGCGATGTCCGCATCGACCACCTCGCGCAGCGCCTCTTCAGCCGAGCCGATCCAGACGACCTCCATGCCATCGGGGATGACGCCCTCGATCAATGGACGCACCAGCGCGGAAATCACGGCCTTGGTCATGCTCTCTCCTGTTCCTGGCACCGCCCCGCCTTTTCGTTTTCCGGCGAAAGCTGGAATCCACAGCGGCTACAGCGCAATTTCGCCCCTGGACTCTGGCTCTCGCCGGAGAACGGGCTGGCCCATTTAAGCCTACACCATTCCGTTTGTCCCGAGCGAAGTCGAGGGACGCATGCACGACCGTTTCCGATCACGTCCCTCGACAGGCTCGGGACAAACGGAGGTGGTTTCTGGGGAGGTTAGACCTCGATCCGCCATTCCCAGCCGAGCGGGTCGCCGTCCATCACCTCGATGCCTGCTGCGACGAGCTCGTCGCGGATGGCGTCCGAGGCGGCGAAGTTCTTGTCCGCTCGGGCGTCCTTGCGCAGCTTGAGCATATGCTCGATCTTCGCCTCGTCGATCGTGGCATTAGCGGGGCGCAGCCGCAGGTCGGCGCGCTCGAGCGCCAGCAGGTCGAGCCCCAGCACCGCGTCCATTACTGTGATCGCAGCGAGGCGCTGCCCAGCATCGACCTTCTTCTGCGCCAGCACGTCGTCGAGCACGGTCAGCGCCTTGGCGGTATTGAGATCGTCCGAAACCGCTGCGCCGAAATCGCCCAGCAATTGCTGCAACCTTGGATGCTCCACCATGCCGGCAACATCCGCCTGGCCGCGCAGCGCCGCGACCGCCATCACCAGCCGCTTGAGCCGCGTCAGCGCCGCCAAGAGATTGTCCCAGCTGAACTCCAGCTCGCTGCGATAATGCGCCTGCAGGCACATCAGCCGATAGGCGAGCGGGTGGATGCCCTTGGACACCAGCAGCGGCAGCCGCAGGAACTCTCCGCTCGACTTGGACATCTTGCCCGTCCGGTCGATCAGGAAATTGTTGTGCATCCAGAAGCGCGCGCCGCTGCCGTGCGAGCAGGCAAAAGCCTGGTTCTGCGCGATCTCGTTGGGATGGTGGATCTCGCGATGGTCGATGCCGCCGGTATGGATGTCGAACGGAAAGCCGAGCAGCGCCTCGCTCATCACCGAGCATTCGAGATGCCATCCGGGCGCGCCGGGGCCCCAGGGCGACTCCCATTCCATCTGCCGCGTCTCGCCCTCGGGCGTCCTGCGCCAGATGGCGAAGTCCTGCGCGTTGCGCTTGCCCTCGACCGCCTCGATGCGTCCCTCGCCCGCCTCGGTCGCCGCGCGCGCGAGCGATCCGTAATCGCTCACGGTCGACACGTCGAAATAGAGGCCGCTGGGCAGCTCGTAGCAATGCTTGTCCGCAATCGACCGGGCGAACTCGATCATCCTGGGCACATAATCGGTCGCGATCGACCATTCGGCCGGTTGGCGGATGTTGAGCGCCCTGATGTCCTCCCAGAACGCCTCGGTATAATGGCGCGCAATGTCCCAGATCGACTGCGCACGCTCGGCCGCCGCCTTTTCGAGCTTGTCCTCGCCCTGATCGGCATCGTCGGTCAGGTGCCCGACATCGGTGATGTTGATGATGTGGCGCAGGCGATAGCCCTTGAAGCTGAGCACCCGGCCCAGCGTATCGGCAAACACATAGGCGCGCATGTTGCCGAGATGCGCATAGTTGTACACCGTCGGTCCGCAGCTATAGACCCGCGCCTCGCCGGGATGGACCGGCTCGAACGCTTCGAGCGAACGGGTGAGGCTGTTGAACAGCATCAGCGGGGCGGGTTCGGCAGGGCTCGTCATGGCTTCAGCCATTGCCTGCAAAGCGCGCGGGCCGTCAAGCCGACAGGCGCATAGAAAAACCCCGCCCACACCGGTCGCAGCGGTGCGGGCGGGGCCTGAATGTCGCCGGTGCGGTTACTGATCGCCGCTGGTACCGCCGGCCTGGCTCGATGCCGCCATGGTCTCGACCAGCAGGCCGAGCTGGTTTTCGCAGCCATTCTCGATCAGCGTTCCGGCCAGTTCGTCCACTTCCGTGGGCACGCTCGGCAGGACGACCAGGTCGATCTTGCGCGCGACGCCATCCGGACCGGTGAGAGTGTAGCTGCCCGTGGCGACTGGCAGTTCGGCCATCGGCCACAGCCGGTTGCCCGATCCCTTCTTCCAGTCGATCGTCGCCATGCTGCCGGTTCCGGCAAGCTTCAGCTGGACGTCCTGATCGACCTTGGCGCGCCAGAACATCAGGCGGGCCGGTTCAGCCACGCAGAACTTGCCCGACTGGCTGGCATCGATGAACCACAGGTTGGGGCTGCGCGGCGTTGCCGGAGCCACTGCCTTGGTGGGGGCGCCACGAACGGCCCCGGTGCGGCTGCGGGTCGCCGGGCCACCGGTGGCGAGCAGGCTGGCAATCTGCGTGCTCTGCGTCTGGTCGCGCTTGACCGTGCCGTCGAGCGTGAACGTGCCGGGTCCGGAAAGCACGCGGGTGCCGGCCTTGTCGAGCACGGTGACCTTGTCGCTGGCCTTGAGCACCACCTTGGTGTTGGCGGGCAGCTTCTTGCCGGCGGGATATTGCGCCGCCGAAGGTCCGACCGAGCGCACCACCATCGACTGGGCCACCGCGCCAGTGCTGGCGGCCGCGCCGAGAGTAAAGACTGCACCAAACGCAAGCGCCCGGCGAAGTACGGACTTCCTTTCAACCGAGAACATAGCTTTCTCCTTTTTGTGTCTGACCAAGTCGCTTGAACAGATTCGCGATGGCCTCTTCCTGCCCCAATTCCGCAAGCTGCGATGTGAGTTGAACCACAGCCTCGCTATTTCCTGCTTCATGCGCCGCCACCAGCTCGGCAATCGCCTGGCGTTCGCTTTCCGGCCTGTCGGGCGCGGGCTCGAATATATCGACCGGTTTCGCGCGCCCCCTTAGCACGATCCGGCCCATCGGGCGATACCAGTCGAGGCCCGAGCGCTCCGCCGCCTCGCGGCTGACCAGCACGCGCGTATCGAGATTCTTGTTCGCCGCCTCGAGCCGCGCCGCGGTGTTCATGCTGTCGCCGAACGCGGTGTACTGGATGCGCCCCTCGCCGCCGAAATTGCCGACGATCGCCTCGCCGAAATGCACGCCGACGCGGGTGCGGCCGATCGGCGGGACGCCTTCGGGCGCGGACTTGCGGAAATCCTCGCCCGCCTCGTACATAGCCCAGGCGGCACGGACCGCGCGCTCGCCATCGTCGGGAAAGCCGATCGGTGCGCCCCAGAAGGCGACAACCGCATCGCCCACGAACTTGTCGAGCGTGCCGCCATATTGCAGCACGACATCGGCGAGCCGATCGAGATAGTTGTTGAGCAGGAAGGCGACCATTTCCGGCTCGATCGCATGGGTGAGCTTGGTAAAGCCCTCCAGATCGGTGAAGACGCAGAAGATCTCGCGCTTCTCGCCGTGCAGCGCCAGCTTGTCCGGGTCCTTCAGGATTTCCGCCGCGACCGAACGGGGCAGATACTTGCCCAGCGCGTTCTGCGCGAAGGCGCGCTGCTTGGATCCGACCACGCGCGCTGCCGCCCCGACCGAGGTATAGGCGAGCAGCCATCCGGTCGCCCAGCCGAAGCTCGGCAGGTTGAGCGTATCGAAGCCCTCATATTGCAGGATGAACGGCGCGGTCATGAAGAACAGGATCTGGCTGCCGAGCAATATCCCCATGATCCAGGCGCGCGCCTGGCTGATCGCGGTGATGCACCCGGCAATCACCACCGCGAGTGCCATGACCCAGAGCGACCAGTTGGGGAAGGAAAACGGCTGATCCTTGTCGAGCAGCTGCGACATCATGTGCGCGTGCACTTCCAATCCGATCATCTGCGATTCGCCGGTCACGACGTCGCCGATCCGGGTGAGCGGCGTATCGAACTTGTCGAAATCGACGAAATCGCCGCCGATCAGGACATGCCGCCCCTTGACCTCGCTTGCGACGAACTCGGCGCTGGCCGGATCGGCGAACAGGTCGATCGGCAACTTGTTGATCACCGGACGATCCGAGGACAGCGGCAGGCGGAAGCGGATCGCGCCGCGATAATCGGCAAAGTCCGGATTCGGCGGCGTCATCGCGCGCACCATGATCGGCGGCAGGTTCTTGGGCTGGTCGGGCCAGCGGCGGGCCACCCCGTCCGAATCGGTGACGAGGCGAATGCTCGTCGGCTTGGTCTTGTCGGTGGTGATGTCCTTGAGAAAGCCTTCGAGAAACTGCTGCTGGCGGAATTGGATCGCCTCGGTATTGGTCGCGTTGCTGGCATAGGCGACATGCGTCGGCGTGCGCATGTTCCGAAGTGCTGTCTTCAGCGCCTCGTCATCGTCCTGCGGCTGGTCGAACAGGATATCGATGCCGATCGACTTGGCGCCCATCTTGTCGATATTGGTCAGCGCATTGGCCAGGATGGTGCGATCGACCGGCGAGCGCTGGCCGGTATCAATCAGCGTGTCGTCGGTATAGACGACCATGAGGATGCGCGGGTCCTGGTCGACCTTCTTGGCGAAATTGGCCGCGCGCATGTCGTACATGGCATTTTCGGCATCGCCGAGCAACGGCATCTCGGTACTGTAGCGCGCGACAGCCACCGCAAACACCAGAAAGCCCAGCGTCGCCAGCAGCCGCACCAGCCCCAGCTGGCGGATCAGCCGGGTCGCCGAACGTCCCACCTCTTCGCGGCTGGTCGCCACATCGGTGCTGTCTGCCCTGCTTGCCATGTCGTCAGTCGCTGCCCCCCGGCGTGTCGCGATCGATGCGCAGTGGCGGCGCGGCGCAAGAAGAGGCCATGGCGGAGGGCAGTCTCTGCCCGCCTGGCCCGGCCTCGCTCCGATATGCGCACTTTACCATGATCGCACCCCCAGGCCCGCTGCCCCCATGCAGCGTGCCGATTGAGAAATCTGCCCTCGGTGCGACCCGGTCGGGATTCGTTTCGAATGCTATAGTCTGCCGATGCCGGGCTGACCAGTTGTCGCCGCAGCCCGGAGGATCATTATGCGACGGTCATGTGAACCGGATATGGCCGGACGGGATAACGTCAGAAGCCCCGAAACTGGATCGCGTCATCGATCTCGACGCGCGGCACGGCAAAATTGTTCACCGCCGCGTCCGGATTGCGATAGCCCACTGCCATGCCGGTGAAGAAGATATAGTCGTCGCCGATGTCGAGCAGCTCGCGCATATAACGCCCGTACATCGCCCAGATTTCCTGCGGGCAGCTGTCCAGCCCGGCCTCGCGCAACAGCAGCATCACCGTCTGCAGCCACATGCCCATGTCAGACCATTGCGGCGGGCCCATATAGGTGCGGCAATAGGTGAAGATCTGCACCGGCGCGCCGAAGCTGTCCCAGTTGCGCATCATCTGTTTCACCCGGCCTGCGCCATCCTCGCGGCCGATGCCCAGCGCATCGAACATCGCCTGGCCGACCGCGCGGCGCTGCTGCTCGTAGCGGCCCTCGAGCCCGGAGGGATAGATGGCATATTCCATCCCCTCGCCCATCGGCGCGCTCTGCGCCTTGGCCTTGATCTTCGCGGTCAGCTCGGCCAGCGGCTCGCCCGTCAGCACCACCGCGTTCCACGGCTGGGTGTTGCCGCCCGAGGGCGCGCGCTGCGCCTTGGCCAATATCTCGCGGATCGTCTCCAGCGGCACCGGATCAGGCAGAAAATCGCGCACGGAACGGCGGGTGGCGACGGCTTCGGATACGTTCAAGGCTGGGTCTCCCTACAGGGTTTAATCGCTTGATTAAACGGGAGCAGGAACTTTGGCAAGGCGAGCTTACGGGAGGCGCAGCGATCTCGCGAGCTCGCTAAGGACGTCCCTCGACTTCGCTCGGGACAAACGGATGTGGGTGCGTATTTGGTGCGCGCGCGATCGGTTGGCCTAGGCCGCTCACAACGCTTCCCGGCCGTGATCCGCCACAGCCTTCCCCGTTTGTCCCGAGCGAAGTCGAGGGACGTGGCACGCCGCCCCGCCCCCGCGATCACTCGTCGTCGAACAGGCCCGCCAGCTGTTCGACCATCGTGCCGCCCAGTTGCTCGGCATCCATGATGGTCACCGCGCGGCGATAATAGCGGGTCACGTCATGACCGATGCCGATCGCGATCAGCTGCACCGGCGACATCTTCTCGATCCAGTCGATCACCTTGCGCAGATGCTGTTCCAGATACGCACCGTGATTGACCGAGAGCGTCGAATCGTCGACCGGCGCGCCGTCCGAGATCACCATCAGCACGCGGCGCTCCTCGGGACGTCCGATCAGACGGTTGTGCGCCCAGAGCAGAGCCTCGCCGTCGATATTCTCCTTGAGCAGGCCTTCGCGCATCATCAGGCCCAGATTCTTGCGCGCGCGCCGCCAGGGTTCGTCGGCCTTCTTGTAGATGATGTGGCGCAGATCGTTGAGGCGGCCGGGCAGCGGCGAGCGGCCATGCGCCAGCCAGTCCTCGCGGCACTGGCCGCCCTTCCACGCCTTGGTGGTGAAGCCCAGGATCTCGGTCTTGACGCCGCAGCGTTCGAGCGTGCGCGCCATGATGTCCGCGCTGATCGCCGCGATGCTGATCGGGCGACCGCGCATCGAGCCCGAATTGTCGATCAGCAGCGTCACGACGGTATCGCGGAACTCGGTATCGCGCTCGATCTTGTACGACAGCGAATGGCCGGGCGCGACGACGACGCGCGCCAGCCGCGCGGCATCGAGCATGCCTTCTTCCTGGTCGAAATCCCAGCTGCGGCTCTGCTGCGCCATCAGACGGCGCTGCAAGCGGTTGGCAAGCTTGGTCACCGCGCCCTGCAGATGCGCGAGCTGCTGGTCGAGATAGGCGCGCAGCCGCAGCAGCTCGTCCTCGTCGCACAGGTCGGTCGCCTCGACCACCTCGTCGAAGCGCGTGGTCCAGGCCTTGTACTCGAAATCATTGGGCAGGTCGGTCCAGGGGCGGTTGGGCCGCGTCGGCATCATGCCGTCGTCGCCCATCTCGCCGGGGTCGCCATCGTCCCCCTGCTCCATCTCGCCTTCGGTCTCCGAGGAATCGCCTTCCTCGTTCTCGCCGGTCTGCTCTTGCCCACGCGCCTCGGTCTGGCCCTGGTCGGTGCCGTCCTGCTCGCCCTCCTGATCCTCGGGCTCGCCCTGTTCGGACGAATCGTCCTCGTCGCCCTCGTCCTGGCTGTCCTCCTCGTCCATCTGGCCTTCGGTGAGCTCCAGATGTTCGAGCAGCCGGTTGGCGAGCGCGGCGAAGCCGGCCTGGTCGTCAAGCGACAGCGCCAGATTGTCGATATCCTCGCCGCCCTTGCTCTCGATCCACTCGCGCACCAGATTGACGCCCGCGACGCTGTCCGCAGGCATCGGCGTGCCGGTGAGCCGTTCGCGCACGATCAGGCCGAGCGCGGTCGAGATCGGCACCTCGTCGGCGCGCGTCGCGCGGCTGATCGGGTCGGAGCGCATCCGCATCTCGAGCGCCGCATCGAGGTTCGCGCCCAGCCCGCGCATCGACCGCGTGCCGAGCGCCTCGATCCGCACCTGCTCGACCGCATCGAACGCCGCGCGCGCCACCGCCTCGCGCGGGGCGTTGGCGGCGTGCTGCATCGGGTTGTGATGTTTCAGCCGCAGCGCATAGAGATCGGCAAAGCCGCGCGCCTCGGCGACCTGATCGGCGGGCAGCTTGCGCCCCGGCATCGGCACGCGCAGCTTGGTGCCAGATTGCGACGGCGGATCGGCGGTGAACGCCACCTCGATCTCGGGCTGGCTGGCGATCGCCCGCGCGGTCCCGGCCAGCACGTTCTTCAGGTCATCGAGCGGAGTGCGGTTGGTCATGCGCTATCGCTGGAGATGCAGGGCCCCGATGTCAAGCAAGCGCGAGGCTATTGCGGCGGTTCGGGCGGCGGCGGCCGCTGCCGCTGGACATTCGCGCCATTGCCGTCGACCGTCACCTCGACCGGGGCCCCGCCGACATCTCCCGAAATGGTCAGCCCATCCGGCGTGACGCGGACATTCGCGCCGCCGACCTGGCCTTCGATCTCACCCTCCAGCAGCGGGCCGATCACCGGATCGGGATCGACCTCCTCGGGCGGCGCGACGGGCGCGGCGCGGCGCTGCGGCACGGCACCGGGCAGCGCCTCGCCCATGAACTGCCGCCAGATGCGCGCGGGCAGCCCGCCGCCGCGAATGCCCTGCATGGGGCTGTTGTCATCGTTGCCGATCCACACGCCCACGACCAGATCGCCGGCATAACCGATGAACAGCGCGTCGCGATTGTCCTGGCTGGTGCCGGTCTTGCCGAAATTGGGGATGTTGAGGCTCGCCGCGCGGCCCGTTCCGCGATTGACCGCCGCGCGCAGCATGTCCTGCATCTGCTCGTGCACGCGCGACGAATAGCGATCGGGCCCGTCGACCAGCCATTCGAACCAGCCCTGCTCCTCACGCTTGAACGCGTGCGGCTCGACCGGCCACTGGTTGCCCGCGACCCCGGCAAAGGCCGCGGTCATCTCGAGCAAGGTTGCGCTGCCGCTGCCCAGCGCCAGGCTGGGATCGCCCTCGGTGAACGGCCCCTTGAGGCCGAGCTGCGTCGCCTGCTTGATCACCTTCTCGCTGCCGACCTTCTGGAACAGGCGGACGGCGGCGACATTGCTCGAATGCACGAACGCCTCTTCGAGGCTGATGGTACCGCGATAGCGGTCCCCGGCGTTGCGCGGGCGATAGCTTCCGGTGGTGATCGGGCTGTCCTCGATGACCGAATCCGGCTCCATCCCCGCTTCGAGCGCCGCCAGCCAGACGAACAGCTTGAAGGTGGAGCCGGGCTGACGCTTCGCCTGGGTCGCGCGGTTGAAGGGCGATTGCGCGTGATCCTTGCCGCCGACCATCGCGACGACCTCGCCATTGGTGCGCATCGCCACCAGCGCGACCTGCGCCTTGCCGAGGCCAGCACGCGCGACGATGCGCTCTGCCGCGCGTTGAAGCCGCGCATCGAGCGTGGTCGTCAGCGTCAGACGGCTGTGCGACATCTCGGTGAGCGCGCGCGCCTGGGGCATCGCCCAGTCGGCGAAATAGGTGCCATTGGCGAGCTTGGGCCGCTCGTGCACATCGAGCCGCGGCTGCGGCAGCGCATCGGCCTCGGCTTGCGTCAGATAGCCGGCATCGACCATGGCGGCGCGCACCATTGCCGCGCGCTTGCTCGCGCCCTGCCAGTTGCGCGTCGGCGCAAAACGCGAGGGGGCCTGGACCAACCCGGCGAGCAGGATCGCCTGTTCGGGCTTCAGCTTTTCGGGCTGACGATAGAAATAGTGGAGCGAGGCGGCGCGCAAGCCATAGACATTATCGCCGAAATAGGCGTTCGACAGATACCGGCTCAGGATCTCGTCCTTGCTCAGCCAGGCCTCCAGCCAGAAGGCGATCAGCATCTCGCGCAGCTTGCGCGTCAGGCTGCGTTCGGGGGTGAGGAAGCTGATCTTGGCGAGCTGCTGCGTGATCGTGCTGCCGCCCTGTACGCTGCTGCCGGTGATGTTCGACCACAGCGCACGCGCCAGCCCGCGCGGGTCGATGCCCCAGTGCGAATAGAAGCGCCGGTCCTCGATCGCGAGGAACGCTTCGACCACATGCGGCGGGAGCCTGTCCACCGCCACCGGCTCCTCGACCACCGCGCCGCTGCGCGCGATCGGCGTGCCATCGGCGGCGAGCAGCGTGATCTCGGGCGGCGCGATCGGCTCGAGCGACTTGGAAAGCGGTGCGGTGATCGCCAGCCAGGCGAGCAAGATCAGGAACAGCGCGACCAGCCCGGCCAGCACGCGCCTGGCCCACCATCCTCGCGTGCGCGGGGGCTTCACCGGCTCCGGCGCAGCCTGGCCTATATCGGCCGGATCAAGCCACGGATTGCGCGCCTCCCCCAGCCCGGGGGGCGGCCAGGACGCATCGGCAGCAGAAGCCCCGCCAACCCAAAACGCCCCGATCCGAATCGCATTTTCCTGAACACAGTTGGTGTATTATATGATTATGACAGCGAGGGCGAGAGGGGTGTGTTGGCGGAGATAACACATGCCAGACCGAAATTGCATCAAGACGCTCCCTCACCCCCACCCCAGCCCTCCCCCATCGAGGGGGAGGGAGCTCTGTTGCACGTCCACATATGCTCAGCGCGCATTAATGCCCTCCCCCTTGATGGAGGAGGGTTGGGTGGGGGTGAGCGTCCCGGATTGCGCTATCGATCACCATGAATACGCCCTCCTCCGCTGTCAGCACATCATAGTTCGTAAATCGAATCACCCGATAGCCCTGCCCCTCGATCGCCGCTGTGCGCGCCGCATCGACCTGAACATCGTGCTGGCTCCCATCCACCTCGATGACCAGCCTCACCCGATGGCTGGCGAAGTCGGCAATATACTGGAGCAACGGCACCTGCCGACGGAACCTCGCCTCGGGGAAGTTTTCTCGCAACAGGGTCCACATCCTGCGCTCGGCATCGGTCATGTCGCGCCGCAGCCGCCGGGCCAATTTGGTGGCGGTTGCCGGTGGATGATGTTTCACCGACAGCACCCTGACGGCCGATCACCCCACCCCAGCCCTCCCCCATCAAGGGGGAGGGAGTTGGGCAGTGCAATGGAAACAGATGATCGCCCACTAAAGCCCTCCCCCTCGATGGGGGAGGGTTGGGTGGGGGTGATGGTGCCGGATTGAGCAAGGCAAGATCATAATCGCTCACCCCTCGCCCCCAGGATCCGCCGTTCACCCCCGGCCGACGATGCTCTCCGGCAGGTCCTCACCGAACACGCGCTGGTAATATTCCGCGACCAGCATCCGTTCGGCCTCGTCGCACTTGTTGAGGAACGACAGGCGGAAGGCGAAGCCGATATTGTGGAAGATCGCGGCGTTCTGCGCCCAGCTGATCACGGTGCGCGGGCTCATCACGGTCGAGATGTCGCCGTTGATGAAGCCCTGGCGGGTGAGATCGGCGACCTTGACCATGTTCTTGACCACCTTGGGGTCGGTCTCGCCGACCTTGGCGAGCACCACCTTGGCCTCGGTCTCGGCGGGCAGATAGTTCAGCGTGCACACGATGTTCCAGCGGTCCATCTGGCCCTGATTGATCTGTTGCGTGCCGTGATACAGCCCGCTGGTATCGCCCAGGCCCACGGTGTTGGCGGTCGCGAACAGGCGGAAATAGGGGTTGGGGCGGATCACGCGGTTTTGGTCGAGCAGGGTCAGCTTGCCCTCGGTTTCGAGCACGCGCTGGATCACGAACATCACGTCGGGGCGGCCCGCGTCATATTCGTCGAACACCAGGGCGGTCGGCGTCTGCAGCGCCCAAGGGAGCAGGCCTTCGCGGAACTCGGTGACCTGCTTGCCGTCGCGCAGCACGATGGCATCGCGGCCGACCAGATCGATACGGCTGATATGCGCGTCGAGATTGATGCGGATGCACGGCCAGTTCAGCCGCGCGGCGATCTGTTCGATATGCGTCGACTTGCCCGTACCGTGATAGCCCTGCACCATCACGCGGCGATTGTGCGCAAAGCCGGCGAGCACCGCGAGCGTGGTTTCCGGGTCGAACACATAGGACGGATCGAGATCGGGCACGCGCTCGTCCGCCTCGCTGAACGCGGGCACCTGCATGTCGATATCGACGCCGAACAGCTCGCGCGCATCGACCATCTTGTCGGGCGCATCGAGCAGGGTGCCATCGCGGCTGTCGGGCTGGGTGTTCGAAATATCGGTCATGGCGTTTTCCGGTGTTCTGAGTCGTCGAAGGGGCGCTCCGCCCGATCAGGCGAAGGCGGCAAGTTTGCGCAAGTGCGTATAGGCGGCGATGACCTCCTGCAAGGCTTTCTCGTGGCTGCGATCCCCGCCATTGCGATCGGGATGATAGGTGCGCACCAGCTGCGAATAGGCCTTGCGGATCGTCGCGCGCGTCGCATCCGCGCCAAGCCCTAGCGTCTTCAGCGCATTCTGGTCCGCTGCCGACAGCCCGCGCTGCTGTGCGCGGGCGGAATCGGCCGCTGCCCGCGCCCGGTCCGCCATGTTCTGTCGGAAGCGCGCGCCGATGGCGTCGAGCGGATCGGCAAAGTCGCTCCAGCGCGGTGTCTGCCCTGCCCCGGCCGCAAAGGCGCGAGTCTCGCGGTCCCACCCCGCTGTCGGGCGCTGCGCCTGGTAGATTTCCTCCGCGCTCATGCCTGCGAAGAAATTGTAGCGCTCGTTGAACTCGCGAATGTGGTCGAGGCAGAACCAGCGATAACGGCCTGGTCCGTCGAAGCGCGAGCCGTGGGGCTGGTCTTCGGCCGGCGGGGCGCGGAACTCGCCATCCTCCTGGCAGCCAGCCCAGTCGCAGGCGCGGCCCGTGCCCTCGACTCGGCCATGAAAGCGCGCACGCCGCCGCGCGCTGCCGCCATCCTGTCCCGAGTTGCCGCTATCTGCCAAAACCTGTCGCCATGCCCATGAGTGCGCCGCCTCGCCAAGGGGCGGAAAGCGGCCTATATAGGTGCGCATGACGATGAAAACCAAGGGGCCGATGGCCCATGAGATAGAAACCCGGCTGATGGCCGCCCTGTCCCCGACACGGCTCGACGTGATCAACGACAGCGCCAAGCATTCGGGCCATATGGGCGATGACGGCAGCGGCGAATCGCACTTCACGGTGGAGATCGAAAGCGCCGAATTCGCGGGCAAGTCGCGGCTCGAGCGCCAGCGCCTGGTCAACCGCGCGCTCGGCGACCTGCCAGGGCAGAAGGTCCACGCACTGGCGATCAAGGCCAAGGCGCCGGGCGAGGCGTAGTCTGGCCAATGGCAGGCTTCTTGTTCGACCCGGCCAAGAATGAGGCCAATCGAGAGAAGCATGGAATCGGGTTGGACGAGTTCGCAGGATTTGACGAGGGCACCACTCTGACCCTGCCCGACACACGCATCGATTACGGCGAGCCGCGCTACAGGACAGTGGGGCTGATTGGCGGCGTGCTGCACATGATTGTTTTTACGCACAGGGATGGCATGATCCGCCTGATCAGCTTTCGCCGAGCACACGAAAAGGAAAGGAGGCAGTATGAGCGAAGACGGCCGCTTTGATCCGGAAAATCCGGAATGGACCGCGGATAACTTTGACAAGGCTCGCCCGACTGCCGACGTGCTGGGGCAAACTGTTGCGGCTCTGCTGACAAGGCCTGGCACTGCCAAGCCAAGCCTTGCTGATTGCATTGCGCGCCAGCAAGCCTGGTTGACCAGTCACCGCTTGGCTGCATGATCATGGACAATGAGGACAAGTCTGCTGCAGCACTGAACCTCCTGACCAATCGGGTGTTGTTCGATTTTATCTCGCTGCAGGTGGACGCGGGCAGAATGACGGTTGCGGAAGCAAAGGCACTGGTGCGCTTCTCTGCAGATGAGGTGATCAAGGGCGCACCCGACCTACACGACGAAGTTAAAGGGCTGGCGATTCTCATCGCAAACCGTTTCGATGAAACCGACTACGGTCAGGCATAGGAGCCGATCAATTTCATCCCCCATCGCCTTCACCCTGCTCCCTACCAGCCATGACCTGGGCGGATTCACCGTGCGCCGCGTGCTGCCGCAGAAGAAGCGCGCGATGGTGGGGCCGTTCATCTTCGTCGACGAATTCGGCCCGGCCCAGCTCGATATCGGGCGCGATCTGGGGGTGCGGCCGCATCCGCATATCGGGCTGGCCACGGTCACCTATCTCTTTACCGGCGGCATCGACCATCGCGACTCGCTCGGCACCTTCCAGACTATCCATCCGGGCGAGGTGAACTTGATGACCGCCGGGCGCGGCATCGTCCATTCGGAGCGCAGCCCGCAAAGCGAGATGGCCACCGGCGCAAGGCTGTTCGGCATGCAGACCTGGCTCGCCTTGCCCGATGCGCTCGAAGACACCGATCCCGCGTTCGAGAATATCGGCTGCGATGCGCTGCCGGTGATTGACGACGGCAAGGCGAGCGCGCGCGTGATCATGGGTTCGCTCTGGGGCGCGACCGCGCCGACCACCTGCCATGGCCCCACCATCTATGCCGATATCGTGCTGCAGCCCGGCGGCTCGCTGCCGATCGACAGCGAAGCGGACGAACGCGCGGTGATGCTGGTCGATGGCGACGCCGCGCTCGATGGCCTGCCGCTCGAGCCCTATCTGCTCTATCTCATCGCGCCGGGGGCAAAGCCCAGGCTGGAGAGCATCGGCGGCGGGCGCGCGATGCTGCTGGGCGGCGCGGATTTCGCGTCGGAGCGGCATATCTGGTGGAATTTCGTCGGATCGTCGAACGACCGCATCCGCGATGCGGCTGATCGCTGGAACCGGGGAGCTTTCCCCAAGGTCCCGGGCGACAGCGAAGAGTTCATCCCGATCCCGGAAGTGCCGCTGACGCGCGGACGGACGTAAAGATAAAATCCAGCCCGTGGTTCGTCATTCCCGCGGAAGCGGGAATCCCGCTTTGCTGCTGACTGGTGGAGACCAAGCGCGACCCCCGCCTTCGCGGGGGTGACGCGAACTGGGCGATGCCATAGAACCTCCGGAAAACGACACTCCGGAGAACCGCCGCATGATCGACTTCCCCCTCACCCGCATCGCCTTGCCGACCGGGGTCGAGCTCGATGTCGCGATCGCCGGACCCGAGGATGCCCCGCCGCTGATCCTGCTCCACGGCTTTCCCGAATCGCACCGAACCTGGCGATATGTCATGCACCATTTGCAGGATCGCTACCGGCTGATCGCCCCCGACCAGCGCGGTTTCTGCCACTCGTCCAAGCCGCAAGGGGTGGAAAATTACGAGCCCAAGCACATGGTCGCCGATCTGCTCGCGCTGGCCGACCGTCTGGGCATCGATACGTTCACGCTGGTCGGGCATGACTGGGGCGGCGCGATCGCCTGGATGGCGGCGCTCAACCATCCCGACCGGGTGACGCGGCTGATCATGGCGAATGCCGCGCACCCGTTCACCTATCAGAGGGCGCTGTTCGACGATCCCGACCAGCGCGCCTCGGCGCAATATATCACCGAGATGCGGCAACCCGATTTCGAGGACAAGGTGCGCGCCATGGGCTGGGACGCCTATTTCGATTCGCGCTTTGCCGAGCCGAGCGCCGCGGTGCACATCACGCCCGAGGAGCGCGCGATCTACCTCGCGCAATGGCAGACGCCCGGCGCGTTCACCGCGATGGTCAACTGGTACCGCGCCAGCCCGCTGATCGTGCCGCCGATGGATGGCGAGGTCGAGCGCCCCGCCTATCTGTCGCGCGCCTTCCCGCCGGTCACGCAGCCGACCCTGCTCTACTGGGCAATGGACGATTATGCGCTGCGCCCCTCGTTGCTCGACGGAATCGAGACGCTGGTGCCCGACCTCATGCTGGTCAAGGCGCCTGGCGGGCATTTCGTGACCTGGGAACAGCCGCCGGCGCTGATCGCGGCGATGGAGAAATTCCTCGCGCGCTAGAGCATTTTCAAGTTGACCGCTTACGGTCAAAGGCTCGGAAAATGAGGCATCAGAAAACAGGAGCTTTTTCGCTCAATGTGAAAACGCGCTAGAGCATCCGCCGCTTGAGCTGGGGCACCGCTAGCGCTTCGAGCGCGGCGGCGATGCCCTTGAGCGGCCAGCGCTGGGCAGCGGGCAGATGCGCGGCATGGATTGCCATGTAATCGATCTCGCTGCACGCGCCGCGCTGCTGCTTGAAATGCCCTGCGCCTGCCGATCCGTGGAGCCGCAAGCCATGTCGCAGCGCGAAATCGCCGACCAGCCACGAGGCGATGCGGTAGAGCCCGTCCGATTGCGGGCGCTGTGTGTCATAGCCCATCATCGGATTGGTCGCGATTCCGCCGCGCGCGACAATGCCGACGGCGGCCATGATCTGCCCGGCACGATCACGCACGACGCGGAGGTGAAACAGCCCGCTCTCGACCGCCAGCTGCATCCATGCAGCGCTGTACTGCGGGTTCAGTACGGAATATTTGGCGATATAGAGCATCGCATAAAGCTCGGCGACCCGCGCGGCATCGGCGTCATCGAGGTGCGTCACGTCCTCGACGGCCAGGCCCGATTGCGCCAGCTTGCGGCCGTCGTTCTTCACGCTCTTGCGCACCGCCCAGTCGCGCTGCAGGTCATCGGTCACCCAGATCTGGCGACAGGGCAGCAGCATCCAGCCATCGGCGCGGAGCGCAGCGGTCAGCGCGGGACACGACCAGTCGTCCACCGAGCGGATCAGCAGATAATGGCCGGGAAAGCGCGCAACCAGCCGCTGGCGCAGCTCGGCCAGCCCCTCGCCATTCCAGTCGCCATGAAGGCAGGTGGAAAGCAACCAGTTGTCGATCTGCACCGCGCGGTTGATGCCCAGCGCGCGCAGCAGCCGGTCGGTCGCCGCGATCGCCGCAGCCGCGGGCATCCGCATCCACCCCAAATCGACCAGATCGAGTTCGGCGCGCGGATAGAGCGCATAGGCGCTGTGCGGTGCGGCGACATAGCTCATGCCGACCGCGCCATCGGTGACGATCATCGGAAGCGCGTGATCGCCGACTCGTTCGACAAACGCCTCGGCCTCGACATTGGCAATCAGCGCGCGGGTGCCCAGCGCCTGGAGGCGACCCACAAACTCCGCAGCATCGGGATCGGTCCATCCGGGCGCGCCAGCCTGCTTGAACTGCGCCGCGTGCGGCAGGCTGGTCATCGGATGGAGGCTCCTCATCGCATCGCGACGCGCGGACCATGTGCGCGGTTCTTGTCGCCCGGTTAGCGGTGCTTGGCGTCAATGGCGTGACAAGGCTGGCGCAATGGCGTTCAGCGGCCTCGCGCAGGCAATGCGCCAGGCTCAAGCGCGCTGGCCGACAGGCGACCGAAAGGCGGAGCCGGCTCGGAACCGACCCCGCCTCCCTTTGGTCAGCTCAGCGACTTTGCAAAGGAGACCTTGTGGTCGCCCTTGGCCCAGTAATCGCGGATCACGGCTTCGCGCCGGTACCCCAGCTGCTCGTAGAAGCGGCGGGTGCGCGCGAACGCCTCGGTGCCCGAGGTATCGACGAGCAGCAGCCGGATGTCCTGCGCCGCCAACTCGTGCTCGACCGCTGCCATCAGCGCCGAGCCCAGCCCCTCGCCGTGCCGCGCCGGATCCACCGCAATCAGCAGCAGGTTCCAGACCCGGTCGGCCATGGCCTCGGGGACGAAATAGCACACGGCATCGACCTGCCCGTCGTCGAGGACCAGCCAGCGCTGGTCGTCGGCGCCGCCGAAAAAGGGCGCGGTCATGTCGTCGAGCATTTCGGGCGGAAACATCGCATTGGCTTCGACGAGAAAGCGGACGCGATCGAGGTCGCCGCGCAGCAGCGGGCGAATGGCATCATCGTGCATGGGAAACCTTCAAAATTTGGAATGTGACTATCGGATCGGAAAAGCGAAGCCTTCCGTCGACCGTTTCAGGATGCCGAACCCAAGGGTTCAGCCGAAAGATGCAATCCTGGTCAAAAACGCTCCATGCGCCACCCATGGGCGCGCCCTGTTATCGCGCAGGCTGGGACGACACGCAAGCGGCGGCCATGGCGTTCGAGTGCATTTTCGCATATGCTGCACTGCAGAAACAGCCCCGGGAGCGGCGCGCCTGTCGCATGCGGGTCTGCGCGCAAGGGAGCCCGCCATGCCCGACTGGAAGCCCGCCACCTATCCCAGCCTCAGCCCCTATCTGATCTGCCCGGATCCGGAGGCGCTGATCGCCTTTCTGGCGACGGTGCTCGGCGCGAGCATCGAGCGGCGGTTCGACAGGCCCGACGGATCGCTGATGCATGCCGAACTGCGGATCGACGACAGCATCGTCATGGTCGGCGGCGGCGCGACCGAATATCGCTCGGGCGAGGTGCACCTGCATCTCTACGTACCCGACGCGCAGGCGGTTTACGACCGCGCTCTGGCCGCGGGCGCCGAAGCGGTACGCGAACCCGAACGCAAGGCCGACGACGACGACCTGCGCGGCGGCTTCCGCGATCCCGCCGGCACGATCTGGTGGGTGGCGACGCAATAGGGGGGCAGGCAGGGCGCAGATCTGCGTCGCGCTGATGATACAGGCACCTCCTGCTCCCAAACCCCGCTCAGCCTGAGCCTGTCGAAGGCCCCGCTAAACCGGCTCCCCACCACCAGCCGCTTTCCGGCGAAAGCCGGAAGCCAGAGCGAGATGGCACCCACTCCTGGACTCCGGCTTTCGCCGGAGAACGGCATGATCCCGGACGGTTCGGCGCGGGGCCTTCGACAAGCTCAGGCTGAGCGGATTTGACGCGACTTAAGTGGGTTTGATTGCATCTCGAATAGGGGGCAACTCGTCAATGTTTCGACCAATGGAATTGATGTCCGCATTCATTTGCCGTTCGTTCAGCGCTGCCCAAATCTTGCGCGCGCCAATTCATCCGATACAATCACGCTTATGACAGCAAAATCTCCCAAACATTGGCACCGCTTCCTTCAGTTGTATGGCCATGCCGTTTTCACAGCCCAACTCCTCGAGAAGGATTTAGCAAATTTGCTCTGGTTTCTAGAGGCTAGGAAGCGTGATGTTCTACGCAGACCCACGCCAGCAGATCTAATTGCTCTAATAAACGAGCTAGATGGCAACCCCATTGGCAACTTAATCCATCGACTTGAGGAGTTTCAGCTCGACCATTCAATAGTTTCGCTGCTGAAGCTAGCCAATGGCAATCGTATAGACCTCGTTCATCACTTTACGGTCCGATATGCTATCGACATCAACGAAAACAACAAATTTGCCGATGCCATACAACGGGTCAACGATCTGAGAGAACCTATTCTGACGGCTCATGCCAAGGTACAATCTCTGGTAATAGCCGAGATCGAACGAATGCGAGTGGACACCGAGCAAGAGCGATAAGCTCGAAATGTTTAACTATCATGCGTGGAAAAATTGCCGGTTAAACAGGGTCTTTACCTAATCCAAGACCAGATCGACCTCAAACATTTCACCCCCCTCACCCCAACCACCGCACCCAAGCCCCATGCGCATGCGCCTCGCCCAGCAATTGCGCCTCCCCGCCCCCGGCCAGAAGCGCACTTTCAGTTCGTGGCGGAAAGTCGCGCGGTTGGTTTCCAGCGCGATCCAGGCGAGCGGACGCTCGGAGGTCGCGCGCGCGCCGGCCTCGGCCATCGCGGCCTCGATCATCGCCTGGCGGTCGGGCGGGATATACTGCCAGACGATCGAGTGCATCAGCACGCGAGTGACGCCTTGCGCCTGCGGTTCGGCGAGCCGTTCGACGATCCATTCGGCGGCGTCGGCCTGGACCAGATCGACGCCGCGCGCGCGGATCATCGCGATGCCCGCTTCCATCCGCGCGAACCGGGCCTCGGCCTCGGGCCAGATATAGGCCATCAGCCGGTCGGCAGCGGCATTGTCGCGCACGTCGATGGGGTTGAGATCGCATCCGCGCACCACCTCGATGCGGAAGGGTGTCGCAGGCGGCGGCTCCCCCTGCCAGTCGGGCGCGATCACGCACGGCGCGTCGGCGGGACCGGAGCGTACGCCGCCCAGACCATAGCCGTAACGGTCGATCAGCAGGTTCATCCCCGCACTCGATCCGATCTCGTTGAGCTCGAACCGAGAGGTGGTGCGGCTCGCCAGCCAGTGCAGCGCGGCGACGAAGCTTGCCGAGCGCCCCGCCTCGTTGGTTTGCGGCGGGCCATCGAACCAGGGGAGCAGTTCCGCATCGTGCCGCGAAACGACAGCAGCGACGATCGCATCGACCTCGGATTGTTCGGTCACCTCCTGGGCGTAGACCGGGCCAAGCTCGGGCGCGGCACCCTGGCGGAACAGGTGGTGCAGCCCGCCCGCGAGCCTCAGCGGCATCGCATCGGTCAGCACACTTCCCGGCCATTTCGCAATCCGGCGGCCACAACCCGTGTCGCCTGCCATCAGCGCAATCTGCGCGCGGCATACCGCCCCGGTGGCGGGCGCGCCATTATGCGCGGCATGATCCGCCTGAAACGAGATGCCGCTGGTGATTTCCTCTTTCCGGTTCATATTGCCCTTTGCCCTGCTTGGCCCTACATGCCGCGGCCATGGCCGATACGCTGATCTTTGCCGTGCCCAAGGGGCGCATCCTCGACGATGCCCTGCCCGTGCTCGAACGGGTGGGTATCATGCCGGCCGCTGAATTTCACGATCCGAAGAACCGGTCGCTGCGTTTCGGCACCAACCGCGCGGACATGGACATCATCCGCGTGCGCGCGTTCGATGTCGCGACCTTCGTCGCGCATGGCGCGGCGCAGATCGGCATTGTCGGGTCGGACGTGATCGACGAGTTCGACTATTCGGACCTTTATGCGCCTGTGGACCTGAATTTCGGCCATTGCCGCCTGTCGGTCGCCGAACCCGCCGACGAGGCGGCGAGCAACCAGCCGCGCCCCTCGCATATCCGCGTCGCCACCAAATATCCGAACATCACCCGCCGCTATTTCGAACGGCAGGGCGTGCAGGCCGAATGCGTCAAGCTGAACGGCGCGATGGAACTTGCCCCCTCGCTCGGCCTGTCGCGCCGGATCGTCGACCTGGTGGAATCGGGCCGCACGCTCAAGGACAATGGCCTCGTGGAAACCGAAGTCATTACCCAGGTCTCCGCCCGGCTGATTGTCAACCGCGCCGCGCTGAAAAAGGACCATGCGCGATTGGGACCGCTCATGTCCGCCTTTCGCGATCTCGCCGCAGAGCGCAGGCAGGCCGCATGACGCTTCGCCTTTCCACCCGCGACAAGGATTTCGCCCATGCGTTCGACAAGCTGGTGCGCGGTCGGCGCGAAAGCGATGTCGAGGTCAGCCGCGACGTCACCGCGATCATCGCCGATGTGAAGGCGCGCGGCGATGCGGCGCTCGCGGATTATACCGCACGCTTCGACGACCATAGCCTCGACGGTGCGGGCTGGAGCATCGGCCGGCAGGAATGCGCCGACGCCTATGCCGCGCTGTCCGATGACCTTCGCGCCGCGCTCGATCTCGCTGCCAATCGCATCCGCGCGTATCACCAAGCGCAACTGCCCGAGGACCGGGACTATACCGACGCTGCGGGCGTGCGCCTCGGCGCGCGCTGGAGCGCGGTCGATGCGGCAGGGCTGTACGTGCCCGGCGGCCGTGCGGCCTATCCCTCGTCGCTGCTGATGAACGCGATTCCGGCCAAGGTCGCCGGGGTCGACCGGCTCGTCGTCGTGACGCCGACGCCCAAGGGTCAGGTCAATCCGCTGGTGCTCGCCGCCGCGCATCTCGCCGGCGTGGACGAGATCTGGCGCATCGGCGGCGCGCATGCGGTGGCGGCGCTCGCCTATGGCACGCAGAAGATCCGCGCGGTCGATGTCGTCACTGGCCCGGGCAATGCTTGGGTGGCCGAAGCCAAGCGCCAGCTCTACGGCGTGGTCGGCATCGACATGGTGGCGGGGCCGTCCGAGATCGTCGTGGTCGCGGATGGCAAGAACGATCCCGAATGGATCGCCGCCGACCTGCTCAGCCAGTCCGAGCATGATCCGACCAGCCAGTCGATCCTGTTCACCGATGACGCGGGCTTTGCCGATATCGTCGCGGACACGGTCGGCGTGCAGCTTGCCGCGCTCTCGACGCGCAAGGTCGCGACGAAAGCGTGGGAAGACAATGGCGCGATCATCGTGGTGGACAGCCTCGAGGACGCGATGCCGCTGGTCAACCGCCTTGCTGCCGAGCACCTGGAACTCGCGGTCGACGATCCGGAAGGGCTGTTCGCGAAGGTGCGCCATGCAGGCTCGGTGTTCCTTGGTCGGCACACGCCCGAGGCGGTCGGCGATTATGTCGCCGGGCCCAACCACGTGCTGCCCACCGGGCGGCGCGCACGTTTTTCCTCGGGCCTTTCGGTGCTCGATTTCATGAAGCGCACCAGCTTCATCCAGTTCGATCCGTACAGCCTTGCCGCGATCGGCCCCGCCGCCGTCGCGCTGGCCGAGATGGAGGGCCTGCCCGCCCATGCCGAGAGCGTCCGGCGCCGGCTGACTTGATGGAAACGACATGAACGAGAAATCCCGCTCCCGCTCCGCCGCCCGGCTCGCCGCCGTCCAGGCGCTCTACCAGCACACGATGGAGAAGACCCCGGTCGCGCAGCTGCTCCACGAATTCCATCAGCACCGGCTGGGCGCGGAAATCGAGGACGAGCAATATGCCGAGGCCGATGTCGCGTTCTTCGACGATGTCGTGAAGGGCACCACCGAGCGGCTCGCGGAGATCGACGGGCTGATCGAGGGCAAGCTGGCCGAAGGCTGGTCGCTCGGCCGCATCGACCGCACGCTGCACCAGATCCTGCGCGCCGGGACATACGAGCTGCTCGCGCGGCCCGATGTGCCCGTGGGCAGCGTGATCAACGAATATCTCGATGTCGCGCACGCGTTCTTCGACGCCAAGGACACGCGCTTTGCCAACGGCCTGCTCGACGGGATCGCCAAGGATGTGCGGCGTTAGGTTACGCACGTCCCTCGACTTCAGCGTTCCGCTGAAGTTTATCCTGAGCGGCGCCGCTAGGCGGCGTCGAAGGGCTCGGGACAAACGGGATAGCTCAAGGCGAGTTGCACCACCCGTCCGTTTGTCCCGAGCGCAGTCGAGGGACGTAAGGCACAAGGGGTAAACCCGCATGACCACCGAACCCGGTTTTATCGACCTTCTTCGCGTGATCGCCACCGATCCGGCGGCGCGCGGGCTCGATGACGATGCCGCGGTGCTCACCATCGGCAAGCAGGCGCTCGTCCTCACCAAGGACATGCTCGTCGAAGGCGTGCATTTCCTGCCCGACGATCCGCCCGCCGATATCGCGTGGAAGCTGGTCGCGGTGAACGCCTCGGATCTGGCCGCCAAGGGGGCGACGCCGCTCGCGTGTCTCACCGGTCACAGCCTGTCGCGCGATGCGGGCTGGGACGCGGCCTTTGCCGGGGGCCTGAAGGCCGCACTCGACCATCACGGCCTGGCGCTGATCGGCGGCGATACCGTCAGCGTACCCGAAGGTCAGGCGCGCGTGCTGTCGCTCACGGCGATCGGCCTGCCCTCGGTCCCCGTGCCGCCGTCGCGCGGCGGCGCGCTGGCGGGCGACGGGCTGTTCGTTACCGGCACGATCGGCGATGGCTGGGCGGGCTTGGGCCTGCTCCAGGCGGGCAAGGCCGAACCGGCATCGCTCGTGCAGGCCTATCGCAGGCCGCAGGCGCGGCTTGCCGATGGGCCCCTGCTCGCGCAGGTCGCGCATGCGATGATGGACGTGTCCGACGGGCTGCTGATCGATGCCGCGCGCATGGCGCGCGCCTCGCGGCTCGCGGTGCGGATCGACCTCGCGCAGGTGCCGCGCTCGCCCGATTTCGCCGCCACCATCGGCAGCGATCAAGCCGCGGCGCTTGCCGCCGCAACCGGCGGCGACGATTACCAGCTGCTGTTCGCCGCCGATGCCGAAGCGCATCTGCCGGTGCCTGCAACGCGTATCGGCGGCTTCCATGCCAGCGACGGCGATGGGGGCGAAGGGGTGACCCTCAGCTGGAACGGCATGCCGGTCGAAACCCCCGAAAAACTGGGCTGGCTGCACGGCTGAGCGCACATCCTTCTCCCTAACTTTATTAAGTTGCACGCCTGCAACACCCGCTTATACCTATGCAAGGGGGACGCTGACGTTCATGAAGGGCGCGGTGATCGCCTGTTCGGCCGAGAGGCCTTCGCTTTTTGGGAGAGCGACGCATGAACGTGGTCTTGATAGCCATCCTGTGCGGGGTGGTTGCAGTTTTCTATGGCATATTCACCAGCAGACAGGTCTTGAGCCAATCGCCCGGCAACGCCCGGATGCAGGAAATCGGCGCGGCCATCCAGGAAGGCGCGCAGGCCTATCTGGGCCGTCAGTATCGTACCATCGCCATTGTCGGCATCGTGATGCTGGTGCTGGTCTGGGCGCTTCTCGACAAGTTCGGCAACCCCGTCTCCGCCATCGGCTTCGTGCTGGGCGCGGTCCTCTCGGGCGTGGCGGGCTATATCGGCATGAACATCTCGGTGCGCGCCAACATGCGCACCGCTCAGGCCGCGAGCACCTCGCTCCAGGCAGGGCTGACCCTCGCCTTCCGCGCGGGTGCGATCACCGGCATGCTGGTGGCGGGCCTGGGCCTGCTCGCAACCGCGGGCTATTTCTATTACCTCTATGCCATAGCGGGCCATGGCCTCAGCGATCCGGAAGACCGTAACATCGTCAACGGGCTGGTCGCGCTCGCGTTCGGCGCATCGCTGATCTCGATCTTCGCGCGTCTGGGCGGCGGCATCTTCACCAAGGCGGCCGACGTCGGTGCGGACCTGGTCGGCAAGGTCGAGGCGGGGATCCCCGAGGACGATCCGCGCAACCCGGCGGTGATCGCCGATAACGTCGGCGACAATGTCGGCGACTGCGCCGGCATGGCCGCCGACCTGTTCGAAACCTATGTCGTCACCATCGGCGTCACCATGGTCGCGATCGCGCTGCTGGTGGCGGGCGACGACACCGCGTTGCTGCCGCTGGTCGGGCTGCCGCTCGGCCTGTGCGGGCTGTGCGTCATCACCTCGATCATCGGCACCTATTTCGTCCGGCTGGGATCGGGCGGATCGATCATGGGCGCGATGTACAAGGGCTTTGCGGTCACCGCCGTGCTCTCTGCCATCGGCCTCTATTTCGTCACCGATGCGGTGGTCGGCATGGCCACCGCCTATTCGATGAAGACCGCCGATGCCGCAGGCCCGGCGACCTTCACTGGCATGGACCTTTATCTCACCATGCTGATCGGCCTGGGCGTCACCGGCCTCATCATCTGGATCACCGAATATTATACCGGCACCAACTATCGCCCGGTCCGCTCGATCGCCAAGGCATCGGAAACCGGGCACGGCACCAACGTCATCCAGGGTCTGGCGATCAGCCTCGAGGCGACGGCGCTGCCGACGCTGCTGATCGTCGTCGCGGTGATCGTCGCCTATCAGTTGGCGGGGATCGTCGGAATCGCCTTTGCGGCGACCGCGATGCTGGCGCTGGCGGGCATGGTCGTGGCGCTCGACGCCTATGGCCCGGTCACCGACAATGCCGGCGGCATTGCCGAAATGGCGGGTCTGGACGACAGCGTGCGCGAAAAGACCGATGCGCTCGACGCGGTGGGCAACACCACCAAGGCGGTGACCAAGGGCTATGCCATCGGTTCGGCAGGCCTCGCCGCGCTGGTGCTGTTCGGCGCGTACACGACCGACCTCAAGGAATTCTTCCCTGAGGTGCCGGTCGATTTCTCGCTCTCCAACCCGTATGTGATCGTCGGGCTTCTGCTCGGCGCGCTGCTGCCCTATCTGTTCGGCGCGATGGGCATGACCGCGGTGGGCCGCGCCGCCGGATCGGTGGTGGAGGAGGTGCGCGAGCAGTTCCGCACCAATCCCGGCATCATGGCGGGCACCTCCAAGCCCAATTATGCCCGCACCGTCGACCTCGTCACCAAGGCCGCGATCAAGGAGATGATCATCCCCTCGCTGCTGCCGGTGCTGGCGCCGATCGTGGTCTATTTCGTCATCACCGCCGTGGCGGGCCAGGCCAATGGCTTTGCCGCGCTCGGCGCACTGCTGCTCGGCGTGATCGTGTCCGGCCTGTTCGTCGCGCTGTCGATGACGAGCGGCGGCGGCGCCTGGGACAACGCCAAGAAATATATCGAGGACGGCAACCATGGCGGCAAGGGTTCCGACGCGCACAAGGCGGCGGTGACCGGCGACACCGTGGGCGATCCGTACAAGGACACCGCGGGCCCTGCGGTCAACCCGATGATCAAGATCACCAATATCGTCGCACTGCTGCTGCTCGCGGCGCTTGCCGCAGGCTGACGCTTGCGATAGCCTGCACATCTGAACGACAACTCGCCCCGCCGGCCCTGTGCCTGGCGGGGCTTTTTCTTGGCACTGATGCCAAGCGCAGGCGGCGCGCTTAACGGGTTAACCATTCCACTTAAGCTGTTGTTTTGCATTCCATGCCTATAGCATCTGCGGGGGGCCGCGATTGTCGCGGACATTGGCAGGAACGCGAAGCGGCATGGATCAGAGCCTGCTCATGGCTGGATCACCTACCGTCACACCGGCGGACGGGAGGTTGCGAGTCGCGCTGCTCGATCCGGCGCAGCTCGACGCTGGCTTCCTTTCCGCCTGGCACCGGCTCGCCGATCATGCCAGCGAGCCCAATGTCTTCCATGCGCCCGAATATCTCGCGCCGGCTATCGAGCATTGCGATACGCTGAAACGCGCGCGGATCGCCGCGCTGACCGATGACGGCCAGCTGGTCGGGCTGATGCCGATCGCGCGCGAGGCTTATTATGGCCGCTGGCCGCTGCCGCACAGCCAGAACTGGCGGCACCCGAACTGCCTTCTGGGGACGCCGCTGGCCAGGCCGGGGCACGAGCGCGCCGTCTGGGAGGCGCTGCTGGCCGATCTCGACGGGCGCATGGACAGCGGGCTGTTCCTCCACCTCCACGGCATCGCCACCGACGGCCCGGTCTTCGCCGCGCTCGAGCAGCTCTGCCGCGATCAGCGCCGCGCGTGCGATATCGTGCTCGCCGAAGAGCGCGCGATGCTTGCGACGGTCATGCCCGGCCAGGCCTATTACGAAGCGGTCGTGCGCAAGAAGAAGCGCAAGGAGATTGCGCGGCTGCGCAACCGGCTCGCCGAACTGGGAACGGTCGAGACCGTGCAGGGCACAGGCGAAGCCGGGCTCGATGCCTGGCTCGCCGAGTTTCTTGCGCTCGAGCAATCGGGCTGGAAGGGACGCAACGGCTCGGCGCTCGCCGATCTGCCGGAAACGCGCGCGCTGTTCCTCGAAGCGACGCACCGCGCGCATGCTGCCGGCAGGCTGCACCTGATCGCGATGCGGCTCGACGGCAAGCCGCTCGCGATGCTGGTCAATTTCCTCAGCCCGCCGGGCGGCTTCTCGTTCAAGACCGCGTTCGACGAGGCGTTCGCGCGCTATTCGCCTGGCGTGCTGCTGCAGATCGACAATCTCGACATATTGCGCGACCACGATCTCGCCTGGATGGACAGCTGCGCCGCCGAAGGCCATCCGATGATCGACAGCCTTTGGGCCGAGCGCCGCCATGTCGCGCGCGTTTCGGTGGGCCTCAAGGGCTTTGGCCGCCCTGCCCTTTTCGCCGCCTTCCGCCAGGGCGAACGCTTCATGGACCGCCGCCGCGCGGCCAGCGCCCCGGTGCCCGCCCCTTCCTCTCCCGTGGAGAATGACGATGACTGACCAGCCGCATCCAGCCGGTTTCGCCCGGCCCACCACCGGGGGCGTGTTCACCGACGATGCCAAGGCGCGCTTCGCCCTGTGCTACCCGGAAACCGCGCATATCCTTAACCACGGTCTGCTGCAGCATCCCCTGCTGGAGCTCGAATCGCTCGCGCAGCTGGGTGAGGCGCTGCCCGAAAAGTCGCTCGAATATAATCGCGGCGACTTGCCGATCGGCATCCGCCCCGAGGACGTGCCCAAGACCGGGCTCAGCATCGGCGAGACGATCCGCGGCATCGACAGCGCCAACAGCTGGTGCGTGCTCAAGAATATCGAGCAGGTCCCCGCCTATCGCGACCTGCTGATGAGCCTGCTCGCCGAATTGCGCGACGTCACCGACAAGACCACCGGCGCGATGCTGCGGCCCGAGGGCTTCATCTTCGTCTCCTCGCCCGGATCGATGACGCCCTATCATTTCGATCCCGAGCACAACATCCTGCTGCAGCTGCGCGGCTGGAAGACGATGACCGTGTTCCCGGCGGGCGACCCGCGCTTTGCCGCGCCGGAAGCGCACGAAGCCTATCATTCGGGCGGCGGCCCGCGCAATCTCCCCTGGGACGATGGCTTTGCGCCGCACGGCACCGACTATCGGCTCGATCCCGGACAGGCGATCTTCGTGCCGGTGATGGCGCCGCATTATGTCCGCAACGGCGACAAGCCCTCGATCTCGCTGTCGATCACCTGGCGCTCCGAATGGAGCTATGCCGAAACCGATGCGCATGCGATGAACAGCGTGCTGCGAAAGTACGGCTTCCGCCCCTCGCCGCCGCGCCGCTATCCGGTGAACAACCTGGTCAAGTCGTACGGCTATCGCGCGCTGCGCAAGCTGGGGCTCGACTGACGTCCTTCAGCGCCCCACCAGCACGCGGACCGCTCCGTCGCTCCGCGTGACGGTGGCGGCAATGCCATAGACCGCTTCGATCCAGTGCGGGGTCATCGTCTCGGCGACGCTGCCGCTGGCGAGCGTGCGCCCTTCGCTCATCCACACCAGCCGGTCGGCAAAAAGGGCTGCGAGATCGAGATCGTGCAGCACCACCAGCGCGCCGCCGCCGCGATCGACGAACGCCCGGATCAGCCGCATCACCTGGTGCTGGTGGCGCGGATCGAGCGAGGCGACGGGTTCGTCCGCGACCATCAGCGGCGCCTGCGAGGCGAGCGCACGCGCGATATGTACCCTCGCCAGCTCGCCCCCCGACAGCGTATCGGTCGCGCGGTCGGCCAGGTCGGCGAGATCGCACGCCGCAAGCGCATGCGCGACCGCGATCTGATCCGCTTCCCCCATTCTCGCCGGAGCCGCGCCATAAGCGAAGCGGCCCAGGGCGACGACATCGCGCACGCGGATCGGCCAGGCGAGATCGCGCATCTGCGGCAGATAGGTGACCGCGCGGGCGCGATCGGTCGGGCTCAGCCGCGCGGGGTCCGATCCGGCCAGCTCGGCGCTGCCGCTGTCGGGGCGCGCGAGACCCAGCGCCACGCGGAGCAGGCTCGTCTTGCCCGCCCCATTGGGGCCGAGCAGCACCACCAGCTCGCCCGGCGCCAGCGCCAGCGCAGCATGGCTGAGCAAGCTCGCCCCCTTGATGGCCAGGCTGGCATCGGTGACCTGCAGACCAGCGTCGCTCATCGCACTGCCCCCCGCCGGATCGCGATCATCACGAAGACCGGCGCGCCGATCAACGCTGCGACCACGCCGAGCTTGAGCTCGGTATCGCCGGGGATGATCCGCACCGTGATATCCGCGAGGATCAGGATCAGCCCGGAGAGCAGCGCGCTCGGGACGAGTACGCGCGCGGGATCGTGCCCGACCCAGGGGCGCACCAGATGCGGCGCGACGATGCCGACAAAGCCGATCGCGCCCGCCAGCGCCACCGCGCCGCCGGTCGCCAGCCCTGCGCCGAGCACCACCAGCATCCGCTGGCGCGCGACATCGAGCCCGACGCCCGCCGCCGCTTCCTCGCCCAGCGCCAGCGCGGTCAGCCCTCGCCGACCCGCGATCAGCAGAGCAGCGCCGGCGGCGATGAACGGCCCGCTGAGCGCGAGGTCGTCGAGGCTACGATTGGCGACCGATCCCATCATCCAGGTGACCATATCGGCGAGCGTGAAGGGGTTGGGGGCAAGGTTCATCAGCAGCGACATGATCGCGCCCGAAAAGCTGGAAATGCCGACGCCGACCAGGATCAATGTGACCACCGACCGCGTGCGCGGCGCGGCCCAGGCGATGATCGCGGTCGCCGCGAGCGCGCCTGCAATCGCCGCCAGCGGCAGCGCGAACGGGATGAAGGCCGCAAGCCCGTAGAACAAGGCCACCGTCGCGAACAGCGCCGACATCGCGGACACGCCGAGCACGCCGGGCTCCGCCAGCGGATTGCGAAGCAGGCCCTGCAAGGCCGCGCCGCTCAGCCCCAGCGCCCCGCCCGCGACCAGAGCCGAGAGCGCGCGCGGCAGCCGTACCTGCCAGACCACCAGCATGTCGCCTGGCGGGCCAAAGCCCAGCAAGGCCGCCGCCATGCGCGCCGGCGGCAGCGGCACCGAGCCGAGCAGGCAGGCCGCGACCAGCGCGATCACGATGCCGACGAGCAGTCCTGGGATCAGCCATCGCGTGCGGGTCACAGCTGTGCGCCCCTGGCCCGCGCCATCGCCTCGGCGGCATCGAGCACGAACCAGCCACCGCACGCGGTCCACGCGCCTTTGAGCCCGATCACCGGATGCGCGCTCGCCGTGCGCATCAGCGGATGCCGCGCCGCGCTCCACCGATCGGGATTGTAATCGCGCCGCCCGAACCAGGCCATCGCCACGCGGTCGGGCTTTTCATAGGCGAGCCGCTCGAGTGGCAAGGGATGCCAGCCGGGCTCGGTCTGGAAATTGCGGTATCCGGCCAGTTCGATGAGTTCGTGGATCAGCGATCCGGGACCCGAGGTGACGCCGCCGGGGGTGGCATAAAGCAGGGTTGGCTGGCTGGCGATTGTCGAGACCGTCCCATTGTTCATACCCCCTCCGTTTGTCCCGAGCGAAGTCGAGGGACGTGGTCGCAACGGTTCTGCAGGGTCCCTCGACACGCTCGGGACAAACGGAGAAGAGGCACGTTCCGAAAGTCTTGCCACCCGCGCATCCATTCCCTTCGCGATCCGCTCGCCCCGCGCCCGCTCGCCCAGCTGCTCGGCGGTTTCCACCAGCACGCGACGTACCCCTGCCAGATCCTCGGCATAGCCCAATTGCAGCACCGGCACCCCGGCGCGCGCGAAGAACGCGCCCGCATCCGCGCCGCCGCCATAGCTGCGCACGATCAGATCGGGCTTGAGCACCAGCACGTCCTCGGCGCGCGGGGCAACCTTGGGCATGCCCCTTGCCGCTTCTCGCATGTACGAGAAGTCACGCGTGGCATCGGGCGAGAGCGCGAGGATGCGCTGGCGATCAACGAGCTTGAGCACATATTGATCGGCGCAATAATCGAGGCTCACGATCCGCATCGCCCGCACCGGCGGATCGACCGGCGCGGGGGTTGCGGCCTTGCCCAGCGAGCAGGCGGTGAGTGCGAGCGGAAGCATCAGCAGACAGGTGCGCAACCATCCCGTCACCCCCGCGAGGGCGGGGGTCCCGCTACCTGCCACCGTGCAAGCGGGATTCCCGCTTTCGCGGGAATGACAAGAGAAGCCGTCGCCGATCACATCTTCAACCTGACCCCCGCATAGCCTGCGCGTCCGGGCACGCCATAGTTGAACGCGGTCTGATAGGCCTCGTCAAACAGGTTTTCGACACGGCCATAGACTTCCAGTTTGTCCGAGATGCTCCAGCTCGCGCGCAGGTCGACGCGGACATAGCTGTCGAGCCGGATGGTGTTGGCGACGTCGTCGAACGTGTCGCCGACCATCAGGACAGTCGCGCCCAGCGCCGGGCCCCAGGGCGATTGCCAGTCGACCAGCACCGAGGCGCTGTCCTTGGCGCGCCGCGCGAGCCGGTTGCCGAAACTGACCCGACCCGAGAAATCGGGCTCGAGCGAGCGGTTCTCGGTATCGACCAGGCTGTACTGCGCCTGCACGGTGAAGTTCGGCACCGGCTGCATCCACAGGCCGAGTTCGACGCCCTCGGCGCGCGCGGCGGCGATATTCTCCAGGCTGAAGGTGGCGGAGGAGAAGACGATCAGGTCCTGCGTGTTGCGGCGGAACCAGGTCGCCTGCGCGCGCAGCTTGCCGTCGATCAACGACTGTTCGATCCCCGCATCATAGCTGCGCGCGGTTTCGGGGCGCAGATCGGGATTGCCGAAGGCGGCGAGCTGCTCGCTCAGCGCAGGCGCGCGGAAGCCCTCGGCATAGGTCGCGCGGATCACGGTATCGCCGTCATTGGGCGTATAGGCGATATTGCCGCCCAGGCTGGTCTTGCTGCCGAACACCTGCTGGTCGTCGATGCGCACGCCGCCGGTGACCGTCAGCCCTTGCACCGGACGCACGATGGCCTGGCCGTAATAGCTGGTCATGTGCACGTCGCTGACATCGGGTGCGGTGTTGAACGACGGGAAGAAGGTGCTCGCCTCGCTCTGCTCGTGCTCGACGCCGAACACCAGGGTCAGTGCGTCGGCCACGTCCGCGACGCCCTGATATTCGAACCTGTCGAGCGTGCCCTTGGCACGCGCGGGGTTGAACGATCCGGGTGTGGGATCGGTGGTGATGCGCTTGATGTCGGTGCGGGTATAGGCGAAGCGGTTGCGCAGCCTTCCATCGAACAGCGCGACGTTCAGGCCGGCATAGCCCACGAACTGGCGGTTGTCGGTCACCGGCAGCGTATCGCCCGGCGGGTTGTCGAATTCGGTCTCGCCGTCGGTATAGAAGCCGCGCAGGTCGAGGCTGATCGCATCGCTCAACGCGACGCGCAGCTTGCCGTTGAGCGTCAGGTTCTCGAAGCCGTCCTTTTCGGTCGCCCCGTTGCGCTCGTCCGAGGCGCTGATGCCGTCGGTGCGGAACCAGCTGCCGCCCAGGCTGCCCGAGACGATGCCGGTCCGGCCCGAGACGCTGGCGACCAGCTGGCCGGTATCGCGATAGCCATATTCGCCGCGCGCATGCGCCTGCAGCCCCTCGCTCGGTTCGATCGTGGTGATGTTGATGACGCCGCCGATCGCCTGGCTTCCCCAGATCACCGAATTGGGTCCGCGCAGCACCTCGACCGATCCGATATTGCCGGTGAGGATCGAGCTGAAGTCGAACGCGCCCGAGGGCGACGACGGATCGTTGATGCGCACGCCATCGACCAGCACCAGCGTCTGCGAGCTGTCGCCGCCGCGGATGAACACGCTGGTGGTGCCGCCGGGGCCGCCATTGCGCGCCACGCTGATGCCCGGCAGCGTCTGCAGCACGTCGCTCAGCACCTGGGTCTGGCGGCGGTCTAGCTCGGCCTTGTCGACCACGGTGATCGACTGGCCGGTCTCGCTGCGCTTCTGGACTATGCGACTGGCGGAAACGACGATATCGTCGCTCTCGTTGTCGCTGGCGGACTGCGCATGGAGCGGGGTGACCGCCGCCAGCGTGGCTGCGGAGACGGCTGCAATTCGGATAAATTTGGACACGGTTTTCCCTCAGCCCTGTCCGCCGCCGAAGCGGCAGGGCAGACGAACGACATCAAGGCCCGCCGGGATCGCTCCCGGCGCGACTGCGGCCTGTGGCATGTCGTTACGAAGGAAAAAACTTTCCCATCCGAACAGGCTGGACCCGGCCCCCGGATGAACGACGCGATGGCAGGTCTCCTGGCTTGTCGATCATCGCCTCGGGCCGTCTTCCCGGGATCGCTCCCAGTGACATATTGGCCGTCGGCTCCCGACTCACAGTTGCGGGCACAGCGCCGGATTTGCACCGGCTTCCCTCTTCGCCCCCCGACTAAGGGAGGAACCATCTGGATGCGCAGATGCGGGATTCGGGCAGACTTGTCAATCCGAGGAACGGCATGGCCGACGCGCGCTTGACACATCATGGCCCCTTGCGTATTGCCATATTATATCACTAATACAGCGGGGGCAGGTCATGCTTCGCGATCTTGCACAGGTTTCCCGGATTCGCCTTGTCAGCTTGTGCCTGGCCTGTCTGGGTCTGACCGGCACGCTCCCCGCCATGGCCGCGGACAATCCCGCTCCTCCGCCTCCGGATGCTTTGACGGCCCGGATCGACACCGGCGATGCCGACCGATTTGCCGAGTTATACGCGCGGACCGGCGGCAGGCCCACGGCGGAGCAATTGCAGCGGGAGTATATCGATCGCGGCAGCCCCGGGCTCGAGATATTCAAGCCGCACAGGATAGTCGACGGCCAGAAGCTCGCTGCAGCCGTCGCCCGGTCGCCGGAACAATATGCCAAGGCGGTCGATACCTGCCTGCCGATCGTGAAGGCGACAACTCCCCAGCTGCGTGCGACCTATCTCGCATTTCAGGGTCTCCTTCCGGAAAGGCCGCTGCCGCAAATCTATCTTGTTGTCGGTGCAAGCAATTCCGGAGGGACTGCTGGTCCCGGCGCTCAGGTTCTGGGGCTTGAGGTCTTGTGCCATGTTGCCAAGACCGAAGAGGACCTGCGCAACCTCATGCGGACATTCTATGCGCATGAAACCGTGCACGTGCTTCAGCAAAGCGAAGACAGGGCAACGGCCAATGTGCTGCTGGCCAGCGTGCTTCAGGAAGGGGCGGCCGATTTCATCGCCGGGATCGTCACCGGCAAGCAGCCCGATCCGGCACGCGCCAGTTGGGCCTTGCCGCGCGAAGCCGAGCTATGGCAGCAGTTCGAAGCCGATCTGCGCACGCTGGATGCTGTGTCATGGGACGAGCTGAAGCCGGGCACACCGCCCCGGCAGGCATTTTCGCGCTGGATAGCCAATGCCGGGAGCCCGCCCGAAGGCTGGCCGAGCGAGGTCGGCTACTGGATCGGGCAGCGCATCTGGGAGCGGTGGTACGCGCAGCAACCTGACAAGCGCGCGGCCATCCGGCAGATGCTTGAACCGCATGACCCGTCCACCGTGCTTGCCGCAGGACGTTTCCGTCCCGATGGCATGCCGCCTCACCACCGCCAGGACTGACCGGCGCCTGCAACTGGCAGGCGCGCGGCCGCCCTACCCGATCACACCAGTTCGACCGCGACCGCCGTCGCCTCGCCGCCGCCGATGCAGAGCGACGCCAGGCCGCGCTTGCCGCCATGCGTCTGCAGGGCCGAAACCAGCGTCGCGATGATCCGCGCGCCGCTGGCGCCGATCGGATGGCCCAGGGCGGTCGCGCCGCCATGGACGTTGATCTTTTCATGCGGGATGCCGAGGTCGCGCATCGCGATCATCGACACGCAGGCGAACGCCTCGTTGACCTCGAACAGATCGACATCGTCGACGCTCCAGCCCGCCTTTTCGAGCGCCTTGCGACTGGCATCGACCGGCGCGGTGGTGAAGCGTGCGGGCGCGTGCGCGTGCGCCGCGTGCGACACGATCCGCGCGACGGGCTTGAGGCCCAGTCTGTCGGCGACACTCTGCCGGGTCAGCACCAGGGCCGCCGCACCGTCGGAGATAGACGAGGCATTGGCGGCGGTGATCGCGCCGTCCTTGGCGAACGCGGGTTTCAGGCTCGGAATCTTCGAGGCATCGCCCTTGAGCGGCTGCTCGTCCTTGTCGATCGTCTCGGTGCCCTTGCGCCCGGTAATCTCGACCGGAACGATCTCGCGGTCGAAGCCGCCCGAGCTCTGCGCCTTCTGTGCGCGGGTCAGCGAGGCGATGGCGTAATCGTCCTGGTCCTGGCGGGTGAACTGATATTCGCCCGCCGTTTCCTCGGCAAAGCTGCCCATCGCACGGCCCGGCTCATACGCATCCTCCAGGCCGTCGAGGAACATGTGGTCCATCACCCGGTCATGGCCGATCCGCGCGCCGCCGCGATGCTTGGTCAGCAGATACGGCGCGTTGGTCATGCTCTCCATGCCGCCCGCGACGAGAAGATCGACCGAGCCCGAGGCGAGCGCTTCGGCGCCCATGATCGTCGCCTGCATGCCGCTGCCGCACATCTTGTTGACCGTGGTCGCCTCGACCGATTGTGGCAGGCCTGCCTTGAGCGCCACCTGGCGCGCGGGGGCCTGGCCAAGGCCGGCGGGCAGCACGCAGCCCATATAGATGCGCTCGACCGCATCGCCCGAGACCCCTGCCCGCTCGACCGCCGCCTTGACGGCGGTCGCGCCGAGATCGGTCGCGCTCGCGCCCGAGAGCGAGCCCTGGAAGCTGCCCATCGGCGTGCGCGCATAGGAAACGATGACGACGGGATCGGCGGCAGAAAAAGCGGTCATGGCATGAGTCCCTTTTCGAATGTGATGCCAGCGCCTTCCCTTAGGGCAACCGGGAATGCAAGAGGCTTCGCACACAAAGCGCTTGGCCTGCGCCAGGGCGAACCGCTATGCGCGTCGTCGCTGCCGATCCCCGGCAATGGGCGATGTTCCGACCATGTTTGCGCCGCTGCTTGAGCATCCGATCCTCGCGCCCGTCGCCGCCGCGATCCTCGGCGCGATCTTAGGCAGCTTCATCGGCGCGCTGGTGGTGCGCTGGCCTGCGGGACGATCGATCCTGACCGGCCGGTCGCAATGCGATGCCTGCGGCGCATCGCTCAGGCCCTGGCAGCTTATCCCCTTGATATCGCACATTTTGCTGCGCGGAAGATGTGCAGCATGCGACGCGGCGATCGGGAGGCAGGCACTGCTTGTCGAGCTTGTAGCGGCAGCGATCGGCGCGGCCTCGCTGGCGCTGCATCCGGGGACGCAGGGGCTTGCGATCGCCGCTTTCGGCTGGCTGCTGCTGCCGCTCGCGCTGCTCGATTTCCGGCACTACTGGTTGCCGCATCCGCTCAACGCCGCGCTGGCGCTGGGCGCGCTGGCGGGTGCGCTAGCCGGGCTTCCGCCCGATTGGACCAGCCGCCTGATCGGCGCGGGCGCAGGGTTCGGCGGCTTGTGGCTGATCGCGCTGGCCTATCGCGGCCTGCGCGGGCGCGAGGGGCTCGGCGGCGGTGATCCGCTGCTGCTCGGCGCGATCGGGCTCTGGCTCGGCTGGCAGGCGCTTCCGCTCGTGCTGCTGATCGCCAGCGGCCTCGGGCTTGCCGCTGCGCTGGTGATGCAGCGACGCGGTGTCGCGCTCGATGCCGCCACGCGCTTCCCGCTCGGCACGCTGATGGCGCTCGCCGCCTGGCCGGTGGCGCTGGCGGGCGGTCTGTCCTGACGGTCAGCCGCCTCGGGTCACGCCCCGCAGCGATTGGCGCAGAAATGCCTGTCCGCGCTGCGACACCGCCATGGTGCTGCTGGCGAGCAGGGCGAGAAAGCCGAGGCCGATCACCAGCCCGGACGGTGCGCCGATAGCGACAAGGATCAGCATGGCTGCGACAAAGGGCAGCGCCACCAGCCCGAACAGGCCGGCGACGACGAGGGTCGCCCGAACAAGATGCAACATGGGGAAAGGACTTTCGGATCAAGCTGCGTTCGCGCAGAAATCGAACGACGAAATAGCCAAGCCGATGCCCCGATATGGCAGGTCGCGGTGCGACTGACCAGCGGTTTCAGACGGCCTTGCGCCCCTCGATCAGCGCATCGACCACGGAAGGATCGGCGAGCGTGCTGGTATCGCCGAGCGAGCCGAAGTCGTTCTCCGCGATCTTGCGCAAGATGCGCCGCATGATCTTGCCGCTGCGCGTCTTGGGCAGCGCTGGCGTGAAGTGCAGATGGTCGGGCGTCGCGATCGGCCCTATCTCCTTGCGCACCAACGCCTTCAATTCCGCCGCCAGCGCCTCATCGGCGGTCTCGCCGACATTGAGCGTGACATAGCAATAGATGCCCTGCCCCTTGATGTCGTGCGGAAAGCCGACCACCGCCGCCTCGGCAACGCGCGGGTGGAGCACCAGCGCGCTCTCGACCTCCGCCGTGCCCATGCGATGGCCCGAAACGTTGATGACATCGTCGACGCGGCCGGTGATGCGATAGTATCCGTCCTCGTCGCGCTTGCAGCCGTCGCCGGTGAAATACTTGCCCTTGTAGGTGCTGAAATAGGTCTGCACGAAGCGCTCGTGATCGCCATAGACGGTGCGCGCCTGACCGGGCCACGACCCCGCGATGCACAGATTGCCCTCGGTCGCGCCCTCGAGAATGTTGCCATCGGCATCGACCAGTTCGGGCCGGATGCCGAAGAACGGCAGGCCCGCGCTGCCCGGCCGCATCGCATGCGCATACGGCAGCGTCGTGATCATGATCCCGCCGGTCTCGGTCTGCCACCAGGTGTCGATCACCGGCACCGCGTCCTTGCCAACGGTGCGGCGGTACCAGCGCCAGGCCTCGGGATTGATCGGCTCGCCCACCGATCCGATCAGGCGCAGCGCGCTCAGGTCGTGCTTCTCGATCGGCGCCTCGCCCTCGCGCATCAGCGCGCGGATCGCGGTGGGCGCGGTGTAGAAGACGTTCACGCCATGCCGTTCGCACATGTCCCAGAAGCGGCTGTGATCGGGATGGTTGGGCACGCCTTCGAACAACAGGCTGGTCGCGCGGTTGAGCAGCGGACCATAGACCGAATAGCTGTGCCCGGTGACCCAGCCGATGTCAGCGGTGCACCAGTAGACCTCACCCGGCCGGTAATCGAAGGCATAGTGGAAGGTCGTCGCGACCCAGACCGCATAGCCGCCGGTGGTGTGCAGCACGCCCTTGGGCTTTCCAGTCGATCCCGAGGTGTAGAGGATGAACAGCGGATCCTCCGCGCACATCGGCTCGCACGGGCAGGTCGCAGGCACGGTGGCCGACAGCTCGTGATACCAGTGGTCGCGCCCTTCGGTCATCGCGATGTCCGCGCCGGTGTGGCGCACCACCAGCACCGCATCGACGCTGATGCCGTGATCGGCCAGCGCGGCATCGACATTGGCCTTGAGCGGCACCGTCTTGCCACCGCGCATCCCGGCATCGGCGGTGACGATGAACCGGCTCGCGCAATCTTCGATCCTTCCGGCGAGCGCCTCGGGCGAGAAACCGCCGAACACCACCGAATGGATCGCGCCGATCCGCGCGCAGGCGAGCATCGCGATCGCGCCTTCGAGCACCATCGGCATGTAGATTGTCACCCGGTCGCCCTTGCCGACTCCGAGCGCGGTCAGCGTACTCGCGAAACGCTGTACCTCGGCGAGCAGTGCGTCATAGCTCAGCGAGCGGACGTCGCCGGGGGTGTCGCCTTCCCAGATGAACGCCGTATCCCCGCCATGCCCCGCCAGCACATGCCGATCGACCGCGTTGTAGCACAGGTTGAGTTCGCCATCGTCGTACCAGCGGATGCGCACCGGATCGAAGCTCGAGCGATCAACATGCGCGGGCTTGACCATCCAGTCGATGCGATCCGCCTGCAGCGCCCAGAAGCCATCGGGATCGCGCAGAGAGGCCGCATGCAGCTCCGCATATTGTGCCGGCGTGCACCAGGTCTGTGCATCCTCGGGCGCGGCGATCAGCGGCTCGGCGGCGGTGTCTTGGGTCATCATGCGTGTCCTCGATTGGGTGCGGCCTTGCCTGCCGCCGATCGTACCCTTTCTGCCCCAGCGCACCTGCACGAGCAACCCGTCGCAAACTGTCACGCGTTAGTCAAATTGCGATTGATATAACATTACACGAGTGCTAGCCGGGCGGCCGAATCTGCCGCTTCCGACGCTGGGCCGCACGGCCCGCGCGGGAAATGGCGGACACAGACTGCCGAGCAAAGGCAGCCCCTTCCTTTTACTGACAGTCCCCCAGGGAGCATCACAGAAAATGCGTCGCACGCTTCTTACCGTCACTTCGTCGCTTTCGCTCGCCACCGCCCTGCTGGCCCCCCTTCCCGTGCTGGCGCAGCAGACCAGCCAGCCGGACGAGACCGCGTCCACCGATGACGATGACTTCCACCGCAACGGCGGCATCATCGTCACCGCGCCGTTCGTGCGCGATCTCAGCATTCTGGCGGGCACGTCCGAAATTTCGGGCGACACGCTGGCGCGCGAGGCGCGGGCGCAGATCGGCGATGCGCTGACCAAGCTGCCCGGCGTGTCGGCGACCAGCTTCACCCCCGGCGCGTCGCGCCCGGTGCTGCGCGGTTTTCAGGGCGAGCGCATCCGCGTGCTCACCGACGGCATCGGCACGATCGACGTGTCCAACACCTCGCCTGATCATGGCGTCACCGTCGAGCCGATCATCCTCGACCGGATCGAGGTGCTGCGCGGTCCTGCGGTGCTGCTGTTCGGCGGCCAGGCGGTCGGCGGCGCGGTCAACGCGATCGACAAGCGCATCCCGCGCGAGGTGCCCGAAGAGCCGTTCCATTTCGATGCGCTGGCCACCTATGGGTCGGCGGCGGACGAGCGCAGCATCGGCGCCAGCCTCGACGTTCCGCTGACCTCCAAGCTGGTGCTGCATATTGACGGCAGCTATCGCAAGTCGGACGATCTCGAGGTCGGCGGCTTCGTGCTGTCCCCCGCGCTGCGCGCCGAGCAGCGCGAGATCGCGGCGGAAGAACGCGCCGAGGGCAATCTCGAAGAAGCGGCAGAGGCCGAGGAACTCGCGGGCCTGCGCGGTCGCATTCCCAATACCGGCACCGAGACCTACAGCTTCGGCGCGGGCCTGGCCTATATCGGCGAAGGTGGCAGCTTCGGCATTTCGGGTAGCTATTACAACAGCCTCTATGGCGTGCCCGAGCGTCCCGGCGCGGGCCATCATCATGGTGAAGAGGAAGAGGGCGGCGCCGGCGGGGAGGAAGAGGAAGGCCCCGTCACGATCGGGCTCGACCAGATCAAGGTCGATTTCCGCGGTCAGGTCGACCTGCCCGGGTTCTTCGAGGCGCTGCGCCTGCGCGCGGCCTATGCCGATTTCAAGCAGACCGAGTTCGAGGGTGACGAAGTCGGCACCGTGTTCCGCAACAACGGCATCGAATCGCGGCTCGAACTCGTCCAGCGCGAGCGTGGCGGGTGGCGCGGCGCGAGCGGCGTCCAGTATGTGCACCGCGATTTCAGCGCGATCGGCGCCGAAGCCTTCGTGCCGCCGAACACGACCGACCAAGTCGGCATCTTCACGCTGCAAGAAGTGCGGCTGGGCCAGATCGAGCTCGAGGGTGCGGGGCGCTATGACCGCGTCGTGGTCAAGTCGCAGGATGTCGGCGTCGAGCGGCGCTTCAATTCCTATTCGTTCGCAGCAGGCCTCGCCTATCTGCCGACCGACCAATTGCGCATCGGCGTGAACCTCAACCGCGCCCAGCGCGCCCCGGCGGCCGAAGAGCTGTTCTCCAACGGCCCGCACATCGCCACGCAGGCGTTCGAGATCGGCAACCCGAATTTCACCACCGAGAAGAGCTGGGGCGGCGAGGCCTATATCCGCTATTCGACCCCGGACGTGAACCTCTCGCTGACCGGCTTCTACAATCGCTTCGACGATTTCATCATCGACGTGCCCACGGGGTTCGAAGAGGACGAGCTGCCGGTCTTCCAGTTCATCCAGAACGACGCGAAATATTACGGCGTGGAAGCCGAAGCGTCGGTGGTGTTCGCGCGCGCCGGATCGTTCAAGTTCATCGCCGACGGCGTCGCCGACTATGTCCATGCCTCGCTCGACGGCCTGGGCCCGGTGCCTCGCATCCCGCCGCTGCGCCTGCTCGGCGGGCTCGAAGCGCAGAGCGACGTGCTCAACCTGCGCGCCGAGGTCGAATGGTTCGACGACCAGGAGCGCAACGCCAATTTCGAGACGCCGACCGAGGGCTTCACGCTGGTCAATGCCAGCGCCTCGTGGAAGCCCTTCGGCGCGGCGCGCGGGGTGACGCTGATCGCATCGGCGAACAACATCTTCGACGTGGTCGGCCGCCGCGCCGCCAGCTTCACCAAGGACTTCGCTCCGCTGGGCGGCCGCGATTTCCGCGTGTCGGCGCGCTTCAGCTTCTGATCCTTGGCGTCGCGGACGTCGCGCCTAAAGCCCTCCCCCTCGATGGGGGAGGGTTGGCTGGGGGTGATCGCGCCGGATTGCACCAACGGCGCATCATGCCCCAGCTACACCCGGCTGCCGCCTCACCCTCACCGCTGCGGCTAGGCTCCTGCGTCGCCAAGTCTCGCCGCCTCTCCCATCAAGGGAGAGGCGAACAATCGATGCGTCTGCCCTCTCCCCTCCCCCTGGGGAGGGGTGCCCGCAGGGCGGGGTGGGGCTGCGCCAACATTAAGCTACCGAGCCCAGCCCGGTCCGGCGAAATGGACTTTTCAGGCCCACCCCGGTCCGGCAAGCCGGACCTGCCTCTCCCGCAAGCGGGAGGGGAGGGAGCCACCTGACGGCTCAAACCGTCGGCAGCACGTGGTCCCTGAATTGATCGCGCAGCGCCGTTTTCAGCAGCTTGCCGGTCGCGCTGTGCGGGAGCGAGTCCACGAACACGATGTCATCGGGCAGCCACCATTTGGCGACATGCTGCGAGAGATGCGCGAGGATCGCGTCCTTGCTCGGGCTGGTGCCGGGCTTGGGCACCACCAGCAGCAGCGGGCGCTCGTCCCATTTGGGGTGCGGCAGGCCGATCGCGGCGGCTTCCGCGACATCGGGCATGCCGACCGCCGCGTTCTCCAGATCGACCGAGCTGATCCATTCACCGCCCGACTTGATCACGTCCTTGGCGCGGTCGGTAATCTGCATCACGCCATCGGGATGGATCACCGAAACGTCGCCGGTATCGAACCAGCCGTCCTCGGTCAGCGCATCCTGTTCCGCCTTGAAATAGCGCTTGATGATCCACGGACCCCTGATCTGGAGGCGGCCGCTCGACTTGCCGTCGCGCGGCAGCACCTTGCCCTCGTCGTCGACCACGCGCAATTCGACGCCGAAGGGCACCCGGCCCTGCTTGGTGACCAGATCGAGCTGCGCCTCGAAATCGAGATCGTCCCAGTCGGGCGACGGCGCGCCCATCGTGCCGATCGGCGAGGTTTCGGTCATGCCCCAGGCATGGTTCATCCTTGCGCCCATCTTCATGATCCGCTCGCACATCGCGCGCGGCGCGGCCGACCCGCCGATGGTGACCACCTGGAGATGTTCGGGCTTCTTGCCGGTGGCATCGATATGCTGGAACATCGCGAGCCACACCGTGGGCACCCCGGCGGAATGCGTGACCTTCTCCGAATTCATCAGATCGCATAGCACCGCAGGATCGTTGACGGCGGAAAAGACGAACTTGATCCCCGCTGCCGCGCCGGCAAAGGGCAGGCCCCAGGCCGCGGCGTGGAACATCGGCACGACCGGCAAGGCCACCGATTGCGGCGACAGGCTGAACACCGCCGGCTGCATCTCCGCCATCGCATGGATCACGGTCGAGCGGTGTTCGTAGAGCACGCCCTTGGGATTGCCGGTTGTGCCCGAAGTATAGCAGAGCATGCACGGGTCGCGTTCGGACCCTTCGTGCCAGCGATAGCCTTCGTCGCCGGTGTCGAGCAGCGCCTCGAAGCCCTGCACGGCCGATCCGGCGGGCGGGTCGAAACAGACATAATGCTCGATCGTCGTCCAGCGGCTCTTCATCTTGTCGATGATCGGCTGGAATGCCGCGTCATAGCACAGCACCCGGTCCTCGGCATGGTTGGCGATATATTCGAGCTGCTCGTCGAACAGCCGCGGGTTGATGGTGTGGATCACCCCGCCCATACCGATCGCGCCATACCAGGCGACGAGATGGCGGCTGTGGTTCATCGCGAGCGTCGCGACGCGGTCGCCGGGTTGCAGGCCCAGTTTCACCAGCGCGCTCGCGAGCCGCCGCGCGTCGCGCGCGATGCCCGCCCAGTTCGTTCGCGTTTCGCTGCCATCGGCCCAGCGGGACACGATCTCGCGCCTGCCGCTCTCACGCTCGGCATGGTCGAGCAGCCGCATCACGCGCAATTCATAATCCTGCATGCCGCCAATGATCATTCTTCTCTCCCGATGGTCTGGCCTTCGCAGGAGGCCGGTTCGATGGGGAGAGAGAAAGCCCGAAGCGGCGGCCAAGTCAACCGACGAGGCGCAATTCCGGTCGGCCCGCCGCGAGCTGCTCGATTTCGCGGACGTTGAGCCCCTCGACCAGGCGCAGCGCTGCCTGCGTTTCGGCATCGAGCCGGAAGCGGTTGCCGAGGCACACCGGCATCACCCGGCCCTCGCCCATGATCAGCCGCGCGTGCAGCTCGTCCTGCCCGCCACCGGCAGGGCCGACCAGCTCGGCGAGCCGCGCCAGCGCATCGGGATGGTGCACGTCGACATGCGCGCGGTGCCGCAGCACGACCTTGATCTGATCGAGCGGGCGCGCGCGGCGGATGGTCGCGCGCGGCGCCTGTTCCTCGCTCGACCGGTCGAACTCGAGCTCGACCAGCAGGCACGCCGATTGCGCCGCCCATTCGGGCATCGAGGCGACGATCTCGTCATCGAACGAGCTGGCCGAGAACTGGCCGCTCTCGTCGGACAGGTCGACCATCACGAAGGTGCTGCCGCGCTTGGACTGCCGCCGGTTGCAGCCTTCGACCAGCGCCGCGACCTTGGCGGTCTTGCGCTCTCCGACGCGCACCTCGAGCGTGTCGACCAGCAGCTGATAGGGCCGCGCGCCCTGCGCCTTGGCGGTCGCGGCAAATTCGGTCACCGGATGCGCGGAGAAGAAGAAGCCGAACGCCTCGCGCTCATAGGTCATCTTCTCGCCCATCGCCCAGGGCTTGGCGGGCGCAAGCCGCAGCGACTGGCCGGGCTGCTGGACATCGCCGAACAGCCCGCCCTGCCCGCTGGTCCGCTGGCGCTGCGCTTCGGCGGCGACCGCCATCACCGTGTCGGCCGAGGCGTGGACAACCGACCGCTCGAGCCCAAGGCCATCGAAGGCGCCTGCTGCGGCCAGGCTTTCGATCTGGCGCTTGTTGACGGCCCCGGCGTCGATCCGGTCGGCGAGATCGCCCAGGGACTTGAACGGCCCGCCGGCCTGGCGCGTCGCGACCACGCCCTCCATCGCCTTTTCGCCGACATTCTTGAGCCCCGCGAGCGCATAGCGCACCGCCAGCCCTTCCTCGGTCTGCTCGACCGAGAATTCGGCCTCGCTCGCATTGATGCACGGCGGCAGGCAGGCGATGCCGAGGCGGCGCATGTCATCAACGAAGATATTGAGCTTGTCGCTCTGGTGCATGTCGAAGCACATCGACGCGGCAAAGAATTCGTGCGGGTGATGCGCCTTGAGCCAGGCGGTCTGGTAGGCGAGCAGCGCATAGGCGGCGGCGTGCGACTTGTTGAAGCCATAGCCTGCGAACTTGTCGATCAAGTCGAACAATTCGTTGGCCTTCTTGGCATCGATATCGTTCTTCGCGGCGCCCTCGACAAAGCGGCCGCGCTGCTTGTCCATCTCGGCCTGGATTTTCTTGCCCATCGCGCGGCGCAGCAGGTCTGCATCGCCGAGCGAATAGCCCGCGAGCACCTGCGCGGCCTGCATCACCTGTTCCTGATAGACGATGATGCCGTAGGTTTCCTTCAGGATATCCTCGAGCAGCGGGTGCGGATAGGTGATCGGCTCGCGCCCGTTCTTGCGCGCGCCGAAGCTCGGGATATTGTCCATCGGGCCCGGCCGGTAGAGCGACACGAGCGCGATGATATCGCCGAACGCGGTCGGCTTCACCTGCGCGAGCGTGCGGCGCATCCCTTCGGATTCGAGCTGGAACACGCCGACGGTGTCGCCGCGCTTCAGGAGCTCGTAGGTCTTGGCATCGTCCCAGGGCAGCCGCGACAGATCGACCTCGACGCCGCGCTTGGCCAGCATCTCGACCGCCTTGTGCAGCACCGATAGCGTCTTGAGGCCGAGAAAGTCGAACTTCACCAGCCCTGCGGTCTCGACATATTTCATGTCGAACTGGGTGACCGGCATGTCCGATCGCGGATCGCGATAGAGTGGCACCAACTGCGCCAGCGGCCGGTCGCCGATGACGACGCCAGCGGCATGGGTCGAGCTGTGGCGTGGCAGGCCTTCTAGCTGCATCGCCAGATCGAACAGCGTCTTGACCTCACTATCGTCGCGATACTGGTTGCGCAGCTCGTCCACGCCTGCGAGCGCGCGGTCGAGCTTCCACGGGTCGGTCGGATGGTTGGGGACGAGCTTGCACAGCACGTCGATCCGGCCATAGCCCATCTGCAGCACGCGGCCCGTATCACGCAGCACCGCGCGCGCCTTCAGCTTTCCGAAGGTGATGATCTGCGCGACATGATCGCGGCCATATTTGGCCTGGACATAGCGGATCACCTCGCCGCGCCGCGTTTCGCAGAAGTCGATATCGAAGTCGGGCATCGACACGCGTTCGGGGTTGAGAAAGCGCTCGAACAGCAGGCCCAGCTTGATCGGATCGAGATCGGTGATCGTGAGCGCCCAGGCGACCGCCGAGCCCGCGCCCGACCCGCGCCCCGGACCCACCGGGATATTGTGATCCTTGGCCCATTTGATGAAATCGGCCACGATCAGGAAATAACCGGGAAAGCCCATGCCGACGATCACGTCGACCTCGAACGCGAGCCGGTCGAAATAGGCCTTGCGTTCGTCCTCGGTCAGGTCGGGATAGGCTTCGAGCCGTTTTTCCAGCCCGGCAAACGCATCGGCGCGCAGCTGCGCGGCCTCGCCCTCGAGATCGCCTGCGAGGCTGGGCAGGATCGGCTTGCGCTTGGGCGGCGCATAGGCGCAACGCTGCGCGACGACGAGCGTGTTGACCAGGGCCTCGGGCAGATCGCTGAACAGCTCGCGCATCATCGGCGCGGACTTGATCCACGCCTCGGGCGAGCTCCGGTCGCGATTGGCGGCGCCGACATATTCGCCGCGCGCGATGCACAGCATCGCATCGTGCGCGGCGTGGAAGCCGGGATCGGCATAGCAGGCGGGGTTGGTCGCGACGAGCGGCAGGCCGCGCGCATAGGCCAGATCGAGCAGCGCGTTTTCCGCCAGCGTCTCGATCTCCTCGCCGCGGCGGCACAGCTCGATGTAGAGGCGATCACCGAACAGCGCCTGGAGCTGGTCGCAATAGCGCTCGGCCTCGTCCTGCTGCCCGGCGGCGAGCAGCTTGACCAGAGCCCCCTCGCCCGCGGCGGTTAGCGCGATCACGCCCTCGGTGCGGCCCTCGAGCCGGTCGAACGGCACATGCGCGGGCAGTTCGAGCGGACGGTCGAGATGCGCGTGCGAGACGAGATCGCACAAATTGTCATAGCCCTTCGCGTTCTGCGCATAGAGCGCCAGCCAGTCGAGCGTGGGCGATGCGGGATTGCTGCCGGGCCGCGCGACGCACAACAAGGTGCCGACGATCGGCTGAATCCCCGCATCGAAACAGCCATCGGCGAAGGCCATGCCCGCATAGAGCCCGTTGCGATCGGCGAGGGCGATCGCGGGAAAGCCTCGGTCGCTTGCGGTCTTGGCGATTGCCTTGGGCTCGATCGCGCCTTCGAGCATCGTATAGGCGCTGAACACGCGCAGCGGGACGAAGGGTTCATAGGGCATGGGCAAACGCTACCGACTGGTCCGCGATTCGAAAACCGGCGCGGATCACTCCCCGGTGGATAAATCCCTGGCCGCGATCTTGCGCCGCACGTCGCGGACGGTCGACCAGATGCCGTAAAGGATCAGCACGGCCAGGAAGACCCACACCCAGGCGGGAATGTTGCGCCCGGCAATTGCCAGATAGACATAGGCCGAGACGAAACACGCGCCTGCGCAAAGCACCGGCAGCACCGTCGGCTTGCCCGCGCGCGCGTTGCGCACCAGCCAGGCGATGCTCGCCAGGAACAGCGGGATCGCGCCGATATAGATGCTCGCGAAGATCACCGGATTGACGCCATATTGCGCGCCCAGTCCGTTGGCCCAGGTGCTGATGGCGTCGATCATCGGTGCGGTGTCCTTGCTGTCAGGTCATTGTTCCACGTCACCCCCGCGCAGGCGGGGGTCCCGCTTGTCCTCAATGGTAAGAGAAAAGCGGGATTCCCGCTTTCGCGGGCATGACGGGGCTATAACAGAATTTTCGACCGCCGCACGCGCAGCGTTACAGCAGCTTCTCGATATCCGCCTTGAGCTGCTCGGGCTTCACCATCGATCCGTAGCGCGCGACGACATTGCCCTTGCGGTCGATCAGGAACTTCGTGAAGTTCCACTTGATCGCGCGGCTGCCCATCAGGCCGGCCTGCTGGCTCTTGAGATATTTCCACAGCGGATCGGCTTCCTCGCCATTGACCGCGATCTTGGCGGAGAGCGGGAAGGTCACGTCATAGGTCAGCGAGCAGAAATTGCGGATCTCTTCCGCATCGCCCGGTTCCTGCGCGCCGAACTGGTTGCACGGATAGCCCAGCACCTCGAACCCGCGATCCTTGTATTCGCGATGCAGCGCCTCAAGCCCCTCATATTGCGGCGTGAACCCGCATTTGGAGGCAGTGTTGACGATCAGCAGCACCTGACCCTGATAATCGGAAAGCGGCTTGGTGCTGCCGTCGGGCAGCGGCATCGTGTAATCGAAAACGGTCATGCGATCCTTCCATCGTGCAGGCGGACAACCCGGTCCATGCGCGTGGCCAGTCTTTCGTTATGGGTGGCCACCAATGCCGCGCTGCCCTCTTCCCTTACAAGATGCAGGAACTCGTCGAACACTCTGTCCGCGGTCGCCTCGTCCAGATTTCCGGTCGGTTCGTCGGCAAGAACGACCTTCGGCCGGTTCGCCAGCGCGCGCGCGACCGCGACGCGCTGCTGCTCCCCGCCCGACAGCTGGCTCGGCCGATGGTCGAGCCGCTGGCCGAGCCCGAGACGGGAAAGCAGCTCGGCGGCTCGATCCGAAGCCTCGTCGCGGGTGCGGCCCATGATCAGCTGCGGCAGCACGACATTCTCGCGCGCGGTAAAATCGGGCAGCAGATGGTGGAACTGATAGACAAAGCCCAAAGCCGTCTTGCGCAGGCGGGTGCGGCCGTTGCTGTTCAATTGCGCCGCCTCTTCGCCCGCGATGCGGATCGATCCCGTAAAGCCGCCCTCGAGCAGGCCCACCGCCTGCAACATCGTCGACTTGCCCGATCCCGAAGGCCCGAGCAGCCCGACGATCTCGCCCGGCTCGACCGCCAGATTGACCCCCTTGAGCACGTCGATGGTGACGCCGCCCTGCGCGAAGCTGCGGCGGACATCGGTGAGCAGGATGACGGCATCACTCATAACGCAGCACCTGCACGGGATCGGTCGAAGACGCCTTGAGCGCCGGGTAGAGCGTCGCGAGGAAGCTGAACAGCAGCGCCATGGCGGCAATGCCTGCCACCTCGAAAGGGTCGGTGCGGCTGGGCAGTTCGGTGAGGAATCGGATCGACGGGTCCCAGAGCTGCTGACCGGTCACGAACTGGACGAACAGCACGATGCTCTGCCGGAAATAGAGGAAGACGAAACCCAGCCCCAGCCCCGCGACCGTGCCGAGCGATCCGATGATCAGCCCCACGGTGATGAAGATCTTGAGCAGCGAGTTGCGGCTCGCCCCCATCGTGCGCAGGATCGCGATGTCGCGGGTCTTGGCGCGCACCAGCATGATCAGCGAGGACAGGATGTTGAACACCGCGACGAGGATGATGATCGACAGGACGATGAACATCGCCACGCGCTCGACCGCCAGCGCCTCGAACAGCGAGGCGTTGATCGTGCGCCAGTCATTGACCACCGCCTGACCGCGCAGCTTCGCCTCGAGCGGCGCGAGGATCTCGCGGACCTTGTCGGCATCGCGCGTGGTGACCTCAATCATGCCGACCTGATCGCCGAGCAGCAGCAGCAGTTGCGCATCCCTGATCGGCATGATCACGAAGGCCTTGTCATAATCATAGACGCCGATCTCGACGATCGCGGAGACCTCGTACAGGATCTCGCGCGGTACCGTACCGAACGGGGTCGAGCGCCCCGCCGGATTGATGATCGTGATCTTGTCGCCGATATTGACGCCCAGATTCTGCGCCAGCCGCGATCCGAGCGCGACCTTGGAGGCGCCCGCCTTGAGCTCGGCGACCGAACCCAGCACCGTCTTGTCCTTGAGCGCGGCGATATCGGGCGCATCGGTGCCGCGCACCAGCACCGCCTCCACGCGGCCGTCGAAATTGATCAGCAGCGGCTGTTCGATCAGCGGCGATGCCGCGACGACACCGTCCATCCGCCGCGTTTCCTTCAGGATATCCTGCCAGTTGTTCAGACGCCCGCCATAGCCCTGGACCACGGCATGGCCGTTGAGCCCGACGATCTTGTCGAGTAGCTCGGCGCGAAAACCGTTCATCACGCTCATCACGATGATCAGCGCGGCAACGCCCAGCGCCACCGCGACCAGACTGATCCCCGCAACCAGGAAGATGAACGCCTCGCCCCGCCCGGGCAGAAGATAGCGCTTGGCAATCGTCCATTCGAATGTGGACAGCATGGGGGAGAACCGACCTTTCGGGACACGCGCCGGCCGAGGGGATCAGCGGCGCTGCTGGGCTTTTTCCATTAACCAGCGCATGCGGGGCTGACAATGGCTGATCCCTGAACGAACCCCTGTTGCACATAAAACACAGAAAGGATCAAAAATGAGGGCAAGCCGCGAATTCCGCTAGCTTCGACCGGCGCGTTACGGAATCATGACAGCGCGGATCAAGCGGCTACGGCCATGGGTTCGGGGATAGTTTCCGTCGTTTTGGGGAAAGCGGCGGTTACCTAGGGTTCAGGATTTGCGAGCGAGCCTTTCGGGCATCAGCGCGCGATATGAACCTGATAAAGAGCGTCCGGGTCTTGGGGGCCGGACGCTCTTTTTTCGTCCGGCAGACGCGCCAGGCCATCCCGCGCCGCCTCTTCCATCTTTCCAAAAAAATCATCTTGAAACGCGTTTTCCAGCGCCTAGATTCGTCACGTGATCCACGCCGTCAGGGTGGTTCACGATATCGGAAGCGCCGCAGATGCGGGCTTCAACCGTTTGAAATCGCTTGAATAAGGATTTTGAAGATGAACCGTTTTGATTTTACCCCCTATCGCCGCACCACCGTTGGCTTTGACCGGCTATTCGACTTGCTGGAAAACCAGGCCCGGGCTGCGCAGGGCGATAACTACCCCCCGTTCAACATCGAGCGCAGCAGCGATGACGCCTATCGCGTGACCATCGCGGTTGCCGGTTTCAAGCCGAACGAGCTCGACATCACCGCCCAGCAGAACCTGCTGGTCGTGTCGGGCCGCAAGGCTGCCGAGAGCGAATCGCGCGGCAACTTCCTGCACATGGGCATCGCCAACCGCAATTTCGAGCGCCGCTTCGAGCTGGCCGATTTCGTGCGGGTGAGCGACGCCAATCTGGAAGACGGCCTGCTGACCATCGATCTGGTGCGCGAAGTGCCCGAGGCGATGAAGCCCAAGAAGATCGCGATCAACGGCACCCCCAAGCTGCAGGTCGTCGAGGCTTCGACCAAGGACGAGGGCGACAGCCAGGCGGCATGACGCCGGACGCCCAAGGGTAATATGCAATGGGGTGGGTCGGAAACGGCCCACCCTTTTTTGTGCGGTGAGACCGCCCCGCCCCTCCGGCGCGCCGGGCCGCCCTCACCGCCCTGCCCCATTTGCAGCCGCGGGCAGACGATAAAGCCGCGTGTAATCGCGCCATCACTCGCCTAAAGACCACGCGATGACCACGCCTCTTCCTGCAAGCATCGATCTTGGCACGATCCTCGGCACGCTCGACATGTTCGGCATCGCGGTGTTCGCCGCGTCGGGTGCACTCGCAGCCGCCGCCAAGCGGCAGACGTTCGTCACCTTCACCTTTTTCGCGCTGGTCACCGGTGTCGGCGGCGGCACGGTGCGCGATCTGCTGATCGGCGCCCCGGTGTTCTGGATCGTCCATTCGCGCGTGCTCGTCGTCGTGCTCGCGGTCTCCGCGCTGCTCTGGGTCACCCCGCAGCGCTGGTGGGAGGGACGGATGCTCGACTGGTTCGATGCGGTCGGCCTCGGCGCGTACAGCGTGTTCGGCGCGGCCAAGGCGATGCAGTTCGGCGTCGATCCGCTGCCAGCGGTGATGATGGGCGTGATCACCGCGTGCGTCGGCGGCATCATCCGCGACGTGCTGGCGGGCGAACCTTCGATCATCCTGCGCCCCGAACTCTATGTTACCGCCGCGGCACTCGGGTCGGGCCTGTATGTCGGGCTCAGGCTGGCGGGGCTGGATGTCGAGATCGCCGCGATCATCGGCGCGGTCGCCGGCTTCGTGCTGCGCGGCCTCGCCATTCGCTACAATATCGCGCTGCCCGCCTATCGGGGCGGCGGTCGCAAGGGGGATTGAGCCATGGCATTTCGGTTGCGTCGGCGGGTGGTGATGCGCTGGCACGTCTGGCTGGGCTGGCTGGTCGGAGTGCCGCTGCTGCTCTGGACCGCGTCGGGGCTGTTCATGGCCAGCTTCCCGATCGACGAAGTGCGCGGCGAGCATCTCAAGGCGCACGCCCCCGCGCTTCCCGGTTTCCGCCCGGTCGCGCCCTATCTGGAAGGGCGGCCGGTGCAGACGCTGACGCTCAGCCAGCAGGCGGGCACCCCGATCTGGCTGATCGACTATGCCGATGGCGGCCAGCGCCGCGCCGATGCACGCACCGGGGCGCTGCTGCCAGCAGTGAGCGCCAGCGAAGCGGCGCTGATTGCCCGCGCGGCCTTTGCCGGCACGGCCGAGCTTCAGGGGGTGACCCGCTTTGCGCCCGAAGACGCGCCGCTCGAACTGCGCCGTCCCCGCCCCAGCTGGCAGGCCCGCTTCGCGGACGATACTCATGTCTATATCGACGAGGAGACCGGCGCGGTGCTGGCCACGCGCAGCGCGCTGTGGCGTGCCTTCGATTTCATGTGGGGCCTGCACATCATGGACCTGCAGGAACGCGAGGATACCCATCATCCGATCCTGGTGGGATTTGCCGCGCTCGCGGTGATCTCGATCCTGATCGGCATCTGTCTGTTACCCCTGCGGCGCGCGAAGGGGCGAAGCGCGCCGCAGGGGGTCAGACCGGGTGGGAAAGGCCAAGCCTAGCCTGTTCCCGTCCGGTAACCCGCAATCTCATTCGGGCGGAAAAGGCTCCGCATCCGCATCGTCATTGCGCCAGGCGTAATCGTCGTCGTTAGGATCGACGCTGAACGGCGGATCGGCCACCGCGACGCCATTGTCGAACGCGCCGTCATTCGCGCCCCAGGCACCATTGGCGCGGTTGAAGCGGACATAATCGATCCGGCCGAAGCTGATGCCGCAGGTAAAGCTGTCGACGCCATTGCGGCGCGATCCGACCAGTCCCTCGACGCGCCAGCCCTGGCCGTCGCGCACGACATTGTCGATCCGCTCAATCCGCGAGCCGAGCCCGGACTGCGCCACCGCCGCCGCACCGCACCGATCGCTGGCCGAGCGGACATCGTCATTGAAGCTGCGATCGTCCCCGCGCCGTGCCGAATTGGTCGCCGCGCTGGCGACCGCGGCAATGCCGCCAAGGATCAGCACGCCCGCGAGGATGTCGCCCGCGTCCACGCCGCGGTTGCGCCCCCGCCAGCGCCGGTCACCCCAGCCGCCGCGCCACTGGCTCGCGCTTTCGTCGGCCGGGTTCCATCCAGGCGCACCGATCGGGGCCGCATCGAACGTGCCGCGCGGCGCCGGAGCGGCGATGGCCGGGGCCATGCCTGTCACGAGCATCGCGCCCGCCGCGCCCAGACCTGTCAGTGCTTTCAACATTTGCATTGCCTTTCTTTCGGCAAGGCCCCGGCGCGATGGCGCTGTACCTGAAGGATAATCGGTTTAGGCGGTTCAGCCTGTCACCAGGCTGAACCGCCAGGGAGCAAGAGGTGAGACCTGAATCCTAGCGGAAATTGCCGAGCCCGCTGAGACGCACATCATACACCCGGCCCCGATCCACGAAACAGGTGAAGCGACCGCGATCGGCCCCGCCGCGCCAGCGTCCGCCATACACCACGATACGGCCCTGCACGCGCAGGCCGAAACGGGTGCGGTCGATATCGCGAACGTCGGTGACGCGAGCAAAGCGGCCGAAGCGACGCGCTTCGATCTCGGCGGCGCGCACGCACTGGTTCACCGCGCGATCGCCGCGCCCGCCCCAGCCGCCTCCGCCGCCCCAGCCAGGGCCTCCGCCGTGCCACTGCGCTGCGGCAGGGCTCGCAGCCGAAAGGGTCGCTGCACCGATCAGCAGCGCCGACCCGAGAATTGCTTTGAACTTTGCCATGGTCCCGTTCCTTCCAACCATTCCGCCAAGGCTGGCGGGCAGGAACAGGTGTACCGATTCGCCGCTGTTGCGAGCCTGAATTGGCCTGACAGCGAATGTTCAGGTTTCTAGCGCTTTAAATGAACAGGCCGACCATCAGACCCAGGCCAGCCGCCAGCGCCAGAACTTCGATCACCGGGCGCCTGAGCCTGAGCAGATGGACCATCGCGAGCACCGCGAGACACAGCGCCAGCCAGTTGAGCGACAAGGGCTCGGGCCAGTCGAACCGCAACGGGCCCAGGCGTCTCTCCGATACTTCGCGGAAAATCACATGCAGTGCGAACCAAAGGCTGAGATTGGCGATGACGCCCACCACCGACGCGGTGATCGCCGCGAGCGTTCCCTTCAGCCGCCGCGCGTGCTGCAGCCGGTCGATCCACGGCGCGAAGGTGAAGATCCACAGGAAGCACGGCGCAAAGGTCACCCACAAGGTCACCAGCGCGCCGAGCACCCCGGCGACCAGCGGCGTGAACGGTGCGGCATCACGATAGGCCGCGAGAAAGCCGACGAACTGCGTCACCAGGATCAGCGGCCCCGGCGTCGTCTCCGCCAGGCCCAGCCCGTCGGCCATTTCGCCCGCGCTCAGCCAGCCGAAGCCCTGCACCGCTTCCTGCGCCATATAGGCGAGCACCGCATAGGCGCCGCCAAAGGTCACGATCGCGAGCTGCGAGAAGAAGAGCCCGACCTGCATCAGCACATGATCGTCGCCCAGGGTGACCCAGATGGTGAGCAGTGGCAGCGCCCAGATGGCGCCCCATGCCGCAATCGTGCGCAAGGTGGCGGCGATCGACGGGCGCGGCGCCGCGTCTTCGCCCTGCCCGCCGGCTTTCAGCGCCAGCCAGCCCGGCCGCCAAGTCGCGGCGTGCCATCCGGCTAGCCCCGCCCCCAGCACCACCAACGGAAACGGCAGATCGAACAGCGCCAGCGCGACGAACGCGATAGCCGCCAGCGCGCGCTTGAACCCCGTGTCGAGCGCGCGCCCCGCGATCCGCAGCAGCGCCTGCACCACGACCGCGAGCACCGCCGCCTTGATCCCCAGGAACAGCGCCGCGAACCAGTCAAGCCCCGCTGCAGCGACATAGAGCATCGACAGCGCCAGGATGATCGCGACGCCGGGCAGCAGGAACAAGGTTCCCGCCATCAGCCCGCCGCGAAGCCCGTGCAGCCGCCAGCCGATATAGGTCGCCAGCTGCTGCGCCTCGGGCCCCGGCAGCAGATGGCAGAAATTGAGCGCGTGCAGGAATTGCGGCTCCTCGATCCAGCGGCGCTTGTCCACCAGCTCGTCATGCATCAGCGCGATCTGCCCCGCCGGCCCGCCAAAGCTGAGCAGACCGATCCGCGCGAAGACGCGCACGCTTTCCCTAAATGTCGGATGTTCGCTCGTCATAAACCCCGCAACCGTTCCTCCGCGCCTTGGCGCGGATTGCCATGAACGGCAAAGCTTGGGAGCTGAAAGCACCTGACCGGGGGTTCGCCCTGCCCCGGTGGGTAAAGGGCTATCAGGTGAATGGGAGGAATGGAAGAGGGTGGCGGCTCCAACTTGGACCGACACCGTCACCTCCGCTCGGCCTGAGCCTGTCGAAGCCCCCGCGCTACCCGTCGGATCACCCCAATGTCATCCTGAACTTGTTTCAGGACCCATCATGCCTAACAGGCCTGAGCCGCGCGGGGATAAATGGCCCCTGAGCCAAGTTCAGGGTGACGATCGAGGCGACTGGCAGCACGATACGTAAAACAAAAACCCCGGCGGTCGCCCGCCGGGGTTTTCGCAAATTCCGAACCGGATCAGCCGATCACAGCTTTCCGGTCAGTTCCGGCACCGCGGTGAACAGGTCCGCGACCAGGCCGATGTCTGCCACCTGGAAGATCGGGGCGTCCTCGTCCTTGTTGATGGCGATGATGGTCTTGCTGTCCTTCATGCCCGCAAGGTGCTGGATCGCGCCCGAGATGCCGACCGCGACATAGACTTCCGGCGCGACGATCTTGCCGGTCTGGCCGACCTGATAGTCGTTGGGGACATAGCCTGCGTCCACCGCCGCGCGCGAGGCGCCGATGCCC